>NZ_JBSXNZ010000080.1:0-118531 GCF_056857895.1 Marinobacter sp. B-21
TGCCGCTCACAGACCGAGCAGTGGGTCTGCTTCTGACTGTCGGGAAAACGGCCAAGATAACCTTGCCACCGAACCGGCTTCGGTTGGCGAACCGGCGCTTGCCCCACGTCCGCCCGGGCCTGGTCCAGCTTGCCCCGGCAGGCAACCGCATACAGACCATAACTGCGCACAATGTTCAGCCCCTTGCGGGGCACATGCTGCAGTAACCGCCCGGCAAATTCGCCCGTACTCAGGCGTTCCTTCCGGCACCGTTTACGTCCGCCATCCGGGTTGTCCCGGTGCGCATGGTAGCGGAACAGGACATCGTTCTGGTCGGTCCGGAACCTTGACAACTGACTCGGGCGCATCGGCCCGCCCCGCACGTAGCGGGCCAGGTATTCCACCACGCCTTCCGCGTTGTCATAACGCTCTCGAAGGTTCACATTCCAGGGCTTACGTCCCAATCGGTTAAACAGGTTGTGGCTGCTCGTCGGTGTCTCACCGTCCGGTAGCGACAACTCCCCGCAATCCACGGCGGATTTCAGCTGCGCCAGGAAGTGCCCACGATACTTGAACATGACCGCCCGGATCGGCAGAAAACAGTTCCTGACCGGCAACCGCCACAGCCCCTGATCGTCCAGACCACCCTCGGTAATGGCGCAATGAATATGGGGGTGCAACGTGAGCGACCGCCCCCAGGTGTGCAAAACGCTCAGAATGCCAGGTTGGGCCCCCAGGTACGCCGGATCGCTCAAAAAACACATCAGCGTCTCTCGCACGGACTGGAACAACCAGCGAGTCATCCGGTCGGTGTTGCGGCGCCAGTACGGATGCAATTCGTGCGGCAGGGTAAAGATCACATGGCGATGGGGGTGATCAATCAGGCGTGACTTCTGGCCCTCCAGCCAACGCTCAAGCTGAATCCGGTTGCATTGCGGGCAACTGCGGTGGCGGCAGGAGTTGTACCAGACCCGCTGGACATGCCCCTCGGGGCAGCCCTGTATGTGACCGCCCAGTGCCGCCGTGCGGCACAGCACCATCGCCCTGGCCGCGCGATGAACATGCGGTGGCAGAGGCGTCTTCTCCGCCAGGGCCGGATACCCCCGGCCCATCACCTCTTGTAGTATCGTCTTCATCCTTGAAAACCCTACTCAGTAATCGATGATCAACAAAGATCTCAGGCGCGCTCCCCGCGCTTGCGCGGCTAGTTCAACAGCTAATTATACGAACGCGTTCGTATATCACCCGTTCGTAAAACTCCACTCAAGATTTCTCAGGAAAACGCCTGATTCTCTCTCAAAAACAGAGTCTTGAGAACCATTTACCATGGCTACCGCCGGAGTTATACGCTCATTCCTGAGCCACTCCCGCTCTTGGTCATGGGCGTATAACTCCGCCCTTCCTGTTCCAACTTTTCAACCCTATCAGATAGTTACCTTATTTTCACACTCGGTGTTTTGGAGTTTTGCGAACGCGTTCGTATAACTGCGGCAGTCCGTTCATACCTGCAGGGTAGCCTACAAACCTGGAAGCGCCCCAAATGGCGGTTTTTGTTGCGTCGTTCATGGTGTTGGCGGGGGCTGCGGTGATAGAGTTTTCGCCTATCGTGAAAGCCTTTCGTTGGTAAAGGCGCCAAGGAAGCAAATAGTTGAAAAGGATTTCTGTGTGAAAGCATTAGTGGTTTTAATGTTCCTCTGCTCCATCCCCCTCTCCGCAAACGCGGGTGTCTACAAATGGGTGGATGCCAACGGCCAAACCCATTTCGGAGATCGCCCACCGGCCCAGGCGACATCAAGTGAAGTTGCGGTTAATGCCGCTCCGGCCAATGCGGATACGGGTGCCCGGGAACGCCATCAGAAAATGACGGAATTTCTGGAGCAGCAGCAGGCGGAACGCAAGGCGCGGCGGGCGGCTGATGCCAAGGCTAAGGAGAAAGCGGAGAAGCGTGCCGATGTTTGCCGAAAACTTCGGGCGCGTCTCAAGTATCTGGCCAGCGTCTCAACTTTTTATGACCTCAACGATCAGGGTGAGAGGGTCTTCGTGAGTGAGGCTGAGAATACCCGTATTCGTGAGGATTTCCGGGAGAAGGTGAGGAGCACCTGCGGAAACGAATAACGACCTGTTGATCATTATGGCCGGAACGGAATATCTGGCCCAGTAGAGCAAAGGAGCTGCCATGCTTTCCCGATTGTTTTGTACCGTGCTTCTGGTGCTGCCTTCCTTCTTGCCTTCCCCCGTGGCCTGGGCGGAACCACCAAAGCTCACACTCGCCAATGTCTATCAAAAAGGCATGCCGCTTGAGGGCTACTGGGTCAGTGAAAAGCTCGACGGGGTGCGAGCCTACTGGACCGGTGAGCGCTTTCTTTCCCGTGGTGGTCACGAGTATCGGGCGCCCGGGTGGTTTACCAAAGGGTTTCCGGCGCGTCCCCTGGATGGCGAGCTCTGGATGGGGCGTGGCCGTTTTGCGGAATTATCGGGGGCGGTGCGTCAGGTGGTTCCGGTAGCTGCCCAGTGGCGGCAGGTTCGCTTCATGGTATTTGATCTTCCGGATCAGGAGGCTACTTTCGATCAGCGTCTGGCCCGGCTGAGGGCATTGGTCGATAGGGTCGGATCACCCTATATGGTGCTTGTGGAGCAGCAGCGGGCGAGCACCCATGAGAAGTTGATGCGGCGTCTGGAAGAGGTGGTAGACAGCGGGGCAGAGGGGTTAATGCTGCACCTGGGGGCCAGTGGTTACCGAAGCGGTCGCTCGAATGACCTGCTGAAAGTGAAGCCGTACCAGGATGCCGAAGCGGTGGTGGTTCGTCACCTGCCGGGCAGTGGCAAATACGAGGGCATGATGGGGTCACTGCTGGTCGAGCTCGAAAATGGCCGGCAGTTCCGGATTGGTTCCGGGTTCAGCGATACCGAGAGGGCGTCCCCACCAGAGCCCGGAAGCACGATCACATTCAAGTATTATGGTCTTACGGCCACTGGTCTGCCCCGTTTTGCCAGTTTTCTGCGAGTCCGCAATGACGAACCGATGGATTAAGTTACAGTAACGCGCGCTCGAATATACTGTGCTAATTTTGGGGTAGGCGCTTCGCTGTTACGTTGTTGGGTTCAATAACTGGCAGAGGTTGTACTGTATTATGGAAACGCCACATCAGCGGTAAATCGATTGTTCAAGGAGGCAGAAGAAAATGGAAGCAAAATCTACCCAGGACGACTACGACCAGGTAAAGCGGGATCTGCAAGCGCTCCGGGACGATTTGTCCAAACTGACCCGGACTGTTTCGGAAAGCCAGAAAAGCAACATCAGCAGCCTCAGAGATGAAATTCGTCGCGAGAGCCGTGAGGCCTTGGATCAGGTCAAACAGAAAGGCGATGAAGTATTGCATCGCGCAAAGGATGCTGGAGACAAAGCCTTTCATGACGTTGAGCACAAAATTGAAGAACGGCCGTTCCTCAGCATTATTATCATGTTCCTGGCCGGTATTCTGGTGGGCAAACTGCTTGATCGCTGATCATGCTTGATTCTGCTCAGGTTCAGGGTGCGTTGCGCAAGGCTGCCGCTGCCCTCATTGGCTTTGTATTGGCGATGGTCTTGCTCACCACCCTGTTACTTACCGGGTTTTATCTTCTGGTTCAGGCAGTAATCCTGGCACTGTCCCCCTTGCTTGGCGAGGCCGGAGCCATGGGGCTGGTCGGGTTCGTCTGTGTCTTTTTCCTTGCGCTCTTTTTTCTGCGTTTAACTCGCCCAGCTTTTTCGGGCAAACGCCGTAAAGAGGCCAATGGCAAATCGGGTTCCGGTATTGACGTGCTTCGCGACCTGATTAAGGAAAATCCTCTGGAGGCGGCCCTGATGGCTTTTGCTGTGGGGATCGCGGAACAGGGAGACCCCCGACTTAAATCATTGCTGCTGCAAGGTGGCATGGTTCTGATGAAACGGGCGGACTCCGGAGTAACTGATAACAGCGCGGGCACCGGTGAGGCTTCTGCTCAAGATAACAACTCGCCGGCAGATCAAGGGACGGCCCCTTGACTTGATCGCCTTTCTCCTTTTTGGTTAATCCAGGATTACCAATTCTTAGGCCGGTTTTAACCCACTTCAGGCACAACCCCTAGTAGGGTGAGTTCGGGTAATTGAGAGACTGCTTTCGGTTACCCATGGAATGAGAAGGACATCTGAACTCACCAGGAGGAAAGCCTTATGAATTCCGGAATCCGTTTCGCCTGTGCAGCATTTTTCACAGCATCTGCCTTTTCTGTCCCCGCCGCCCTGGCTCAGGGCAGCGAGGAGCGAGATCAGTCAGGCCCATACATCAGCGGTAGCTACGGTGGTTACAAAGCCCACGGTGGAGAGTTTGAGGACGAGAACGACCTGCTTGGCGCAGCCCTTGGCTACCAGTTCAATCCGTTTTTTGCTCTGGAAGCGGAGTACATCGATTTTGGGAACTTCGGCGAAGATGATGTGGAAGGCAAACTCAAAGGAGTTGGCCTGGGCGCGATTGGTCGTCTGCCGTTGACTGACAGCTTTGGTGTATACGGCAAAGCCGGTGTATTTGCCTCGGCCTTTGATGTGGACGCCTTCGACGAGAGCGAGACTTACGATGAGGTGACGCCCTTTGTGGGTGCCGGTGTGGATTTCCGCGTAACGCAGCAGCTGACGGCGTTCGCGGAGTACAACCGCTACAACGTTGACATTGATGAAGAAGATTTCAACGGCCAGGTGACCAACAGCGGGCCGGAGTTTGATACCGGCCGAGTTGGCCTGAAGTACCAGTTCTGATGAGCACAAGGCGCAGCACAAGGCTGCGCCTTTTTTTCCTTACTGCACGTTCTCCAGCTCACCAAACTGGTCAGCAAACAGGGCTGAGGAAAGATAGCGTTCTGCCGAATCCGGCAATACCACGACGATGTTCTTGCCTTTGTGCTCCGGCTGCTTGCTCACCCGGACCGCCGCGACAACGGCGGCACCGCAGGAAATGCCGCAGAGAATGCCTTCCTCCTGCATCAGCCGGTGGGCCATGTCCATGGACTCCTCATTGGAAACGGTTTCCACCTGGTCAACCAGTTCCAGGTCCAGATTCTTGGGTACAAAGCCGGCGCCAATGCCCTGAATCTTGTGGGGCGCAGGTTTGGGATCTTCCCCATTCATCACCTGGGTGATGACCGGTGAATCCGTGGGCTCGACGGCGACGGTGGTGATCTTCTTGCCACGGGTGTCCTTGATGTAGCGGGACACACCGGTCAGCGTGCCGCCGGTACCGACACCGGCCACGAAGATGTCCACCTCACCGTCCGTGTCATTCCAGATCTCCGGGCCGGTAGTGTCTTCGTGAATCCGTGGGTTGGCAGGGTTCTGGAACTGCTGGGGCAGGAAATGGTTGTCCGGGTCGGAGGCGAAAATCTCTTCCGCCCTGGCGATGGCGCCCGGCATGCCTTTGGCTGGTTCTGTAAGCACCAGTTCCGCCCCCAGGGCCTTCAGGACCTTCCGGCGTTCCAGGCTCATGGAGGCGGGCATGGTCAGGATCAGTTTGTAGCCGCGGGCAGCAGCCACGAACGCCAGTGCGATGCCGGTGTTGCCGCTGGTGGGCTCCACGATGGTCATGCCCGGTTTGAGGGTGCCCCGTTTTTCGGCGTCCCAGATCATGGCCGAGCCGATCCGGCACTTAACGGAGTAGGCCGGGTTACGGCCCTCAATCTTGGCCCAGATGGTGGCGCCGTCATTGACCCGGTTCAGTTTTACCAGCGGGGTGTTGCCGATGGAGAGTGAGTTGTCCTCGTAAATACGTGCCATGGTTTTCTCCTTATCCTTGTTTTGTGTCAATCTTACCACCACTCAGGAACTGACCGCTCGCGCCTCCAGCCGGTTCCGACCATTTTCTTTGGCCTGGTACAGGGCCTGGTCGGCCTGTCTGAGAAATTCCGCCGGTGAGTCATCCGGCCCCGGAATACCGGTCGCCAGACCAATGCTGATGGTCAGCTTGATATCGTTGCCATCGCAAATACTGCAGGCATTTGCGACAGCCTCCCGGAAACGCTCCAGGCGGTTACGTATTTCATTCCTGTCCTCGTAGCTGGCAAAAATGACGAATTCCTCGCCCCCAAAACGCGAGAGCCTGTCTGTTTCCCGCCGGAAGTGTTCGCGCATGGTGTTTGCCAGAGTTTTCAGGCAAAGATCTCCGGCTTCGTGGCCATAACTGTCGTTGATTTTTTTGAAATGATCCGCGTCTATCATTGCGACCGCGAAGCCCGAATTGTGGCGCTGACACCACTGGAAGCTCTTGCGGAACTCCTGGTCAAAGTAGCTTCGGTTGCCTAATTGCGTCAGGTCGTCCGTTACGCTTAGACGTGCGAGCCTCTCATTGGCATCAGTCAGGTCTTTATTGAGGCGGTTGAGTTTCCGGTTCCAGTGAACCAGCAGAGCGGTAATCAGCACGCCAGCGACCAGCAGTTGCCAGGTCAG
The DNA here is from genome assembly GCF_056857895.1 of Marinobacter sp. B-21. Classification (NCBI taxonomy): domain Bacteria; kingdom Pseudomonadati; phylum Pseudomonadota; class Gammaproteobacteria; order Pseudomonadales; family Marinobacteraceae; genus Marinobacter; species Marinobacter sp. B-21. The sequence continues at coordinate 6,431 of NZ_JBSXNZ010000080.1, forward strand.
GGTGTAGTCCACGGATTGCTTGAGCCGTAAGTTCCGCCACTGCCGTTCAAGGTCTTTCCGCTCCTGGGCGGTGAGGCTGGAAACCAGTTTTTGCATGATGCCCAGAACAACAGGCTCGTCCTTTCTCGTTGCCACGGAGAGTGACCAGTCTGCGGGAACTCTGCCAATTACTTTCAGATCGGCAAGGCCAAGTTCCTGCATGTAGTAGCTGGCAGTTGCCAGCGTTGTGATGTAGCCGTCCAGCTCATTGCTTTGCAGTTTCCTTAGCCCGTCTTGTTCGTTCCCGACTTCGATAAGATTGAGAGAGGGGTAGCGGTTCTGCAAAAGCTCCGCGAACGCGTAATCCTCGACAACGCCAATCCTCTGGCCCCGCAGATCTCCCACGCGCTCGATGAAGGGGGCTTCAATCCGGCCAAGAACAACAGTCGGCACCTCAAGGTACGGCTCGGTAAAATTCAGGAATCGGGACCGTTCAGGGGTCTTCATTGCCATCGTGAAGATATCGCACTTGCCTTGTCTGGCGGCTCTCATGGATTCTTTCCAGCTGTCTGTGCGAACCAGCTCAAACCGCACAGGTGCACGTTTTGAGAACAAGCGGGCCACCTCGGCGGACAATCCGGTATGGTTGCCTTCGGCGTCTATGCCTTCAAGTGGAAACCAGTGTGGATCAACACACATGTTTAACTGACTGTTATGGGCTTCCAGCCAGGCCAGCTCTATTGCATTCAGAGTCACCTCACCCGTTTCAGCTACCTGCCGGTCAACGCTGGCTCCCAGCCAACGGCTCTCGATCGCATGCATCTCTTCAGCGCTGATGGCTGACAGTGCCTGATCAAGAATGTCGGCCAGCGGGGCGAGTCCGGGCCTTACCCCGAAACGGAGATCTTCGCCAGCCTGGCCCTCCAGCATCAGTTCACCCGCGATTCGTACTCCGGGGATACCCAGCTCCCGTATCCAGAAATTGCCATTGGGCAAAGCGGCGAGAACCACATCGACCTCGTCTCTGGCCAGGGCCTGGAACATGGCGTCCTGCGTTGTGAATATCCTCGCATTGTCACCCAATGCAGCTCTGACGGGTTTTTCGTAATAGATGCCGGAACCCAGCGCTACGCGTTGCCCCCTGAGGTCGTCAAGTGTCTCCAGTCTCAGGGACGGGTCATGGGTAAAGGCAACATTGGGAATCGTGTGGTAAGGCTGGGTAAAGCGAGTGAAGGTCTGACGTTCGGGTCTGAAAGACATGTTGGCCAGAAGATCAATTTCGCCGTCACGGAACAACGGTAACAATTCGATCCACTGCCCTTCGACTGGAATCACCTGCAATCCGGTCAGGTCCGATATGCGGTTAAGCACATCAATACTCAAACCGTGAATACGGGTGCCGCTTTCAAAACTGTAAGGGGCATAATCCCGCATTAAACCTACGCGAACCGGACCGGTTTCCGAAATAAACCGGCGCTGTTCCGGGGTCAGGGTAAATTCTGTGACTTTGTTGAGGTTGTTGCCGCCGAATTCCCGCCAGCGCTCAAGCAACTCCTGTATTCGCGGTTGTGGAATCTGTTGCAGGCCACGACTGATCTTTTGAAAGAGGTCCTGGTTGGTTTTCAGAACTCCAATGCGGAAATCCTCGTTAGAGAGCTCTCCGAAGGGGGCCGCACCGGCGATCTCGAGAAAGCCGAATCCAGCTTGGCTAGCGTAGTACTGGAGAGTCAGCCTTGGACCGACAATAACATCCACCCAGCCAAATGCGAGTGCCCGGATAAGGCTGTATAGAGAGTCGTAGGTAGTGATGGAAATACCCTGACCTGCCAGGGCATCGCGATAATAAACGTCACGTACCAAACCTACTCGACTGCCTTTGAGGTCCTCTATCGTGCTGATCTTTCCGATCGGTGTCTGGGTATTGTGCATCAGGAAGGTCTGACGCAGGTGGTACGGCTCAGTAAACAGGATTTTTTCAGCGCGATCTGGATGGAACGAAATTCCGTCGATAACATCAAGCTCTCCGCGCAGGAACGCATCGTAGATCTCCGGCCAACTGCCAGCTCGGAAGACGAAGTTCAGACCGGACTGCCTGGCGACCTCCCGGAGAACATCGACGGAAAAACCGGAGGCCCCCGGACCGTCATCAAAGGAATAGGGTTTGTTATCACCGACAATGCCGACAGTTATCGTTTCGTTCGACTGCTCTGCCGTTGCCAGCGGCGATGCGGGCAGCAGACACAGAACCCAGAAGAGAGCAACGGCCACGCTCAAAAACCGATGTTGGAGGAAAGTGGCATGACTATTCATTGGCGTGCCGGCGGTCCGTTACAGCTACCTTATCAGTGTAGTCATAACCACTGGCCTTGCCTAATGCCTCAGGCGCCGACCGGGCGACCGGTGTAATCGGAGAAATCCGGTTTTTTCGGCTGGTGCTGGTCGTCAGTCATGTAGGCAGAAGTCAGGATGAATTCCGCCGTTGCCCGGTTACAGGCCACGGGAATGTTCCAGAGTGCCGCGATCCTTAGCAGGGCCTTGATGTCGGGGTCATGGGGCTGGGGTTCGAGGGGGTCCCAGAAAAACACCAGCAGATCGATTTCGCCCTCGGCAATCTTGGCGCCGATTTGCTGATCTCCCCCTAACGGGCCACTGAGCAGGCAATGAATGTCGTCCCGCTCCAGATTGTCCCGCAACAGCCGGCCGGTGGTGCCGGTGGCATAGAGTTTCAGCGGAGCAAAGCGGGTGCGGTTGTCCGCGACCCAGTCCACCAGTTCCTTTTTCTTGTTGTCGTGTGCCACCAGGGCAACGGATTTTACGGCCATTTGGGGTAAAGTCTCCTTTTCAACCGGTTATAAACAGAGTGTTCAGTGTTTCACAGGCTGACACGGGACGGAATAGGAAAGAGGTGTATGTCCGGAACTGTATCTATAGACTGGCAAACCACGCCGGCGGCGGTCTGGCGCCGTCACCGCTCCGGTCTGCGGGCGATTCGCCGGCTCGATCCGGTGCAATGGCAGGATCTCGCCGGCATCCGCCGGCAGCAACAGGCACTGGCCCGCAATACTGAGCGTTTTCTCGCCGGTGAGCCTTCCAACAACGCTTTGCTTTGGGGCTCCCGGGGCACGGGCAAGTCGTCTCTGATCAAGGCGCTGCTGAATCGCTACCAGGAGCGCGGGCTGCGGATGATTGAGGTGGACAAGGATGATCTGGTGAATCTGCCGGAAATCGTCGATGACATCTGCGATTTGCCGTTCCGGTTCGTGATCTTTTGCGATGATCTGTCGTTTGATGTCGGCGAGACTGGCTACAAGGCCCTGAAAAGTGTGCTGGAGGGCTCCCTGGAATTGCCGCCGGAGAATGTGCGGGTGTATGCCACCTCCAATCGCCGGCACCTGATGCCGGAGTTCATGTCTGACAACCTCAAAAGCGAGATGCGCGACGGTGAAGTACACCCGGCGGAAGCCATCGAGGAGCAGGTGTCGCTGGCGGATCGCTTCGGCCTGCAGCTGTCGTTCTACGCGTTTTCTCAGGAGATCTACCTGCAAGCGGTGGATGCCCTGTTTCCGGAGGTGGCCGACAGGGAGAGCCTGCACCGGGAGGCCATCCGTTTCGCCACCGCCAAGGGTGTCCGCAATGGCCGCACGGCCCAGCAGTTTTACCGGCAGTTTGCCGGAGAGGCGGGCGCCGGCAGTTAGCAGCCTGTCAGCCTTAAGTCCGACAGGCTGCTGGTGTCGGCTACTGCTGTTTCGCCATTTTGATGAAGTGATGGTGAACCATCCGGACGCCAAGGAACACCAGGGTCATGACCACGGGAATGGCGACGCCGAGAATCAGTGTTTTGTTGACGGCGAAGCCTGCCTCGTAAATCGAATCCAGGCCAAACTTGAGCAGCCCGATCAGGTAGTAGGTAATGGCCACCACCGAGAAACCTTCCACGGTGTGTTGCATCATCAGCTGGATCCTGGAGCGTCGGTCCATGGAACTGAGCAGTTGCTGGTTCTGGCTCTGAATGGCCAGTTCCACCCGGGTCCGCATCATGTCCGAGGCCCGGTCCACCCGGCGTGACAGGTCTTCCAGGCGTTCGCTGACCGCTTCGCAGGTTTTTACCGCCGGTGTCAGCCGGCGGGTCATGAATTCGGTGAGGGTCAGGTGGCCGGACAGTTCGTCCTCCCGCAGTTCCTCCAGTCGGGTCAGCACCAGCCGATGATAGGCGCGGGTGGCGGAGAAACGGAAGGTGGAGTGGGCCCGGAAGGCCTCAATGCGGGCGGCGATATTGGTCAGTTGGGCGAGCAGCTTTTCTTCATCAACTTCCTGATTCTCGGCAAGAGACTGGGTGATCACCGCCAGCTTTTCGTCCATATCATTCAGGGATGGGGTGATTTTCCGGGCTACCGGCAACGCCAGCAGCGACATCAGGCGATAGGTCTCAATCTCCATCAGCCGCTGGGTGAGGCGCCCGAGTTGGCTGTCGGACATGTGGTGGTTCATCACCATGAATCGCCCAAACCCGTCGCTGTGCAGCCTGAAGGTGCCCCACACCCGGGCGGCGCCTTCCTGGGGGCTGCTGCCGACCAGGCGCATGCCTTCAAAGTGTTTGCGGACATAGTCCAGATCCCCCTCGGTTCCGTCTGCGGCTGGTCGTATTTCCAGGTGAAAGGCGGCGATCACGGTGCCGGACAACTGCTCCAGCCAGCCTTCCGGAAGCGGTGTAATGCCAGCTTCGGTGAAGGGGGCCTTGTTGCTGGCGGCCAGATTGATGAAGGTGTAGGAGGCAAACTCCATGTGCATTTCACGGCGTACCCGGAGGGAACCGAACGTGTGCTCAAAACAGCCTGTTTCGTGCTCCGGCACCGGCTGGCCCAGCACCCGGTGCAGCTCCTGCAGGTGCCGGAACTGCTGCTGGCGCTGTTCCGGGGTGGTCAGCACCGCCATCTGGGTGACCCGTGCCGGAGTTGGCAGCACCTGGAAGGGACGCGAGTGCAGCTCGTTATAGAGTTCGTTGCGAAGTGGATGAATGTCGAGGGAGTCCAGTCGTGCGCTCACGGCGGTGCAGTCCTGTTTCAAGAATGGATGGCGGGGATAATAACGCGGAAGCATACACCGTCAATGCCACCTTGGGTGCGGTTCAGTGCGTCCACACGGCCACCATGGTAGTCGGCAATCAGGCTGACAATGAGCAGGCCCTGGCCCAGGTGGCCCTGTTCCTGCCCTTCCCGCAGTGATACGAAGGGGCTGAAGATGTCTGTGGCGGGGCTTTCCGGCAGGGCGGAGCCCTCGTTGAAAACCGACAGGCAGAGGCCATCGGTTGTGGCTTCCAGTCCGACTTCAATCAGCCCTTTTTCCGGTGTGAAATCCCGGGCATTGTCCACCAGTTTGTCGAGCAGCTGCACCATCAGCTCCGGCGAACCGGTCATCTGCAGGCCCGCTTCCGGACCGGAATAACGGATTCGATGGCCGCTATCCAGTGCCTGGTAGGCGGCGGTGGCCTGGGTTGCGACCTCGGCCAGGTCAAATGGTTCCTTGTCGGCGTGGTCCAGGCTCTGTTCCAGCCGGGCGGCTTCACTCATGCCATGGAGTATCTGCCGGAGACGTTCGGTGGCCGAGGCTGCCCGCTCAATGTATTGCCTGCGCTCGGCCTCAGAATCGCAATGGCTGAGGTTTTCCAGTGACGAGCGCACCACGGCAACTGGTGTTTTCAGTTCATGGGAGAGGCGCCGGGAAAAACTTTCCAGGTAGCGGTTGTAACCATGGAGGCGATCCACCATCAGGCTGAAATGCCTTTGCAACTGGCCCAGTTCATCCTTCGCACGGGAGTCCGGCACCGTACCGGTTATCCGCCCATCCTCGTCAATACTGGCGCTGACCGCCCGTTGCAGCCGGGTAATGCGCCACGACAGCCAGCTGGCGTAGCCGAGCAGCACCAGTGTCAGGGCCACGATAATGAGGGTGCTGCGGGCAATGACTGAGCCGAGCGTAGAGCCGGACAGCGTCAGGAGCTGATCCAGGGACTGTTCCAGGATCAGTGTGCGGCCACCGAACACCGGCCGGGTGGTCAGTAGCCAGACGCTGTCATCCTCGTGGCGAACCAGGCCTTCGCCGGGGAGTGTGTCGGTGTCTATCCGGTTTCTGCCGGTCTGGATGGCCGTTGGCTCCGGTTGGTAAAAGCGCACCAGCGCCCGGAGTGCGTTGAGACTGATCTGTTCCATCACCTGAAGCGGGCTGAGGGTGTTGAATTTCGGACCTGGCGGGGTAGAAGCGGCACTCTGCCTCGCAATAACCCAGCCTGCCGGTTCCACCAGACGGGCGCGCTGGCCCCGGTTCAGCTGCGGTTCAAGTTGCCGTTCAAGGGCCAGGTTACGGCTGACCAGTACCGGCAGCGGGTCGGTCGGGGTTGAGACCGCCATTTCCCGGTTCCCGCTCCCTCGCTCTCCCCAAAGGGCCGCAAAACCAAGCCGACTGCGGCCCTTGGGCATGGGTAACCTCAGCTCGAGTTGCCAGCCATCGCCCGCACCTTGCCAGAAGCTGGAAAGCCGGTAGTCCGGTTTCAGGGTGGCCCCGGTCAGGCCATAAACCTGCCCTGGTGCTGGTGTGCGGATCAGCCAGGAAAGTGCTGACTGGTCAGGCGAAACGCTTTGGATGTCGGGCTTCAGCCACAGTCTGAGCCGGTCGTGGGGCTGGTCCGGATTACCGGGGTTGAAGAACACCGGCTGGCGTGGAGTGACACGGACCAGCAGGTACAGGTTTTGCTGGTCGGTGGCGGCCTGCCAATGCAGGGTTGGCAGGCCGGAGCCGGAAGCGTTGCTGCTCTGCCAATTCCGGAGTGGGTTTTCTTCGTCATAGCCCGGCCAGTCGTCGCCATAGCCGTCCAGGTTGATGGTACCGGTGAGAGGTTCAACGTAAATCGCGGGTTCACCAGAGGCCACTGCGGGCATGCCGATCATCAGATCGCCGGCGGTCTCGGCCAGCCGTTCGGCCTGTTCCCGGAGGTGTTGCCGGGCCTGTTGTCGCAGGGCATCGTCCAGCTCCAGGACAAACTGCAGACCTGCCCAGGGAATCAGCAGCATCAGCAGGCTGGCAACGAGCAGCTGGCGCTTCAGGTTCAAGGCTCAGACCTCACGGGCATTCCAGCGATAGCCCATGCCGTAGGCGGTCTGGATGCCATCGAAGGTTTCATCCAGCTGCAGGAACTTGCGCCGGATGCGTTTGATGTGGGAGGTCACGGTATTGTCGTCCAGCACCGTGCTGGCGGCTTCCATCAGCTGTTCCCGGCTGCGGACGTGGCCCGGGTGCTGAACCAGTGAATACAGCATCCAGAATTCGGTCACGGTCAGGTCGATGGGTGCATCGTTCCAGGCGACGGTCATGCGATCCACGTTGAGGGCGAGTTGGCCCCGTTGCAGAACTTCGTCCGGCTTCTGTAGGGCTTCGGCCCAGGCATCGGCCCGGCGCAGCAAGGCGGTAACCCGGGCCAGCAGGTGGTCCAGGCTCATGTCTTTGGTGACGTAATCGTCGGCGCCCAGGCGCAGGCCGTGCACCGAATCGATGTCGCTGTCCCTGGCGGTCAGGAAGATGATGGGCAGGGTTTGCGACAGTGAGCGCAGGTCCTGGCACAGGGCAAAGCCGCCTTCCGGCTCGTCTCCCAGGCCGACATCAATAATGGCCAGATCCGGCAGCGATTGTCGCAGCACCTGCCAGGCCGATGCCCGGTCGCCATGGGCAGATACCCGGTAGCCGCGGCGCTCGAAAGCGGCGCGGTAGTTGTCGCGGATGGCGGGTTCGTCCTCAATCAGAACAAGGTGTTTCTTCATGGTGTCGGCTGTTTCCCCTGGCCGGTGAGTATCTATTTAACCACGGCAGGTATTGATGACAAGGGCGGAGGGCGTTGTTGCCATAATTCATCATTTTTTGTGGCCGGTTTGTCGCATTCTGCCATGGGAGTTCCTTTCCGGATTGCTGAAATGGGGGTGTTTCGCTCAGTCATGCAGTCAAAAGGATTCCGCCATGATGCTTTCTAACTCCCTTTTACGGTTTTACTCCCCCGTTTTCGGAAAGAGCCGCGCACTTGCCTCAGTTTTTACGCGCTTTCAGAAACTTAACTCCAGGCGTGTTTGGGAGGGGGTAAGCCTCTGGTTCGCTGTCTTGCTGATGCTGTTTGTGCATCCTCTTTATGCCGAGGCGAATGTAACAGACAACGTCGGCCAGCTTCACTTTGTCGATGGCCAGGGTCAGTGGCAGGAACCGGCGCTGGTGCTGGGCAGTGAGTTTGATATCCGGGTCAGCGGGTTGATTGCCGACACCCGGCTGGTGCGCAGTTTCCGGAACACCAGTGACCAGTGGCGGGAGGGGGTGTTTGTGTTTCCGTTGCCGGAGAAGGCCAGTGTGTATGGCCTGACGATGAAGGTGGGGGAGCGGACGATTGAGGGCAAGGTGCAACCGAAGGAGATGGCCCGGCGAACCTATGAGAAAGCGAAACAGGCCGGGCAGCATGCGGCGAATGTTGAGCAGCAGCGCCCGAATCTGTTCACCGCCCGGGTGGCCAATATTCCGCCGGGGGAGACGGTGTCGGTGGAGCTGAATTATCAGCAGCCGGTGGGGTATCAGGCCGGGGTGTTTGAGCTGAGTCTTCCCACCACGCTGACGCCCCGTTATATGCCCGGAACACCCATCCGGGCTTCAACGGATCAGTGGCAGGGTGGCTGGGCTTTGCCTACGACCGAGGTGGCGGATGCCGATGCCATTAGCCCCTTTACCGTCAAGCCGGCCGATGTGGCAGGGGACAGCCACCGGGCGTCGATTGAGTTGTTGATTGATGCCGGACTGCTGCTGGAGGAGGTTTCCAGTCCGTCCCACCAGTTGACAACCAGCCAGGCCAGCCAGGATGGCCTGGCGGTCACGGTGCGGCCCGCTGAGGGCAGTATTCTGATGGATCGGGATTTTGTGGTGCGCTGGCGGCCGCGGGCGGGCCGGGAGCCTTCTGCGGCGGTATTTCATCAGTCATGGCAGGGAGAGGATTATCTGCTGGCTATGCTGGTGCCGGGTCAAATCGGCAAACGCGTTCTGCCCAGGGAGCTGGTGTTCGTGATCGACACGTCCGGGTCCATGGCCGGGGAGTCCATCCGCCAGGCCCGCAGTGCCTTGCAGGCGGGTCTGCAAACCCTGACACCCCGGGACAGGTTCAATGTGATCCGGTTCAACAGCCAGACCCACGCCCTGTTCATGCAGCCGGAGGTCGCCACCGGCAATAACCTTGCCCGTGCCCGTCAGTATGTGGCTCGCCTGAGGGCCGATGGTGGCACCGAAATGGCACCGGCGCTGTCGCTGGCTTTGCAGGATCGCGAGGGCAGGGAAGAGGAGTCACCACGGGTACGCCAGGTGATTTTTATCACCGATGGTGCGGTGGGCGATGAAGCCGGCCTGTTTCGTCAGATCCGTCAGCAGCTGGGTGACCAGAGGTTGTTTACGGTGGGCATCGGTTCGGCCCCGAACCGGCACTTCATGCGGGAAGCCGCTCGCTGGGGCCGGGGTACCTATACCGCGATTCACTCGGCGTCGGATCTGAGCGGGCCTCTGCAAGCGCTGTTCTCGGCCATGGAAGCACCGGTTCTGACGGATATCCAGGTGCAGTGGCCTGGCCAGGAGGCGGGTGTTGAGAGTTTTCCCCGACGCGCCGGCGATCTGTTTCAGGGCGAACCGCTGATTCACGTGGCGCGTGGTGTTTCGGCCATGGGAGAACTCAAGGTGTCGGGTCGTTTGCCGGGTGGCGAGGACTGGCGGAAAACCCTGGATCTGCAGCAGGCAGCACCGGGAACCGGGCTATATCGCCTTTGGGCCAGAGAGAAAATCGATAGTCTGCAGGATGAGGCCAGGGTATCCGGCCAGGAGCCTGACAAAGCGGCTATTACGAAGCTGGCGGTCGCTCATGGATTGATGTCGGCCTACACCAGTTTTGTGGCAGTGGATACAACCCCGGTTCGGGATGCGGGAACGCCATTGGCCCCGGACAACCTGCCCACGTTGTTGCCGGCGGGGAGCGAGGCGGGAATGCTCCGGTATCCGCAAACCGCAACCGCCGCGCCCGTGCTGATCGCCCTTGGACTTGTCGGGCTGATGTTCGCCGTCGCGATTGTGCTGCTGCAGAGGAGGGCGTTTCCGTGACCAGGCTGCTGCTGTTGCTGATGACCAGCTCTGCTACCTTGCTGGTATTCGGGTTGTGGATTCCGCTCAAGGCGGTGCTGGCCCAGGAAATGCTTGAGGTTGCCTGGGCAGAGAGCCAGGCCCGGCAGACGGAATCACGGCCCTGGCCCTGGGCGGACACCTGGCCGGTTGCCCGCCTGGCCATACCGGAGCTGAACGATTCGATGATCGTTCTGGCCGACACTCACGGCGAGAGCCTGGCGTTCGGGCCCGGCCGGCTGGCCGGCGACGACGATGGCAACGGGGCGGTGATTATTGCCGGGCACCGGGACACCCATTTTCGTGGCCTCAATGTGCTGGAGACCGGCAACGAAATCAGGCTTCAGGGCCGCAATGGCCGGTGGCGCAGTTACCGTGTCGAAAACACGCGTGTGGTGGACAGCCGTTCAGAGCTGATTGACACCCAGCGGTTACCGGGTGGCACCCTGTTGCTGGTGACCTGCTATCCGTTCAACAGTGTCGATGCGGGTGGCCCCCTCAGGTACGTGGTGCGGGCGCGAGCCGCCGGGATCACGGCCCCCCGGGAACAAATTGACACTGTCACCAGGATATAAGGTTGGCGTACACTTGTGCGCCATAATTTGGTTGCAGAGTTGTGTTACATGGGCGTTATCAGAAAATTCCTGGCGTGGTTGAGCGTGCCGGTCATCTGTCTGTTTGCGATGGTGCTGTATGTTGCCCGGCCATTCAACCCGGACAACAACCGTTTGCTGGGCTGGGCTGTGGCCCGGGTGGGCAGGGCACTTCTTGGCATGGAAAGGCCCCTCGAAGGGCGCGAGAACATACCGACAGGCCGGCCCACCGTGGTCATCGCCAACCACCAGCACAATGACGATCTGTTCGTGATAGGCGATCTGCTGCCACCGCGCACGGTGACTGTTGGCAAATCCGCACTGGTCTGGGTGCCTTTCTTTGGCCAGGTGTTCTGGCTCGGCGGCAACGTTATCCTCAACCGGGGCCGGTCCCACAAAGCCGTTGCCGTCATGCAGGCCACCGCCAGCGCCATCGCGGGAGACCGGAAAAGCCTCTGGGTGTTCCCGGAAGGAACCCGTAGCCGGGGCCGCGGACTCCAGAAATTCAAGAAAGGTGCCTTTCACGCCGCTGTCGCATCCGGGGCCCCCATCACCATGGTATGCATCCAGCAGTACCGTGATAAGGCCATTGGCTGGCGCGGCCGGCGTGAGTCGGTCGCCGTCCGGGTTCTGCCTCCGGTAGAGACGGAAGGCCTGACCATCGGGGATATTCCCGAGCTGACGGCGCGCTGTCACCGGCAAATGGCGGAAGCCATTGCCACCCTCTGATCCGGCCACCGGAAGTGCTTGAAGCACCAGCGGAAACAGGGCAGTCTTTGCGGGAATAATCGTTTCGTTCAACGACCCTCAGGGAGAGGCAAGAGATGAATCTGATTCTGTTTCTGATTATTGGTGGTGTCGCCGGCTGGCTGGCCGGACTTATCATGAAAGGCCGGGGCTTTGGTGTTCTGGCCAATATCGGTATTGGTATTGTTGGCTCGTTCCTCGGCGGCTTTGTGTTTCGCCTGCTGGGGCTGGCGGCCCAGGGTGCCGTCGGTGAGTTGGTGACGGCAACCGTTGGCGCAATCCTGCTGCTGGCCATCGTTAGCGCAATCAAGAAGGCCTGAGCATGATCGTACCCGTAACCGGAGTGTTTGCCGCAGTTATTGGTATTCTTCTGCTGGTATTGTCGGCCCGGGTTGTCAGGTTCCGCCTGAAATACCGCAAGGGACTTGGCGTTGCTGATGACCGGGATTTCGAGGCCGCGGTGCGGGCTCATGCCAACCTGATTGAGTATGCCCCCCTGGGTTTGATCATGCTGGCTATCGCAGAGCTCAACGGTGTGGCCAGTGGGTTGATCTACTGGACAGGTATGGCGCTGGTCGTCGGCCGCCTTCTCCATGCCTGGGGCATGATCAATGGCCGCGGTGGACTCCATAAGGCCCGGATGATCGGCATTCTGCTGACCTGGTTGGCGATACTGGTTGCTGCGGTATTATTGCTGTGGAATGTCTGGCAGGTTTACGGCTGAAGCTACGGTCACTGGCAGGAACGGCGGAGCGACAGAGGCGGAGTTACAGAGAAGGAGGCGAGGCCCCCTTCTTTTCGTTCGAGAGGCTGCTAGAGAGCCTGCGCCACATCCAGGGTCAGGTATTCCAGTTCAACGCGTCGATTGGCCGCATGGTCTTCCGGGGTTGCCAGTGGGCGACCCGCGCCCCAATGGGCCACCAGAATCCGGTGCTCTGGGACGCCTTCCCGCACCAGGGTTTTTGCCACCGCGTTTGCTCTCAACCGGGACAGGAACCGGTTGTAGTCTTCCGGGCCAAAGTTGTCCGAGTGGCCATGGACCCTGATACTGACTGAAGGATGCTGCCTGAGGTAGGCGGCATGCTGTTTCAGGAACGCCAGGTCTTCACTGTCCAGAGAGTGCTTGTTGAAGCCGTAATGAAACTTCATCCGGTGTGGTCGCTTGCTCCCGGCCTCAAAGGCCGAAGGGGTGAAGCCGGCTGCAATCGCTGCTTTGGCAATTAGCTCCGGGTTGTCCAATACGAGTATGGTCATCTGAAGAATCCTTGTTTCGGGTATCCGGTTTTTCTTGTTATTCCTGTTCACTATTGGCGGGAGCAGGAATAACGGCAATTGGCGAATGGTCGATAAGGGAGTGTGCACATTTCCGGTATTGACCCGGGGCGACCTTTGCACCGGATTCCATTTGAACGCGAAAAGAAGGCGTGGCTGTGGTAAAAAACACACTTTCCGGGACAGATTATGATGAATTGTGACCGCCCATGCTGATTATCCCCGCCGAAAACGCGATCAACTGGAAGCGCCCGCCCTGGGTCACCCTGGGTCTGATGATGGCGAGCCTGCTGGTTTTCCTGTTCTACCAGGGCGGCGACAGCCGCAAGCTTGAACTGGCGGTTGAGCAATATCTGGATGCCGAGCTCCACGTTCTGGAAGCACCGGCGTACGAGGATTATCTGCAACGCCAGATCCGGTTCGAAGGTGAGCAGAGCCGGATTTACGAACTCCAGCGGTTCCAGCAACTCCGGGAGGCAAACGAGAACGTCTGGCTGGCGGCCAACCTGTTGCTGGACCGGGAGTTCCACCAATACTTGCTGCGCAACCAGGATGTGATCTGGGCGCAGGCTGAGCGGGCCTACTGGCAGGAGCAGCGCAGTGCCATTGAGCTGAATTACCTCCAGAAGCTGAGTGCCAACCAGCTCGGGCTGGTACCTGCTGATCTGTCACTCCATACCCTGATTACCTACCAGTTCCTGCATGGGGGCTGGGGCCATATCATCGGTAACCTGGTGTTCCTGTTTCTGCTGGGCTTCACGGTTGAGAAGGCTCTGGGGCCGGGTAAGTTTCTGCTTGCCTACCTGATGTGTGGCGCCCTGTCCGGCCTGGTGTTCACTGCGTTCTCCACCGGCAGCTACGTTCCTCTGGTGGGAGCATCCGGCTCAATATCCGGGCTGATGGGCATGTACGTGGCCATTTACGGCTTGCGGAAAATCCGGTTCTTCTACTTCCTGGGTGTTTATTTCAACTATTTCCGGGCGCCGGCCATCGCCATACTGCCGGTCTGGCTGGGCAAGGAAATCTACGATTACTGGTTTGCCGGTGCCACGGGGATCGCCTACATGGCCCACGCCGGCGGCCTGATCGCCGGCGCGAGCCTGGTCTGGCTGCTGGGCAAAAGCTGGCTGCAGGTGCGCGAGGAATTCTTCGAGCCCAAAGAAGAGGAACAGGACGCCCGCTTCACCACCAGCTATGCCCAGGCCATGGCCAGCCTCGGCCGAATGGAGTTTGATCTGGCCCGCCGCCAGTTCGAAGCCTTGCGTGAGCATTATCCGGAGCGGCCCATCCTGCTGGAACATCTCTACCACCTGGCCAAACTCCGGCCAGACCTGCCGCAATACCGCGACCGTGCCAGGGAGCTGATGAATGATGCCCTTGGCCGTCGCCAGCCGGAGCAGACGATTGCCATCTGGCAGGAGTATCTGGCTAAAGGGGAACCTCACCATCCATTAACGGCGGAAGATCATAACCGGGTGCTGTTCAGCAGCCTGAAACAGCATGATCTCAAAGCAGCGGAGAAAGCCTTTGAACGGCTCAGAAGCACCGGTGACGAACTGCTCACTACTGAAGCCTGCCGGCTACTGGCTGAAGAATTTGAGAAACGCCAGATGACGCCCAAGGCCCGCCACTATCAGCAGATTCTGGAAGCCGCGCATTTTTGAGGACTTATCCGCAGATATTAATCATCACGAGCGATTGAGAGGTTAAAACAAGTACCACCATGTGGGTAGGTTGTTATTATTTATAGGTATTTTGGTCTGTTATATGCCGTTTACCGGGTGGTCAGAGCTCTCGGCTGACTTTCATCAAGGTTGGTACGGTTTGAAGCGCCCTAGACTCGCACAGCTTCATCCGCTTCTGTTTGTCAGCAACCCGTTAGCCAGCACACAAGGTACAATACCGATGAAAAAACGATCACTGCTCTTCAGTTCGCGCGCCCGGAAACTGTCGCTGCCGGTTTTGCCGCTCGGCATTTTATTGGTCTCGACAGCGACTCCGGTGGCGTCGCAAAGCATTACCGATGCGCTGACCTCTGGCACAGCGTCGGCTGATATTCGTTATCGCTACGAGTTTGTCGACCAGGACAACCCGCTTGATAATGCCCAAGCCTCCACCATCCGCACACGCCTGGGTTACCGCACTGCTCAGTATCAGGGGTTCGAGTTATTCATGGAGGCTGAGAACGTCACTGCGGTAGGTGATGAGAACTACAACAGCACCGTCAACGGCACCGTTGACCACTCGGTGGTGGCCGACCCTACAGAAACCGAGGTCAACCAGGCCTACCTGCGCTATCGCGGTCTGGCGGATACGACCTTGACCTACGGCCGTCAGCGTCTTGCGCTGGACAACCATCGCTTTATCGGCAACGTTGGCTGGCGTCAGAATGAGCAGACCTTTGACGGGTTCACCGCCATTAACACCTCGCTTCGGGATACACGGATAACCGCAGGCTATTTGTATAATGCCAATCGAATTTTTTCAGATGCGAGTCCGGTGGGTGATTTCCGCATGCGTGCTCCGGTGCTCAATGTTCAGTATGAGGGGCTGGCAGCAGGCACGGTGACGGGTTACGGCTACCTGCTGGACTTTACCGATTTACCCTCTTTGTCTACGCAGACCCTTGGCTTGCGTTTCGATGGAGGAACGGCCATTACCGAGGGGGTTAAGGCCGTTTACACACTTGAGTATGCGCGCCAGAGCGACTACGGGGACAATCCCCAAAGTTTTGATGTGGACTACTGGCTCCTGGACGCAGGACTAGCAGCCTTGGGAGTGACGTTTAAGGCGGGTGTGGAAACCCTCGGCTCCGATGACGGCAATGCGTTCCAGACACCGTTGGCGACGCTTCACGCCATGAACGGCTGGACCGATCAGTTCCTGGTAACCCCGGTGGACGGCCTGCAGGATATCCATGCGTCCGTTGCGACCTCGGTCAACGGGGTCAAGCTGATGGTGGTCTATCGGGACTTCAGTAGTGATAGGAATAGTGTTGATTATGGCAGCGAACTCGGTCTTCGGGCGACGTATGCCATTGATGAGAACCGCAGTGTGGGCGCCAAGTTCGCCAGTTTCTCGGCCGATGACTTTGGTGTCGATACGGACAAGGCCTGGTTGTGGGCCGGAGTGAAGTTCTGATCCGCCATAATTGGTGTTAACTTCAGGCCAGAAAACGATCCCCAGGGGGCGTTTTCTGGTTTTCCGTTCCCACCCGCTCATTATGGAGCTACGCGGGTTTACCTCTCCGTCAGATACTCAGCCAAAGCCTTAATATCCCCCTCTGACAAAGTCGCGGCGATCCCAATCATGGGCGTGCTTTGCTTCTCGGGATCCATGTCCTGAAACCGCTCCAAGGCAATCTCAAGATACTCCGCCGGCTGCCCCGCAAGCCGCGGCATATCACGAAAGCCCTGAGCGTCTTTTTGATGGCACGCCGCACACCGCCCAGCAAATAGCTTTCCGCCTGTTTCTGCCAGGGCCGGGTCGCTACCGGTCCGGGGTTTGGCAGTCTGCTGGCTGTAGTAAACCGCGATGTTAATCCGCTCTTCCAGCGAAAGCGTCTTCGCCAGTTTCGACATCACATAGTCTTCGCGGGTGCCGGCCCGGAACTTTTCAAACTGGTTGAAGAGGTATAGCGGATGCTGTGCCGCGAGATTCGGAATGTAATCCCGCTTGCTATTGCCATCCTCGCCATGGCAATAACCACAGAATCGAATGCGCTCGTGCCCCGCCTCGTAGCTGGCCTGCCGTTTCTCATCATCCGCCATGATGGCGTTAAGCTGGTCCATTGCATCGTCTGTCGAACCCGCAAGTGCGAGGGAGGAGGTTGTCAGGCCAAGCGCCAACACCAGATTCCTCAGGCGAGAACTACGAATCATAAGCCACCTACTGCTACGGGAAGGGCAAAGAATATTCGACCACTCAGATCTCAGCCTTGCCAAATATCAAAAAAACCAGAATAGCTCATCAGGGCGCGGTTCGTGAAGCAGGTCCGGTGTCTCTCTTGAGCTGTCCGTGGTTCCCCCATCCTGGGGTACCGGTTTCCGTTGATTGTCGCTTCCGAATCCACTCACTCCGACACGCTGAAGCGGGCCTTTGGCCCCTTCAGGGGTTCCCGGTTCTCCGCCTGCCTGAGATAAGTCGCAATCTGCTCCTGTAGTGGGTGACTAGCGCATCGCTTCTGGATAAATGTCAGGAAGGCGGTTGCCTTTTCCCACTGGGATAAACCGTTCGCCAGAGTCTGGGCCACCAGCAGGTACGCCGGCGCCAGCTGTTCGCTGTCCGGGAAGCGCTTATGGAAATCCTGCAGCAGCCTCAAAGCCGGTTTGAACTGGCCCCGGTTATACAAAGACCGGGCACAGCGCACGGACAGTTCGGGATCTTCAACCTTGAGACCCGGTTCTGCCTGCTGCAGGGTGTTCAGCAGGGCCGCAATACTTTCACCGTCGTTGCGGTCAGCCAGCCAGCCCAGGATTCTGGGGTGATAGCGGTACAGCTCCGCGGTATCGTTGCGTGCTGTGAGCAGCTGATACAGCTGGCCGATCCGCAGGGCGTTGTCCCGGTCCCGCTTCAGGGCTTCCTTCAGCATGCTCTGAACCCGGTCGTAGTTGCCGTTTTTCAGGTTCATGTCGATGTCTGCGTCGAAACGTGCGGTACGATCCCGCTGATGGGTATCCTGGCCGGCGGCTTCATCCTGAATGTCCGAGGCAAATCCCAGCTCTTCCTGATACTGGAACAGCAGGTAACCGAGCATGTGGAACAGGATCAGGGTGAAGGTACTGTTCAGGAAGCCGGCCAGGGGCCGGGCCGCCCACACCGGGAAATGACTGACGGCAAAGTCCTGGGCGGCGCCGGAGGCGAGGGTCAGCAGGATCAGGTAACCGTAGAGCAGAAAATACGGTGAGCCAATCCTGGAGATCAGCACCGCCAGATTCATCGGATTCACCGCCGCCCCCACCGAGCGCTCCATGGCCAGCACCATGATGCTGGCCGGCAGCGCCAGGATCACAAAAGCCAGGGCCAGCAGCATCAGGATCGGGCCGCCGAGCATGGTCGCAGCAGTCACCAGTCCGCCCATCAGAACGAAAACCAATAGCTGCAGGATGACAATGTCAAAACCGCTGCCGGTGAACGCGACGGACACCGGGGGTGGTTTCAGGTGGCCTTCCGCGGTGTGATTGATGACCGCATAGGTGTACTTGAACAGGGCAAGCGCGAGCACCAGCCAGATCACAATACCAATCAGGTTGGCCGGCGCGATCACCGGCACCAGGGTGAAAATGGAGACAACGATCAGTGGATCGGTATGAAAGGGATAACGGAAAAACGCACCGAGTCGTTGCCAAAAGGGTACCACTTCAGTAGCCGCCCCCAGGTAACGCATGGCCTTGTTGCAGTGGGGGCAGAGTGCGCGGCGCTGCCGGGTGTCGGCATCGGGCATACAGCGGCTGCAGTAGTGAATCTGGCACTCTCCACAGTGCCATTTGGCGGGGTCGCCCGGGTGGTAGTGGCAATCGTGTTTCACAGGTGCGCGTGTCCCGGTCCATCAGAAAATCGGTAGCTCATGATGACAGATGTCGCGGGTGATCGCAGCAAACCAGTTAACAGGCAGGCTATTGTCAGATTCCGGGCGTATTCAACCCGGCAGGTTGTCCGACATTGGTCTGATATTCACCGTACGCATTCCGAACATTCAGCAGCCAGCGGTTGAACTCTCGCAAATTGCTGCAATAGTTAAAGATGGCTATTCCTTCGGGAGTCCTTCCATCAGTCTGTTGTCCGGTTCCGGGGCGGCTTTCCGGCAGGGACGCTGATGAAAGGGCTTCTCAACAAGCCTTCCGGAGTGCGCGGACAACGACGAAAAAGGAGGCACCACATGTCGAATGAAAGTCTCAGCAAAGACAGCCTGAATACCCTTTCCAGCCTCGATGCTGGCGGTAAGACCTTCCACTACTACAGCCTGCCCAAGGCAGCGGACACCCTAGGCGATCTCAACCGTCTGCCTTTTTCCCTGAAAGTGCTGATGGAGAACCTGCTGCGCAACGAAGACGGTACTACGGTCGACCGGAGCCACATCGATGCCATGGTGCAGTGGCTTAAAGACCGCCATTCCGAGACCGAAATCCAGTTCCGGCCGGCCCGTGTCCTGATGCAGGATTTCACCGGCGTGCCCGGGGTTGTCGACCTGGCCGCCATGCGGGAAGCGGTTAAGGCCGCGGGCAAGGACCCGGCCATGATTAACCCGCTGTCGCCGGTGGATCTGGTGATCGACCATTCGGTGATGGTGGACAGGTTTGGTGATGCGTCCTCGTTCAGGGACAACGTGGCCATCGAAATGGAGCGCAACCAGGAACGCTACGAGTTCCTGCGCTGGGGACAGCAGGCCTTTGACAACTTCCGTGTGGTGCCGCCGGGTACGGGTATCTGTCACCAGGTAAACCTGGAATACCTTGGCAAGACCGTGTGGCACAATGAGCAGGGTGGCAAGACCATTGCCTACCCGGATACCCTGGTGGGAACTGACTCGCACACCACCATGATCAACGGCCTCGGCATCCTCGGCTGGGGTGTCGGCGGTATCGAAGCCGAAGCGGCCATGCTGGGCCAGCCGGTCTCCATGCTGATTCCGGAAGTGGTGGGCTTCAAGGTCACCGGCAAGCTGCGTGAAGGCATCACCGCCACCGATCTGGTGCTCACCGTGACTGAAATGCTGCGCAAGAAAGGCGTGGTGGGCAAGTTTGTGGAATTCTACGGCGACGGCCTGAAAGACATGCCGGTGGCAGACCGGGCCACCATTGCCAACATGGCTCCGGAATATGGCGCCACCTGCGGTTTTTTCCCGGTGGATGAGCAAACCATCAAGTACATGCGTCTGACCGGCCGTGAGGACGACCAGCTCGAGTTGGTGGAAGCCTACGCCAAGGCCCAGGGGCTGTGGCGAGAGCCGGGCCATGAGCCGGTGTACACCGACAGCCTGGAGCTCGACATGGGCGAGGTGGAGGCCAGCCTTGCCGGGCCCAAGCGGCCCCAGGACCGGGTCGCCCTGAAGAATATGAAATCGTCTTTCGAGCTGCTGATGGAGACTGCCGAAGGGCCTGCCGAGAACCGTGAGGCCAATCTTGAGTCCGAGGGCGGTGGAACAGCCGTTGGCGCCCAGGACGCTTACTTTGAGCACCCGTCCAGTCAGCCGCTTCACATGAACGGGGAAAAGTTCCGGCTGGACCCGGGCGCGGTGGTGATTGCCGCTATTACCTCCTGTACCAACACCTCCAATCCGAGCGTGATGATGGCCGCGGGCCTCATCGCCCAGAAAGCCGTCGAGAAAGGTCTGAGCACCAAGCCCTGGGTGAAGACCTCACTGGCACCCGGTTCCAAGGTGGTCACCGACTACCTTCGGGTAGGGGGGTTCCAAGACGATCTGGACAAACTGGGGTTCAACCTGGTGGGTTACGGCTGCACCACCTGTATCGGTAACTCGGGGCCGCTGCCCGAGGAAGTGGAGCAGGCGATTGACGATGGCAACCTGACCGTGGCCTCGGTGCTTTCCGGCAACCGCAACTTCGAGGGCCGGGTGCATCCGCTGGTGAAGACCAACTGGCTGGCCTCGCCGCCCCTGGTGGTGGCCTATGCGCTGGCCGGCAACGTCCGTCTGGATCTGTCGAAGGATTCCCTGGGCACGGACAAGGACGGCAATCCGGTGTACCTGAAAGACCTCTGGCCCAGCCAGCAGGAGATTGCCGAGGCCGTGGAGAAGGTGAAAACCGACATGTTCCGCAAGGAGTATGCGGAAGTCTTCGACGGCGACGCCACCTGGAAATCGATCAAGGTGCCGGAAAGCAAGGTGTATGAGTGGTCCGACAAGTCCACCTACATCCAGCATCCGCCGTTCTTCGAAGGCCTGGGTGAAGAGCCGGAAGCCATCGAGGATATCAGGAACGCCAACATCCTGGCGCTGCTGGGCGATTCGGTAACCACCGACCACATCTCGCCGGCCGGTTCCTTCAAGCCGGACACCCCTGCCGGTAAATACCTGCAGGAGCATGGCGTCGAGCCGAAAGACTTCAACTCCTACGGTTCCCGCCGGGGCAACCACGAAGTCATGATGCGTGGCACCTTCGCCAACGTACGGATCCGGAATGAGATGCTCGATGGCGTGGAAGGCGGTTTCACCAAATTCGTGCCCACCGGCGATCAAATGCCGATCTACGACGCTGCCATGAAGTACCTGGAGCAGGGTACGCCGCTGGTGGTGATTGCCGGCAAGGAATACGGCACCGGTTCCAGCCGGGACTGGGCCGCCAAGGGCACTCGCCTGTTGGGCGTGAAAGCCGTAGTGGCCGAATCCTATGAGCGCATCCACCGCTCCAACCTGATCGGGATGGGCGTAATGCCGTTGCAGTTCCCCGAAGGCACGGACCGCAAGAGCCTGAAACTGACCGGTGAGGAGACCATCAGCATCGAAGGCTTGTCGGGCGATATCAAGCCGGGCCAGACCCTGAAGATGACCGTGGAATACAAGGATGGTTCAACCGAGACCTGTGAGCTGAAGTCACGGATCGATACCGCCAACGAGGCGGTATATTACCGGCATGGCGGTATCCTGCACTATGTGGTGCGGGAAATGCTCAAGTCTGCCTGAGCGTAAGCCAGCCTGAAGATTGGCTGGCTTACAAAAAACCGGCAGCGTTCGCCTGGGCAAACTTCTGGAATGCCCGGTCCCGGACATTATTCTCCGGCACACCGGGCCCCTGATGCCTCACCTCCACAGCTTTTCGATATCGGGCAGGTCGTCTATCAGGTGTCTGAGCTGATCGCTGTTGCGCCGGACAATGTCCAGCATCTGGATGGTTTTTTCGGTCAGCGGCCCGGTGACACCGCCCAGAATCAGATCCAGTGATCCTGAAATCGAAGTAAGCGGTGTCCGCAGTTCATGACTCACGGTGGAGATGAACTGGTTTTTCATTTCATCGATCTTGTGGCGCTCGTTAATGTCGGCAATGTAGCCGTGCCAGAGGACGCTGCCGTCGGGCAGCTTTTCGGGCTTGGCCTGATCTTCAACCCAGTGCCAGCCCCCGGTTTTCCAGCGTATGCGGTATTGATGTTGCCAGTTACCGAGGGTTTCAGCGGAGACCCGAATGGATTCTGAAACGCCGGCAAGGTCCTCCGGGTGAATTCGCCCGAATACTGGAGCTGCATCTGTCGCGGCTTCCTCCGCAGTGACGTCATAAATGTCCTGAATGCCGGGGCTGGTGTAGGGAAAGGTGCTGTGGCCGCCGGGCCAGAGCCGGTATTGGTAAAGCATGCCGGGTGTCTGGGTTACCAGCTTGTTCAGGGTTTCCGAATGCTGCTGCTGATAGATGGTATCGGCAACCCAGCGTGCCAGCAGGGTGACGAACATTTTCTCGGTGGCACTGAACGGCCGGCTTCTGGGGTGCCGGGCGGAGAAGTTGATGGTCCCGAAAATTTCGCCGTCAATCCAGACGGGCGCAGCCAGGTAGCTTTCCAGGCCGAAGACCTGATAGCACGTGTGAGCGTGATAAGGCGACTGGCCCATGTTGTCTATGGCGAGAACCTGTCCGGTTTCCAGCATCAGCGAGCAATAAGTGCGCTCCAGGGGAAGCGTGTTGCCATTGGCAAGGGTTCCTTCCAGGCGCGTGAAATGCCAGTGAACGGTGTTAGCGCGGCCGGTAATCCGGCTGACGATCCCGGTCTCAAGGCCTAGGTAGTCGCAGGCAATTTCCAATGCTCTGGTGGCTCTCTGGCCGGCATCGCCCTCCGTATCCAGGGCGACCTCGGTCAGAATGTTCAGGGCCCGATTGCGCTCTTCGTAGTAGTTGCCCAGTTCCCCGAGCCCGAATTCGCGTTCAACCAGATCGGCCAGATCCCGCAGGGTGGCTTTATCGCCCCCGGTGAAGGTCCTCGGTCTGTTATCGATTACGCACAGGGTGCCTACCCGGTGACCGTGCCGGTCGTGCAGCGGAGCACCGGCGTAGAATCGGATGTTCGGATTCCCTGTCACCAATGGGTTATCGGCGAACCGCTCATCGTTCAGGGCGTTTTCGATAACCAGGGGTTCCTCGCGAAGAATGGCATGGCCGCAAAAGGAAATATCCCGGGCGGTTTCCGGGGTTTCCAGTCCATACCGTGACTTGAACCATTGTCGGTTACGGTCGACCAGCGACACCAGGGCGACCGGAACGCCGAAAGTCCGGGCCGCAAGCCGGGTAAGCCGATCAAATCGCTCCTCCGGCGGTGTATCGAGAAGCGCAAGCTCATCAAGGGCTGACAGGCGATGCGCTTCATCGTGCGGCAGATCAGGCGTTTTCATGGTGGCCTCCGCTTTCCGGCGTTTCAGTATCCGTTACGGGCAGCTCCACCCGGAAGTGCGCGCCCTGCTGATAATAGTAGCCCACCTCGCCATCCATCAGCGTGGCCAGCTCCCGGGTAATGGCCAGGCCAAGACCGGTGCCGGCTCCAGTCAGATCCGGGCGGGCACAAACCTGGTTTCATTGGGCGGAGAATAGTGGATTTTGCATGTGTGGCAAAACACCTTCATCAGGAGAATTGATTTGGCTTCGCTTCACAGATAAGCGGCGATGTCTCGGCTCTCTGGTTCGGCGGGCACTTTTGGCTTGCCGGAGCTTGGGGCAGCGGCCAGATCCCAAGCCATTCGACCCCATGACCCTGGCAGAACAGATCGCCGAGATTCTGGCAGATGCGGCAGGGGACAATTTCCGGTAGTCTGGCCGGTCTGAGCCATCGTTTCCATCGTTTGATGAAAGAGGTAATTATGTCATCCTCCCCGTCCCGGGACGAACTGAAAGCGAAACTGAATCTCGAGACCTCCCGCATCCACTGGCATGACCTGCAAACCTATTTTGCCCGGGGCCAGGTGGTGATGGTGGCCCCGGAGCTGGATCTGCTGAAGGTCGCTACCGAACTGGCAGCCGACAACAAGCCCCGTTTTGAACAGTGGATGACTGAGGGCCAGGTTGGCGAGGTTGCGCCTGACATCGCGCAAGCCTGGTACGACCGCAATGCCGAACTATGGGCGGTGGTTGTCGCGCCCTGGGTGCTGGTTCAGGAACGGTCCGGCCATGTTCTGCACTGATCGGCCGGCACCATGAAACTCCACTATTTTCACGGTCGCGGCCCGCTCAGGGAGCTTGTGATGGTCAGGGATGGCCATCGTATAGAGCTGCACATCCGCCCTGTCGGCAACGGTCTCTGGGGGCTGGTGGCTTTGGCAGGGCCAGACCAGGGTCGCCCCGACGGCCAATTCTGCCGTGGCCCCTGGAAAACCCAGGCCCGTGCCGAATCGGTATTGCGCAGTGTCGCGGGCACTATGATGGGCAAGGGTTATGAGCCCCGCCCTGGCGATTATGCCGTCTGGTCCGTTACTGCCCAGCGATTGGCCCGAAGGATCGGGACGGCCGGGGGCGAGCAGGCAGGCAGACCTGACGCCGATTCCGACCAGTTCGATCCCCTGGCCTGATAGCCTCCTTTCCCCCTTTCGAGGACACCATGCTGACCGGAGCATTGCTTATCCTGGCGCCCCTGTTCCTGGGGTTTGCCCTTTCCCTTGAAAATCGCAGGCTCATGACGGTGATTCATTATACGGTCGAGACACTGGTCTGTTTCATCCTGGCGCTGCTCGGCCTTGGCCTCGGCCAGATGGAGGGCCTGGCGGCCCAGCTTGGTGGCATGGCAACACAGGTTTTGGCACTGGTGCTGGTCCTGTTTGTCGCAAACATGGTTGGTCTTTGGCTGTTCCACCGCTGGCAGCCGATGGCGGTTGAGCGTCCGGAGGGCGATGTCAGTCCGGGTTACCGCCGGCTGTTTCTCGCCGGCCTGAAACCCTTGCTGGCGGTGATGGCCGGCCTGCTTGCCGGATATTACCTGTTGCCGGACATGCCGATGGCGGAACAGGTAGCCACCTGGGCTCTGATGCTGCTGCTTTTTCTCATCGGGCTCCAGTTGCGCAACGCCGGCCTGTCACTGCGCAAGCTGCTGATGAACCGCCAGGGTCTGGGTATCGCGCTTACTCTGACGCTAAGCTCACTGGTGGCAGGAGTTGCGCTGATGCCGTGGCTGGGCCTGTCCTGGCACGATACCCTGGCCCTGGTGTCCGGTTTCGGCTGGTATTCGCTGTCCGGTATCGTGATTGGCGATGCCCTGGGTCCGGCCTGGGGCGGTGTTGCTTTCCTGAATGACGTTCTCAGGGAGATTGTCGCACTCGCCATCATTCCCCTGCTGATTGCCGGCCGGCCGGCAATGGCGATTGGCTACGGCGGTGCAACAGCCATGGATTTCACATTACCGGTGATCCGAAGCAGCGGTGGCCTGGCCTGCGTTCCAGTGGCCATTGCCTCCGGCTTTCTGCTCTCGTTTCTGTCGCCAGTGCTGATGGGGGTGTTTCTGGCTCTGGGATAAATTGACACGTTGCAAGGCAAGTTGCGGTTTTGCCGGTAATATGTCACACAGTAAACTACCGTCCATCGACAAAAGTTAACTGTCTCCACTTTGCCCGGAAACCCGATGCTGCGCCGTGACTTTCTTGGTTTATCGATAGCCGCCGGTCTCTTTGCGACCGGACTGTCCGGTTGCCACAGGTCCGATCCCCTGGCCTTCGGGGTCCATCCATGGATTGGGTACGAACCGTTGTATCTGGCCCGGGACTTCGGCTGGATGCCGGGGTCTGTGGTTCTGAGTTCCGGCGCCTCCTCCAAGGATTCCATGGCCGGACTATTGTCAGGCAAGCTCCATGGCGCAGCGCTAACGCTGGATGAGACCATCCGGGTCTGGTCGGAAGGTACCGAGCTGGTTGTTGTTGCCGTAACCGATGTGTCTGCCGGTGCGGATGCCCTGATTACCCGGCCTTCTATTACCGGGCTGGCGGAACTCCGGGGTAAACGGATCGCCGTTGAAGTCAATGGAGTCTCCGGCATCATGTTGCTGAAAATTCTTGAGCTGGCAGGTCTTGGCCGGAGCGATGTCGTCCCGGTCGATTTGCCTGTCAGCGAGCATGCGGAGGCCTGGTCCCGGGGTGATGTCGACGCATCGGTATCTTATGAGCCGACTGCGACCCGACTGGAGCGGGAAGGTGGGATCCGGCTTTTTGACAGCAGTGATATTCCGGAAACCATTTTTGATCTGTTGGTGGTCACCCGGGAAACAGCGGACGGAAACCCGGATGCCGTTCGGGATCTTGTCATGGCCCACTTCAGAGGGTTACGGCATCTGGTTCGTAGCATGCACGATGCGGTGTATCGGGTTGCAGACCATCAGGGTATACGACCGGAGGATGTTCAGAGTGCGCTGGCGACTGTGATGCTGCCGGACCTCGCAGCGAACCAGCGTTATCTTTCCCAGGGAGGGCGGGTGGAAACCATGGCCCGTTCTCTGTCGAAGCTGATGCTCAGAACGGGAATGATCCGGAACGAGCCCGGCTTTGAGCGTTTGAGTGACCCGTCTTTTCTCCCCAGGAGTCTGCCTTGAAGGCTCGCCGCTGTTCGCTGATCCCGATGCTACTGGTTGCCACCGGGTGCCTGACCGCCACCGTTGCCAGTGCCCGGGAAACACTGACATTCGGTATCTTTGCCTATCGGCCCGACAACATTATCCGTGAGCGCTTTGAGCCTCTGGCCCGTTACCTCTCCGGCGAGGTGGGCTCAGAGGTAAGGTTGGAAGTGCTCAGTCAGGGCAATATGAATCGCGCAGTTGCCGCGAACGAGCTGGACTTTTTTCTGACCAATCCGAGTCACTTCCTGTTGATCCGCAGTGAACGCAGCCTGACCGGCGTATTGGCTACTCTCGTCCGACGTTCCGGAAACCGTTCCACTTCCAGCCTTGGCGGCGTCATTTTCACCGGCGCTCGGCACCAGGACATCAACAGCCTTGAGGATCTGCGGAGCAAAAGCATTGCCGCGCCGGGGATGCATTTTCTGGGTGGATACCAGGCTCAGGTTCTGGAATTGCAGGATAACGGCATTGATATCCGCAAGGTGAATCTGGTTCGGTTTCTCGGTACTCACGACAGGGTGGTCCGGGCGGTATTGGCAGGCGATGCGGATGTCGGTTTTGTGCGCACCGGCATTCTGGAGCAAATGGCGAAAGCCAACCCCGATCTTTTTACGCAAATCAAAATCCTGAATCGGCAGGAATTGGCGGGTTTTCCCTACGTTGTCTCCACACGCCTCTACCCGGAGTGGCCGCTGGTGGCTTTGCCCCACGTAGACGAACGAGTTGTCCGCCGGGTTGCATCGGCGCTGTTTGCCATTGAGCCGGAAGACGAAGTTGCGGTGGCGGCCGGCATTACCGGGTTTTCCCCGCCCGCGGATTATCAGTCCGTGGAATACCTGGCCCGAACGCTGCGCGTGGCACCCTACGACCAGATGCCACGGGTCACCTGGCTGGATGTTCTGCACCAGTATCGTCTCTGGGTTTTCACGGTTGCGGTTCTGGTTATTCTGTTGCTTGCCAGCTCCTTATGGCTCGGCAAGAGCAAGCGTCGGCTCGCGTCGGAACAGAAACGTCTGAGACGGCTGATTTCTGGTTGGCCACAGCCGGCGTTGCTTATAAAGGGGGGTGTCTTTGTCGATACCAACCGTGCAGCGGCCGATCTGCTGGGGTACACCACAAGCGTTTCACTGTACGGGAAGGATCTTGCGGTCTTCTCTCCCGAATTTCAGCCTGATGGGCAGATATCCCGGCAGAAAATGGAGCAGATAAATACCCGGGTGGGTGATGGCCATGTAGAGCAGTTTGAGTGGCTGCTCCACCGCTCCGACGGTTCTGAGGTCTGGGTGGATGTCACCATGGCGCCGGTTCACGGTGAGGGTGAGCAGGAAACCTTTATCCTTTGCTCCTGGTACAACATCACAACGAGGAAACAGGCCGAGCAGCGTCAGCGCCTTGCCGCGAGTGTGTTTGAATACGCCCGTGAGGCGATCTTCATTACGGACAGCCACGGTATGGTGATCGATACCAACGATGCCTATCTTGCCATCACAGGTCGCCCACGGAAGCGGACCATTCAGCGTTTACCACCCTTGCCGCTGGATGAGGGCAGTGGCGTTTTTTCCAGTGCCTGTGCACAGGGGTTCTGGTCCGGTGAGTTTGCCGCCAGGCGTCACAGCGGTGAGCCCCTGGTCCTTTCGATGACGATCAGCAGCGTTCGTGACGATCACGGCAAAGTCTCCCATTTTGTCGGAATCTTCAGCGATATTACGCGCCTGAAGGAGCAGGAGCGGAAACTTCGGATCATGGCCCACTACGATGCCCTGACGGGGCTGCCAAACCGGGTGCTGTTTTCCGACCGCCTGCAGCAGGCCATGGCCCTGACTCGCCGGCAGAGTGGCAAACTTGCGGTGATCTATATTGATCTTGACGAGTTCAAGCCGGTCAATGATGCTTTCGGCCACGAGGCAGGCGACCAGTTGCTGGTTGAGATTGCCTCACGAATGCGCGCTGTGCTCAGGGAAGAGGACACCCTGGCCCGATTGGGAGGTGACGAGTTCGCGGCCATCGTCATGAATGTCCAGGATGAGGCAGCGCTACAGGGTTTGCTGGTACGTCTGCTTGGCCGGATAGCGGAGCCCACGTGGGTGATGGATCACAGCGTGGAAGTATCGGGCAGTATTGGCTACACACTATTCTCGCAAGCCGCTGATCTGGAAGGTGACCAGCTTTTGCGCCAGGCGGATCAGGCCATGTACCAGGCCAAACAGAGGGGGCGTAACTGTTACGTCCGGTTTTCCGGTCCCTCTGACTGAAAATCGCCGTTGAGCAGAACGGACGAAGGGCGCCAGGCCTGGGACTTGTACCACTGATCAAAGAGCCGCCGCACCGAGCTCAGATCGTCCAGGGTTCGCTCCCCGGCAATCGCAGGTAATTCCCGTGTCACGATCATGGCAAGCATTCGGGATTTGAGTACGTGGTAGACCTTTTCGGTTTCCCCGAACGTCTCCGCTGATACTGCCTCCGAGGCTACCATATCCCGGAGCAGCCCCATAAAACGTTCCGTTTCTGCCGAGAGCGGGGTTAACTGCGGCAGTTTCCAGGCGCGCCGCAACTGGAGGAGTGCCGGAGCCAGATTCGTGGCCTCGGCGAGATACCGACAGGTGCGAATGGTCTGGGTCAGGGTATCCACGGTTAATGGCAGCATTTTTTCAGCGCGCAGCCGGGAGACATACTCGGTAATCGCGTTGTTAAGACTCAGAACGGCTTCTGACTTGGCGCGGATCTGATCCGGCATCAGATCTTCCCGGTCCAGGCATACCCGCAACAATCCCCGGCTCATGCCCAGCAGACGCTTCATTTCCTGGTCTACCGCGCCAACAGCCAACTCAGGCGTTGTTATCAGGGTATTGTCCAGGAAGCGAGGTTCGGCGCTATCTTCCTCCCGGCTCCGAAACCGGCGGCCAAGAATCCGCGCAAACCTCGGCAACAGCGGAAGCATGATGGCAGCGCCAAGCAGATTGAAAAGGGTGTGAAAAATGGCAAGGGACATGGCGGCGTTGGTGTCGAGTGCCAGCCAGATTGTAACGGTGGTCACCAGCCAAAGCATCAGCGGTAGAATCAGCACCGCAATAGTGCCGGTTACCAGATTGAAAATAACGTGGCCCAGGGCAAGGCGTCTGGCGTTGGCTGTTGCCTTGAGAACGGCAATGGCCGCGGTGGAAGTGGTGCCGAGATTGGCTCCGATGACGGCAGCGGCAGCGTCCTGTAGTGATAAGAGGTCGCTGGCTGCCGCACTGAGTATGATGGCCAGGGCTGCGCTTGAGGATTGCATCAGAACGGTGGCGAGAAACCCGAAGAGAATGAAAAGTGGCAGGCCGAAACCACTGTCGAGGACCTCTGTGCTGTCAAAGCCGAGGGTTAACTGGCCGAGGGATTCCTTGAGTATCGAGAGCCCCAGGAAAAACAGCGCGAACCCCGCCAGTGCTTCCCCCAGGGACCGGTTTCGCTGTTCTCGGCCCAGTAATTTCATCGCCATCCCGGCGGCCAGAAGAGGCATGGCAAAAGCCTCAATCTTGAAGCCAAACCCCACCAGGCTTACCAGCCAGCCGGTCATAGTGGTGCCGACGTTTGCGCCAAAGACAACGCCAAGTGATTGCGCAAGGCTCAGTAAGCCGGCGTTGACAAACCCGATGGTGGCAACCGTGACGGCGCTGGAAGACTGAACGATCCCGGTGATTAGAACGCCTGCCGCGAACCCTCTTAGTGGCGTCTTGGTCCAGTGGCCGAGCATGTGGCGCAACTGCTGTCCCGCAGCGCTTTTCAGGCCGTTGGTCATCATTTCCATGGCCAGCAGGAACAGGGCGAGGCCGCCCAGAATCTGGAAAAGGGTTGCGGTCATTTCCGGGTATTTGCGTTAAAAGTGACGTTGTGCTGAGCTTAGCAGAGCTTCCGTGGATTTAAACGGTGGTCAGACAAGAAATTTCCGGATATCAATCTTATATTCGTCCGGGTCGACAGACCGCAGTATGCGGTCCTGGATACCGGGTTTGGCGAGGTCAATGGTTTCAACGGGGATCGGCATACGGAACCTGGTGTGGAACATAACCCTGACGGTCGGCAGCCTCTGGTCACTTTCGCTGGTTTCCACCACCACGCCCAGACGGCCACTTTCCAGAAGCACCATAGAGCCCACCGGATAGAGACCGATGCAGCGGATGAACTGCTTTACCAGCTCGGGATCCAGGTGGTCGCCGCTCCACTCCAGAAGCTTCTTCATGCCCTGGGTTGGCGTCATGCCCTTATGGTAGACCCGGTCAGCGGTAATGGCGTCATAGACATCGCTGATGGCGACCATTCGACCATATTCCGAGATTTCACTATCCTTCAGTCCTTCGGGATAGCCAGTGCCGTCAATACGTTCATGATGCTGGGCGGCGGTTATGACAGTCAGTTCGCCAATGCCCTCGGTGGCGGCGAGAATATCCCGTGAATGCCGTGCGTGCAGTTTCATGACCTCGAATTCTTCAGGGGTCAGGCGCCCGGGTTTATGCAGTATCTCATCTGGCGTGAGGATCTTGCCCAGGTCGTGGAGCAGCGCGCCAACAATGGTCTGGTGCAGAACGTCGGCTGGCAGGCCACGGTAATTTCCGAACAGTGACATCAGAACACTCAGATTGACCGAGTGTTCCAGGAGGTAATTGTCCTTCTCCCGAATGCGACCGAGACAGCTCAGGGCGTTGGCATTCCGAAAAACCGAACGCTGGAGTTCATCCGCCAACTGGTGGATCGGGGCAATGTCGATGGCGGCGCTCATCTTGACGTTATTCATGAAATCGCCCACCAGCCCCTGGGCCTGGCTGTGAATTTTCCGGGCAATCACAATTTCTTCAGTAAGCGGAACATGCGGACGCAGACCCGGCGCCTGCTCGCCCGCACGCTGGAGGGCGGATTCGTTTCGGCGATCCACTTCGGAGGCGGTTTCGGAGTCCTGGGTGTCGGCACCTTTAGAGGCGTCGATATAGACAAACTGCACCCCCATCCGGCGGATTTTCTCAATGGTTTCCTCCTTTTTGATCACGCCGCGCTTGCGCTGGGTGTTATGAGGAATCCAGTCATTGTTCAGGTCGCTGATGTACATGCCGACCTTCAATGCCGAGATAGGAATGCGTTTGATCATTGTCCGGGGAAAAACGTCTGCAGGCTGTTTTTGTAGGTCCGGGTAATCACGTCATCCAGCGGCAGGTGTTTCACCTCTGCGATTTTTTCCGCGACAAACGGCAGGTAAAAAGGCGCGTTTTCTTTGCCACGGTAAGGGACCGGGGTGAGAAACGGTGAGTCGGTTTCCAGCAGGATCTGATCCAGGGGCGCCATGCGGACAATGTCTCGCACGTTTTCCGCCTTGTTGAAGGTGGTGATGCCGTTGAAACCGAGGCACCAGCCCTGATCCAGCGCGTATCGTGCCAGGCCTGGCCCGGAGGTAAAGCTGTGAATCACGCCACGGCGTTTGAGGCTGGCCTCGAACTCACTGAGGATGGCGATGGTGTCCTCGTCTGCCTCCCGGCTGTGAATGACCACAGGGCGGTCGGTATCGCAGGCAATCTGAAGCTGGCGCCGGAACACCTGGCGCTGAACTTCCCGGTCGGCGTTGTCATAGAAGTAATCCAGTCCGATTTCACCAATCGCCACGATTTTCTCGTCACCGGCATGGGCGCGGATTTCGGCCTCCACCTCATCAGAATAGCTTTCGGCGTCATGGGGATGAATGCCTTGCGTGCCATAGACCCAGGCGGCAATCTGGCTGAGCTCACGAACACGGGCAAGGTTGTCCGGGGACACGGCAATGGTGATCACTTTCTCGATGTTGACCTGTTGCGTCTGCTCCAGGGTCTCCTCCAGGGGGCGTTCCCTGAGATAATCCAGATGGCAGTGGGTCTCGATGATCGGGTGACCAAATACGGGAATCTCACGACGTTTTTTACTCATTACCGGGCACTACACTCCATCACAACCGGTGCTAAGGCTGCTATTCTGAGAATTGGCTCACGCAAGTTTACCAGCTTGTACGATTGCCGGCCTGCATTAGATTGATAGGGAGTTCCACGGAGCATCTTGATGACGTTATCGGCGTTTGCCCGTTCCTTTCTTTTTGACGCCAACAAACCCAGGTTCCGGGATTACCCGACGCTATTGGATGATGGCGAGAACCTTCCCGCGCTGGAAACCAGCCTGGAGCAGATTGGTGAATACCAGCGCCGGTTGTGGGCCAATCGGGCAAGGGCCTTACTACTGGTTGCACACGGCCCCGACACCAGTGGCAAGGACAGCCTGATCCGTACACTGGCAACCTACGCGGATCCTGCCGGTTTTCACGCCTGGTCGTTCAGCCGGCCCCAGGGCGCGGAAACCCGCCATGATTTTCTCTGGCGGGTAATGCCATTTTTACCGGGCTTCGGCGAGATGGTGGCGTTCAATCGTAGCCATCACGAGGCGGTCATCGCCGAAAGGGTGTGGCCGGTTCACGAGCCGGAAAGCTACAACTGGCAGAACCGGTACCACTCCATCCGGAACTTCGAGGGCCACCTGGTGGAGGAGGGCACCACGCTGATCAAAATCTGGCTCAACCTGTCCGAAGACGAGCATCGCCAACGGCTTCTAAAACGTCTCGACAAACCCCGCAAACGCTGGAAGTTCGATAAGTCGGATATCGATGGCTGGGAGAAGCGGGGCCAATACGAGGCCTTTGCCGAAGAAGCCATGGCCGCGACCCACACCGGGAAAGCGCCTTGGTTCATCGTGCCCGGTGACAGGAAACCCCAGGCCCGGGCCGTCGTTGCAGCCGTGCTGGCGGAACAGTTGCAGCGGCTGGCTCCGGAATACCCGAAAGAAGACGAGGGCGTGCTGGACGAATACCGCCGCCTGTTGGCCAAAAACGGCGTGAAGTAAACAAGACGGAGAGGCACATGCACATTGTTGTTGTCGGTGGCGGCGTAGTGGGAATGACCACCGCCTATGAGCTGAATCGCCGGGGTCACAAGGTTACGGTACTGGAGCGCCACAGCATTGCGGGAAACGAAACCAGCAAGGGCAACGCGGCCCAGCGTTCCTACGGTGTGGTCTACCCCTGGGCAGATCCCGCCATGGTATTCAAGGCGCTGCCCTGGCTATTCAAGCAGGATGGCCCCCTGAAACTGCGGGTGCCACCTTCGGTGGAAACACTCAGATTCCTGTTCGCCACCCTTCGTTACGCCTGGTCTCCGGGGCTGTTCGGGCTGAACCGGCGCGCCATGCTACGCCTCGGTATCCACAGCCGTGAACGTTTTCTGACACTGGAGAGGGAGCTCGGTCTGGCGTTCGACGGCGCCCACCAGGGTCTGCTGCACCTGGCCAGTACGCCGGAGGCACTGGAAGGCTACCGGGCCACCCACGATTTGCTGAACGAGCTGGGCATCCCATCCCGTTTGCTTACTCCCGAGCAGGTCCGTGAAGCGGAACCCGGCATGGCCGGCAACGGCCCCCTCTACGGCGCCCTGAGCTACGACACCGATGGCACCGGCGATTGCCACCTGTTCGCCCGGGAGCTGGCGAAAGCCTGTGAGGAAAAGGGGGTGGTCGTTCGCTACAACGTGGAAGCGGAAAAGCTGATCGCCGATGACCACAAGGTCAGTGCAGTTTCAGTCAGGACAAGCGATGGGGGTATGGAAACCCTGGAAGCGGATGCCGTTGTGATCAGCGCCGGATGCTGGTCCAATCATCTGGTTCAGCCCATGGGCCTGGAACTGCCCATCTATCCGGTGAAAGGTTACAGCCTGACGGTTCCGTTGAAAGACCCGGAACGAGGCCCGGCCTCCACCATTCATGACGACAACTACAAAGTGGTGTCCACCCGTCTGGGGAATCGTTTACGCGCCACCGGCTTTGTCGAGCTGGCCGATTTCAACCGGGATATTCCCGAAGCCCGACTGGCAACTATCAGAAAGTCGGTCGAATCCCGGTTCCCCGGCTGCGCCGACCTCGACGCCGCAGAAACCTGGACCGGCTTTCGCCCCATGACGCCGGACGGCCCGGCGATCATTGGACGAGGTCCCCGAGACAACCTCTACCTCAACACCGGCCACGGCACGTTCGGTTGGACCCTGTCCGCCGGCAGTGCAGATGTCATCGCCCAGGTAATCGAGGGCGAGGAACCAGCCATCTGTCTGGATGCCTTCCGCCCAGGAAGATTCCAGGAGTAGTTTCAATAAATCGGTGCGCGCAAAAGGCCCGGGAGGGCTTATCCGGCTGGCTTCTTCTCAGAAGCTGAGCGCGCCTGAGAGCCAAGCGCGCGCTCGACGTTAGAGCACAGCGTATGAACAAACCCGATATCCCGATCGGACAACAACGGCAGCCGTTCGAAAACCCAGTGGGACAGTTTTCCCTCAGGCGGCGTGTCCAGCTTCGGCAGTAACGACTCAAGCCGGCTCCTGAGCGCACCGAGACGGCTTTCTTCGGCGTGTTCGTGCTGGACACCATAGGCCTCGGAAAGCCCCGACATTTCCCAGGCATAGAGCATCACCGACTGGGCGAGGTTCAGGGAGGGGTAGGCCACCTTCATGGGAATGCCGGTCAGCAGGTCGCAGAGCGCCAGTTCCTCATTGGACAGCCCCCGGTCCTCACGGCCAAACACCAGTGCGGCCCGGGCAACAGAGGTGCCCTTGCTGGCCAGAAGCTCCCGCAGTTGCGCGGGCGCGTGCCAGTCCCGCCGCTGGTGCCTTGGCTTGGCGGAGGTGCCCATCAGCAGGTCCACGGAGTTTCTTACCGCGGCCAGATCGGGGAAAATGCGCGCACTGTCCAGGATATGATCGCTGCCATGGGCCAGCCAGTGGGCCTCCGGCCGGGTGTGCAGGTCGGAGTTGACCAGCCAGAGCTCGCCGAAGCCCATGGTGCAAAGGGCCCGGGCGGCCGCTCCGACATTTTCCGGAACCTT
Organism: Marinobacter sp. B-21; assembly: GCF_056857895.1. Lineage (NCBI taxonomy): Bacteria > Pseudomonadati > Pseudomonadota > Gammaproteobacteria > Pseudomonadales > Marinobacteraceae > Marinobacter > Marinobacter sp. B-21. Next base: position 41,621 of record NZ_JBSXNZ010000080.1, read on the forward strand.
GGGTTCAACAAGTACAAAGGCCAGTTGCATGACGTTACCTCCGGCGGCGAGTTTACACCACGGCGCGGCATCTTTTTACCAGCGATGGCAACAGCTGAACGACTGGCTGTTGCAGCACCGCGAGTTCTGGCAACCGGCCCCGTTCATGAATCCGGAACCGGCCTGGACCCGGCGTTATCCGGAACTGGCCGCCATGGTGGCGGGGCTTTCTGATAGCGACTGCGAACATCTGGATGAGGCCCCGGATGAACTGGCGAGGCAGGCATCCCGGTTTGTGCCGTCGCTGACAGGTTATGCCGAACTGGTCCAGGTGCCGCAGCTCTCGCCCTCCGGGGACAAGGTGGCAGAAGCGACTCTTCCGGAAGTCCGGGCAACCGATATGCCGGGTCGAAAGCGGCTCCAGTCCGGCGCCTTTGCAGCCTCACTGGCGCCTCTGGAATATCCGGCCCTTGACTGGTGCTGCGGCAAGGGGCATCTGTCACGGACACTGGCACCGTTTTGCCCTGGGACACAGGGTTACGAATGGAATCCGGAACTGGTCCGCGACGGCAATCGCCTGGCCCGGCAGTTCGGGGACCCGGTGTCGATCTCATGCCAGGATGTCATGGCTTCGGAACTCACGCTTCCAGACAATCTCCACGGCGTTGCCCTGCATGCGTGTGGGGATCTGCACCGGCAGTTACTGCGCCGAGGCAGCGAAATGGGGCTGCCCAGGTTGAGCGTGTCACCCTGCTGCTACCATCTGACCGGCGAAGACCTTTATCGACCGCTTTCGGAGCGAGCGACCGGCCATGACACGCTGCTTCAACCGAGCCGGATTGACTTGCGGCTGGCGGTTCAGGAAACCGTCACGGCTCCGGCACGAGTGCGTGAACAGACCCGGCTGGTGAGCCAGTGGCGCCTGGGTTTTGATGGCTTGCAGCGCCACCTGCGAGGGTGCGACGAATATCTCCCGGTGCCTTCCCATCCGGCCCGGCTGATGAACGAAGGGTTTGCGGCCTTCTGCCGCTGGGCGGCGGACAGGAAACAGCTGGCTTTGCCCGGGAATACGGATTTTGATGCCTGGCTGGACCTTGGTGCGCAGCGCCTGGCGCAGGTTCGCCGCCATGATCTGGTGCGGCATCTGTTCCGGCGCCCGCTGGAACTGTGGGTAGTTCTGGATTACGCGATTTTCCTGGAAGAGCAGGGCTATCGGGTACGGCTGGGCCATTTCTGTGAACGGGCACTGACACCCCGCAACCTGCTGATCGATGCCGTCAGGGTTCCCGGTACTCCACCCGTTCAACACAGCCTTCCCTGAAATACACGTAGGCCCGTTCATGCAGGCGCCTTTTCCATCCACTAAGATTTCGACCGGTACTTAACGGCGAATCTGAATACGCGCCTCTACCCGACGGTTAGCGGCACGGCCATCCACAGTGTCGTTGGAAGCGATCGGGGCCTCTTCACCATAACCTACGGCGTTTACCCGGGACGGATCAACACCCAGAGGTCCGGTCAGGCGGCCGGCAACGGCTTCAGCCCGGCGCTGGGAAAGCGCACGGTTGTAGTCGGCAGTACCGCGGCTGTCGGAATGGCCGGCAATTTCCACGATGGTTTCAGGGTTTGCCTTCAGGAAATCGGCCACCCGGCGGATCTCTGAATCGAAGGCATTACCGATAACAGAGCTGTTGGTCGGGAACTGTACTTCGATGGTGAAGGTCTCGATAGTCTCGACGACACCCTCACAACCGGTCTCGTCAACTTCGGCGCCGGCGGCAGTGTTCGGGCACAGGTCCTGGCTGTTGACGATGCCGTCGTTATCACTGTCCAGTTCGCAACCACGGCTGTCCACCTCGGCACCGGGAGGCGTGTTCGGGCAATCGTCGCGACTATCGACAACGCCATCGCGATCGGCATCCGGTTCACAGCCGGTGCTGTCAACGGTCGTGCCTGCGGGCGTGCCCGGGCACTGATCCCGGGAATCGGGAACACCGTCACCGTCGGAATCCACGGGTTCAGGAGCTGCCTGGGCAATGGTCCGGGTAAAGGCAAAGCTGATCCCCAGAGAAACCTGGGTATCGAAGGTACTTTCATCAATGCCGTGGAACTCACGGAGGTCTCCGCGCAAAGAAACCGTGTCACTGACGTTGTAGCGGAAACCGGTACCCACGTTGACCCGGGTTTCATCGTGATTGCTGCCGGCCGTTCGTACGCCGCTTGTATCAGTGCCGAAATCTGCATAGCCGGCACCGAGGGACACATACGGGTTCCAGGCTTCGTCCGGACCTGCAAAGTAATAGGTGCCATCCACCCGTACTTCCTCAAACTCCGACTCGCCGGGTACGTACTTGCGGTCAGCATCGGCTCTGGAGTACAGCGCTTCCACGGACCAGTGGGGCTGGAAGCGGTATTCCACGCCGACACCCAAAGTGCCGGTTTCGCTCAGATCACGCTTGTCGTCAAACAGCTGAAAGCCGGCAAACGGGTTGATGTAGACGGTTTCCTGGCGATCGGCCAGGGCCGGGGTTGCCAGAACAGTGGCCAGGGCGGCCACGGTAACCGGACGCATGATGTTCATGCAGAACCTCCTGTTCATTGTCGTTGTGGTACCACACTTTCCCATGAAAAGTGCTTGTATACTCGGAATTTAGGCCAGTAGGCCAAAAAAGACAAAATAATGATACAAGTTGTTACGTCAGCAACTGTACCTGGCTGACGTTTACGTGCCGGAAGTCGGTTCAGACCAGAGCAGTGAAATACAGGTGCGCACTTTTCTTGCTGAAATTCAGGGTTTCACCATTGTCGAAATGCACCTCAAACGAGCTTTCATCCTCGGCAACCACGGAGCCGGTGCCAAAAATCGCGTGGCTCAGGCGCCTGTGGTGCCAGAGCGGTTCCGTCGAACTCGCCGATTGTGCGGCCTGACCTTCCAGAGTGACGTTCTCCCGGGTGGCATAGCGCTGGCTGACCGGCGTAAGAGGGGCGGTCAGCCGGATAGTGCCGGTTCCGGCCGGGCTGCGCTCATCGAGCCATCGCCCGAATTCCCCGGCCAGCTCGAAACAGCACTCCCCCACAAACCGGCTGGGGCCCTGATCGCCGTCCAGGTGCGGTTGTGCGCTGGCAGGCCGGGTGATCAGGTGAAGGTGCTGGCGGGTACGGGTCATGGCCACGTACAGCAGTCGCCGCTCACTTTCCAGAAACCCTCGGGCATCGTCCTGGGGCCGCGGGCTGTAGGGCAGGTACTTTTCCTGCAGGCCGGGAATGATCACCGTGGGCCATTCCAGCCCCTTGGTGCGGTGAATGGTAGACAACAGAACACCATCTTGCTGTTTCGCGCCGGCCTGTTGCTTCAGGGCCTTCAGGTGCGCCAGGGCGCCCTCGGCGGTTACGTCCAGACTTTTCAGGTACTGCCGGAAACCCTGGATAGTATCGATCCGTTCCTCGGCACCTTCATGGGTCAGCGCCAGGCTCCGGATACCCTCATAGAGGTCCGTATGTTCGGCGTAGACGCTGATCAGCCCCGCCACCGGCCCGCCGTAACTGCGCAGCTGCGCGAGTACTTCGCCCAGTTTCCGCAGTTTGCGCGCCGCCATCGGCGCCAGGGCGTCAAAATCCATCGCCAGCAACCGCTCGTGCCAGCCGCTGGAAAAGCCCGAAAGAAACCGCGCCAGCTGCTCCAGCTCCGGCTCTTTCAGGCCAATATGGGGAAACCGCAACAACTGCCGGGCCTGCTCCAGCCGGTCTTCGTCCGGAAGGTTTTCGAGCTTCCCGGTCACCACCATCAACAGCGCAGTAATGGCCTGCACCTCCCGGCTGAACAGGGCGCCCTTGCCGGCATCAATCCGGTAGGGAATCCGCTGTGCCAGCAGCTTCAGCTCGATCGGCACACTCTGGCTCCACACCCGGAACAGAATGGCGGAGCCTGCCAAAGCCGGCTCGGTCTGGTTTTGCAGAATCTGCAACACCGTATCGGCATCGCTCTCCACCCGGTGCAGGGTAATCTCCGTCTGAGGCGTGGACGGGTGGGAATGGCACAGCACATCCTTGCGACCGGTGTTGTGACAGATCAGATGATTCGCCAGCAGGGCCACCCGGTGACCGTAGCGGAAGGTGTAACTCAGCGTCTGCTCCAGCGGGCTCTCGAACTCATCGCTGAAGCGCTTGAGAATAAACTCCGGCCTGGCGCCCCGGAACTCGTAAATCGTCTGGTCCGGATCCCCCACCACCGTCACCCGGGCCCGGTCCCCGGCCACATAGCGCAGCAACAGATGCTGGACCTCATTGGTGTCCTGGTACTCATCCACCAGAATCAGATCCATCTTGTTGCCCACCAGCCGCTGCAACGGCGGATTCTGATGGATCGCCATCACCGGCTCATACAGCATATCCGCATAACTGATCCGCCCCTGGCCCTTACGCCACTGCTCGAAGCTGTGGAACAGATCAATCAGATACCGGTGCTTGTCCGAATACCCCAACTCCTCAAACACAACCTCCGCCGGCGACAGCGTCGTCTTCACCAGGTCAATAAAGCCCGTCGCCGTCTCCACAAAATCCTTCTTGCTCCGCCGGATCTCGTCCGCCAGATCCTCCGGCGCCAGCCGCCGCGTCAGCTGCCAAGCCTGAAAACTGATCTCCTGATCCGTCAGGATCTTCTCCGAAAACCCCGGCAGGTACCCCTCCCGGACAAACCGCCTGTACAAACGCAGCCCCATGGCGTGATAGGTCCGGATCTCCGGCAACGCCAGCCCGCTCTGACCGCCCACCTCCTGCAACTTCCGCTCGAAATCCACCCGGGCACTGCGATTGAACATCAACACCAGCATCCGGTCCGGGTCATGCCCCTGTTCAAGCAGATATCGTATCCGCCACGCCAGCGTCGACGTCTTGCCGCTCCCGGCCACGGCGGTGATCACCGCATGTTCATAGCCGGCAGTAATAATCGCCCGCTGCTCATCGGTGAGATAATCCGGAAGGTTGGGGGTATCAGGGATTTGGGATTCGGTCGGCATGGCCGGTATTGTAACGGGCTGCTGGTAGAGCGGATACCGCTACCGCATAATTGACAAAGTTCGAGGTGTGAGGACGTTAACTCCCAGGTATGACAGCCAGTTGGTGAGGGGCCTTCCAAAACTGTGCGGAGCCATGGATGGCGGAGCCCAAGCGCCACAGGGATGTGCCGCAAGGAGCGTGTTTTGGAAGGCCCCTCACCAACTGGCTGCCCCCAATGTCCCGCTAACTCCAAAGTTAGAAGGCCCAGATAAAGATGCAAATGTCAGAATCCATAAACGTACTAGGCGAAAAACTGGAAACCTGCGGCAAAGACCCGATCACCGGCTTCTACCGTGATGGCTGCTGCAACGTAGGCCCAGATGACTTCGGCCTCCACGCCGTCTGCGCCGTAGTAACCGACGAATTCCTCGAATTCTCCAAAGCCCGTGGCAACGACCTCAGCACCCCCAGACCCGAATTCGGCTTCGAAGGCCTCAAAGCCGGAGACAGCTGGTGCCTGTGCGCCGCCCGCTGGCAGGAAGCCTTCGACGCCGGCTGCGCACCAAGAGTGCGCCTGCGGGCCACCCACCAGGCCGCCCTGGAAAAGTGCGCCCTCGACGACCTCAAGACCCAGGGCACTGACCTCAGCTGATGAGCCATACCGGCATCAACACCGCGCCGTGCACAAAAGCCTGGCGCAACCTCCAGCAAAGCCTCGCTGCCCGCGGCGAACGCCGGCTTGTTTTGCTGGAAGGCACCCGTGATGCCGCGATCCGGTGGCTGGCCGGCTTGCTGCCAGGCCTGGACTTCCAGACCGGCGTCTGGACCGGTCCGGCTGCGGACACTCCCGACAATCGCCTGCCCCGGCTTGCACCATCAGCGGCCCGGAAATGGCTGGGCCGTGAACTCCCGGTGATTGTCTGGGACGGCTGGCAGGGCAATCCGCCGGATGCCTTCGCCGCGCTTTCCGGAGCACTTACCGCGGGCGGTTTGCTGTTCTGGCTGATGCCGCCCCTTGAGCAGTGGCGCCAATTTGCAGATCCGGACTATTCCAGAACTGGCCTGGACCATGAGGGCGGGCACATCTTTGCTGCCCGCATGGCCAGAATTCTGAGGAATCACGAGGCGGCGATCCGAATCACGCCGGACGGTGCGTCCTCCTCGCTTTTACCCTCTCTAACCATTCCGGAGACTGCCTTTACCATTAAAACCACGCCCGATCAGGAACAACTGATCCAGCGTCTGGTTCGCTTTGGCCTCGGCCGCCGACGCCGACCGGTGATCGTGACTGCGGACCGGGGTCGGGGTAAATCCGCGGCCCTGGGTATGGCAGCGGCGCAACTGCTGCAACACGGCAGACAGGACATCCTTGTTTCTGCCCCGTCGGAACAGAGCGTGGAAACCCTGTTTCGACATGCCCGCGAAGCACTGGGGGATCAACTGGCCAGCGCCAGATCCGGGGAACTGACGACCCGCGGCGGAGGGCGCCTCAGGTACCTCCCGATCCGGGAACTGCTGGCCTCGCGCCCGGAGGCCGAGGTGGTCATGGTGGATGAGGCCGCCGCCATTCCCGCCCCCCTGCTCAAGGCCGTTCTCCTGGGCTGGCCCCGGGTGGCGTTTTCCACCACGGTTCACGGCTATGAGGGGGCAGGAAGGGGGTTTTCCATACGTTTCCGTCAGGTGCTGGAGCAGTCAGCGCCCCACTGGCAATCCCTCAGCCTGACCGAGCCGGTGCGCTGGGCCCAGGGCGATCCGCTGGAAGCCCTGGTCTCAGAATTGTTCATGCTGGCGGCGGACGGTGGTGGTAAATCCCCAGGTCCTGCTGCCAGTTCGGACGAACTGATCATTCAGCCGTGGCAGCCGGCAGAGGCACATGATCCGGAGCTGTCTGATGCCTTCGGCCTGCTGGTGGATGCCCATTACCGGACTGCCCCGGCCGATCTCCGGCAATGGCTGGACGACCCGGCGGCCCGCAGTTGGCGGGCACGAATTGGCGACCAGACGGTGGGCGTGCTCTGGTGTGCACTGGAAGGCGGGCTTGAGCCGGCACTGGCGGAACAGGTCAGCCTCGGTACCCGTCGTATCCGCGGCCATCTGTTGCCCCAGTCACTGGCCAGTCATAGCGGTTATCCGGAAGCAGCCTCTCTGGGGTGTCTCCGGGTGGTCCGTATCGCGGTATCGGACGAGTCGAGGCGGCTGGGTATCGGGAACCGTCTGGTTGAGGCAGCAAAGGCTTTTGCCAGCGAGCAGGGACGGGATTATCTCGGCACCAGTTTTGGTGGTAGCACCGATCTGCTGGCCTTCTGGCAGAGTTGTGGCTTGCAGGTGGTGCGGGCGGGCCTGCAGCAGGAGGCGTCAAGCGGTGAATACCCCTTGCAGATGATCCGGGGTACCAGCCCGGCAGGCTCGGAATTGGCGGAGCGTATCCGTCAGCGGCTGGGAGGGCACTGGCTGACGCTGGTGCCGGCAAACTGGCCGGAGTTTGAACCGCGGTTGCTCGCCGGCATCAGCGCCGATCTGCCACCGGGGCCGCCGCCCGATAACGACGACCTGCGGGATTTGCACAACTTCGCCAACGGTCATCGGGGATTCCAGATGACCGTCCCGGTGTTGCGGAAACTGAGCCGGACACCGGGGATCATGGCGTGGCTGGCAGATCAGGAGCCACTGGCCTTGTGGTGTCGGGCGGTACTCCAGGGCCGGCCATGGTCCTCACTTCAGGCTGAGAAGCTTTGCCGGGGGCAAAAGGATGGCGAAGACCGTTTGCGGCAACTGGTTCACGATCTTATGGAAAACGGGCCGGAGTTGTGAACCGCTCGATTTAATTCCCGGCGTTGGCTGCCCAGAATAGGCGCACCTATCCTTCCACCGAGATTGTTTGTTATGGCCAAGGGAACCGGCTCTCCCCGCTCTTTGCTGATTTTGCTCACGCTGTTCACTTTTTTATCTGCCTGCGCTTCCCAAAGCCAGCCGGTAAATCTCACCCAGCAGGCCCTGGCCGAGGCCGATGTGCTTCTGGTTTCAGCCGCCGGTAATGGCGAAAAAAGGCGTGTACAGTTGTTGCTGTCGGCCGGTGCCAATGTGAACACCAGCGATCGTGAGGGCTATACCCCGGTGATGCGCGCCGCTGAGAACGGGCATCTGTCTGTGGTCAAGGTGTTGCTGTCGGCCGGTGCCAATGTCAATGTCAGCCAGGGTGGAGAATCCCTGCTCATGAAGATTGTCGCCAGGGGTGATTTGCTGACGGCTGAAATGCTGGTGGCCGCCGGCGCCGATGTGAATTACCGGGCTGACAGCGGCAAGACGGCGCTGGACATTGCCCGCGCCACCAACAACCGGGATCTGGAGATGCTGCTGGTACAGGCGGGCGCTACGCTCTAGTCGATGTCCCGCAGGACTATTCCAGCCCCATCGGATCGGTTTCATCGTTCCATTCCGGCATGAAATGGGCCGCAACCACCTCCTCGGGCACATCGGCAATCCGCTCATAGGACCACCGTGGGTTGCGGTCCTTGTCGATGGCCAGGGCCCGGATGCCCTCTTTCAGATCAGGTCTGCGGGTGCACTCCGATGCCATCGCCAGCTCCATCCGGAAAATATCCCTGAGTGACATCTGCTGGGCCTTCTTCAGCTGTGTCCACACCAGCCATGCCGACACCGGGCAGCCAGTCCTGAGGGTTTTCATACAGGTATTCCACCACTCACTGCCGACCTCTGCCGACAACAGCTGATCGACGATCTCCGGCAGTTCGTCGCCGGAACTCAGCCGGGCGATGTATTGCTCATGCTGCTCCAACTGGCTGACCGGCAGCGCCCGGTAATCGGGGGTCTGGACCCGGCTGAGCAGCCGGAACAGGCGGTTGTCATTGGCGGCGGCCTTGCCGGTCCAGCGTTCTTCCTGTAGCCGCGCCATCAGGTTGTCACGGTCCTCCGGCCGGATTGCCAGATCGGCGAGGCCGACGCGGAGGGTGTCCGTGGCATTCAGGCGAGCGCCGGTCAATCCCATGAACAGGCCGAGGCGTCCGGGAAGCCGGTTCAGAAACCAGCTGGCGCCCACGTCCGGGAACAGGCCAATGGCGATTTCCGGCATGGCCAGCGTAATGTCCGGAGTAACCAGACGATAACGGCAGCCGGAAAACAGGCCAAGGCCGCCGCCCATAACCACGCCCTGGGCAATGCCAACCACCGGTTTCGGGAAGCGGTGAAGGCTGTAATCCAGCCGGTATTCGCGGGTAAAGAAGCGGGCCGGCTTTTCGGGATCGGTGGGATCAATGATGGCATCGTAGAGCTGCCGGATATCCCCGCCGGCACAGAACGCCCGGTTACCGGTGCCCTGCAGGACAACAAGGCAGATCCGGTCGTCCCCGGCCCAGCGGTCCAGGGTGCTCTGGGCCTGCTCAATCATGCTGTCGGAAAGCGCATTGAGGGTGCCGGGTGAATTCAGTGTCAGCAGGCCGATGTGGCCTTCGCGACAGGCAAGTTCCTGGGCCTCTACAGACATTGAGGGTATCTCCGGAAAATGAAAATAATCCTTGGCACGGAATCGGTCGTACTGTCACCTAAATAGCCAGGACAGGTAAAGAGGACCAACGTCGGAGGAAGGCCCTTGATCTATCACATTTGAGGTTCCGGGGCTCTGTGCTATAAATGCTAGTCAGTTTACCGTCCGGTTCAAGGTGCCGGTCGAAAATCCGAAAACGATGATGAGAGGGTAATGGCAATGAATCTGAAACACTACGCTATTGTGGGAATCTTTGCGTTCAGCGCTGCAGTTCCTGCTGTGGTTTCTGCGGCAGACGCCGCGGCAGGCAAGGCCAAGGCGGCAGTCTGTGCTGCGTGTCACGGCCAGAACGGCCTGGCACAGATCCCGACCTATCCGAACCTGGCGGGCCAGAACGAGCAATACCTTGTCTCGGCACTGAAGGCCTACAAGAACAAGGAACGCTCTGGTGGTCAGGCGGCCATTATGCAGGGCCAGGCTGCGGCCCTGAGCGATACGGACATCGCAAACCTGGCGGCATACTTCTCCAGCCTGCCGTCGGACGGCGGCAAGTAAGCCATCTGCCGCGTCAGCGGTGCGGCTCAGGCCGCCCCGCTGACAATCCGATAGCTGGGTCGATAGGCCGAAGAGCCCGGCAACTTCATCCGGTTCTGCGCCACGAATTGTTCCAGCATCGCTTCAAGTGGCTTGATCAGGCTCGGGTCGCCGGCAATTTCGAACGGTCCCTTCTCCTGAACCTGACGGATTCCTCCCTCCTTGACGTTCCCGGCAACGATACCGCTGAAAGCCTTACGCAGATTGGCGGCAATCAGATGTACCGGTTGGTCCCGGTGCAGCTCAAGGGCGCGCATGTTGTCGTGATTCGGCTCGAAGGGTAACTGGAACACCGGGTCGATTTTCAGCATCCAGTTGAAATAATAGGCGTCCTGCATGGCGCGCCGGAAGGTTTCCACCTCCTTCATGCCTGTTTTCATGGTCTGCGCCACACGCACCGGATCGTCGATGATGATTTCATACTTGCTCGCCGCTTCATCGCCCAGGGCGTGGCGGATGAACTTGTCGATCATCTCGAAATATTCGGCATTCTCCTGCTGGCCGGTGAACACCACCGGGAAGGGCAGGTCGGCGTTGTCCGGGTGCAGCAGGATGCCCAGCAGGTAGAGAATTTCCTCGGCGGTGCCGACACCGCCCGGGAACACAATCACTCCGTGGCCACAGCGGACAAACGCCTCCAGACGTTTCTCGATGTCCGGCATGATCACCAGTTCGTTGACGATGGGGTTCGGCGCCTCTGCCCCAATGATCCCGGGCTCGGTGATGCCAATATAGCGGCCGTTTTTTACCCGCTGCTTGGCATGGCCGATGGTGGCACCCTTCATCGGACCCTTCATGGCGCCTGGCCCGCAACCGGTGCAGATGCTCAGGGCTCTCAGGCCCAACTGATGGCCCACTTCCTTGCTGTACTGGTATTCCGCGTGGCTGATGGAGTGGCCGCCCCAGCAAACGACAAGATCCGGCTGCCGCCCCGCCTGCATGACGCGGGCGTTCCGCAGGATGTGGAATACGTAATTGGTGAGGTCTTCAGGATCGTCCCGGCGAAAACCGGCGGCGGACTGGGGGATCGAGTGTGAATAGATAATATCCCTCAGAACGGAAAACAGATGCTCCCGGATTGCCCTGAGCATCTGGCCGTCGACAAAGGCGTGGGCAGGGGCATTGATCAGCTCCAGCTTCAGGCCACGTGGTTGCGGTACCAGCCGGACGTCAAACTCCGCATGGGATTCCATCAGGGCCTTGCAGTCATCGGTTTCTATGCCGGTGTTCAGAACCGCCAGTGCGCACTGGCGGAACAAGCGATACAGGCCGCCTTCGCTGCGGTCCTTGAGCCGGTTGACCTCGTGATTGGAAAGAATTTCAAGGCTGCCCTCGGGGGAGACCAGGGCATTGATGGTCATTTCCTGCATTAACGGTGAAGCTCCTGAATGTTGCGGCAATGCCTGATTTTGAGGCACGGAGTCAAAACGGTACACTAAGCGCTTTCCCTTTCATACGCCACCCGACAAAATTCCGATTTATGAAACTGTTGATTCGTCCCGCCCCGGAAGTAGCCATCAAAAGCAAGCCCGTCCGCCGCCAACAGATGCGTCATCTGAGGCAGAACATACGCAAGCTCCTTGTCCGGGTGGATCCGGAAATCCGGGTGGAAGGCAGCTGGGACCGGGTCGACGTGGAGGTGCCGGATGGTCGCCGTCTGTCCGGCCCGGTAGTTGAAGCGCTTCTGCGCATTCCGGGCATCTCCACCATCCAGGAAATCGGGGCGTTTCCGCTTGTCAGCCTTGAGGATGTTGCCGAAAAGGCCGTTGAGGCCTTCTCCGGGCGCCTGAATGGCAAGACCTTCGCAGTCAGGGCCCGTCGCCATGGCGAGCACAGCTTCCGCTCCATTGACCTGGAGCGGATGGTCGGCGCTGCACTCATGCAGGCATCCGGCGCCACCGGGGTTGATCTGAAGTCACCCCAGGTTGAGGTGCGCATCGAAGTTCAGGGCGATCAGTTCCATATTGCCCACCGCAAGCATCGGGGCCTGGGTGGCTACCCGCTGGGCAGTGTCGAGAACGTTCTGACCCTGATCTCGGGTGGTTACGACTCCTCGGTCGCGGCCTACCTGATGATGCGGCGGGGGCTTCGCAATCACTTTCTGTTTTTCAGTCTGGGTGGTACCGCCCACGAAGTTGGCGTGCGCCAGGTGGTGCATTACCTCTGGGACCGCTACGGCGCCTCCCACAGCGCCAAGTTTATCGCCGTGCCGTTTGAGGGTGTGGTGGCCGAGATCATGCGTTCGGTCAGCCAGCGACACTGGGGTGTGGTACTGAAGCGGCAGATGCTGGTGGCCGCAGCCGAGATTGCCCGGAAGAACAATGCCATTGGCCTGGTGACCGGCGATGCCGTGGCCCAGGTGTCCAGTCAGACCCTGAGCAATCTGAATGTAGTGGACCGTGCCACTGACGAAGTGGTCCTGCGCCCGCTGGTGTCCATGGACAAGGAATCCATCATCCGGATTGCCCGGGAAATTGGCACCGAATCCTACGCCCGCACCATGCCGGAATACTGCGGCGTTATCTCCCGGAAGCCTGCAACCCGCGCCAAACTGCACCGGGTGGAAGAAGATGAAGCCCAGATGAACGCGGCCGTTCTGGCGAATGCCATTGACGCCCGGGAGGAAACCCCGGTAAACCGCCTGCTGGAAACGACCGTTACGCCGGAGGAGGTCGAGCTGGTGCAGACGCCGGCAGTGGATGACGTGATTATCGACGTGCGCCATCCCTCAGAGGGGGAGCAGGCACCCCTGGAACTGACCAGCAATGAAATCCTGCAGATTCCGTTCTACGAACTTAACCGGCAGATGGCGGACCTGCCGGGGAATCGACAGTATCTGCTGTACTGCGATCGCGGCACCATGAGCCGCATGCACGCGGGGCACCTGAAAGCCGAAGGGCACGAAAACGTGAAGGTTTACGCGCCCGCCGTCTGAAATTTCAGCCCTCCAGGCCTTTGAAGAACTGCTGGACATTCTCGCTGAGCGTGTCCAGATCATAGCCCCCTTCCTGAACCACCAGCGTCGGCAGCCCCAGCTTTCGCACGTGGGTACTGAGCTTGCAGAAGCCTTCTGACGACACAGATACCTTGGCCTGGGGGTCGTTCTTGTAGATATCAAAGCCAAGGGCGAGGATCAGGGCATCCGGCTGGAACAGTTTGATGGCGGTCAGGGCTTCGTCCAGCTTCGCAAAGAAATCGTCCTCGGATGAACCGTGGGGCATTGGCATATTGATGTTGTAACCGAAGCCTTCGCCTTCGCCCCGCTCGGTCCCGAAGCCGGTGACCACCGGATAGAAATTGGTGGGGTCGCCGTGGATCGAGATATAGAGCACGTCGCTGCGATCGTAGAAGATCTCCTGAATGCCTTGGCCGTGGTGCATGTCGGTATCGAGAATCACGATCTTCGGGAACCGGGTTTTCATGTGCTCGGCGGCAATGGCGGCATTGTTCAGGTAGCAGAAGCCGCCTGCGGCATCCCTCCGCGCGTGATGGCCGGGTGGGCGACACACGGCGTAGGAGGTACGATCACCCGCAATCAGGGCATCGGCCGCTCCGAGGGCACTTTGGGCGGACCAGTAGGCGGCATGCCAGGTATGCTCGCCAATCGGACAGCTGCCATCGGCCTGGTAACGGGCTGCTTCGGCGAGAATGCCGGTCAGGTGATTGGGAGCGCGGACGAATATATTGGAGATGACCTCGTCGCCCCAGTCATCCATCTGTTTCCAGCGACGATGGGCGGATTCCAGAAAGCGGAGGTAACCCAGATCGTGAACCTTCGAGATTGGGCCGGCGCCCTGATCCGCCGGCTGAAGCACTGACACGCCCATCTCCTTCAGGCCATCCAGCATCTGCCCGGTACGATCCGGCACTTCCTGGGGCTGACGCATCTGGCCCCGGGTAAAGTAAGTCTGTGGAATGTGCTGGTCCTGTGCGGGATGGAAAAATGCTTTCATTGTCCGGCCTCCTGAATGTCTGGTTCTCCGAGTATAGGCACAGTCGGAGGATGATCAATAGTCCGCCCTTGACTTTACAGGCTGCGCTACAACACTCACTATGAAAGACCTAAGCTACTGACGCAATGCCGTCCCGTAAGGGACGCCGCCAACTACCGAAAAGGAGCCAAGATGATCGAGTCACCCCTGTTGAAAAAGATGACTGGCTACATTGGCGGTCGCTGGACAGACAACGCCGACGGCAACACCTTTGATGTCTACAATCCCGCCACCGGTAAAGTCATCGCGCAAGTGCCGTCAATGCCGGAGCAGGACATTCTGGCGGCCGTGGCCGCCGGCAAGTCGGCCCTGAAACTGACCAGTCCCTACCCGATCGAAACCCGCCGAAAATGGCTGGAAGACATCCGGGATGCGCTCAAGGCCAATAAGGAAGAGGTTGGTCGGATTCTGTGCATGGAGCACGGCAAACCGCTGCAGGAAGCCCAGGGCGAAGTGGATTACGCCGCAGGCTTCTTCGATTACTGCTCGAAGCACATCCAGGCCCTGGATGCCCACACCATCCCGGAAAAGCCGAAAGACTGCACCTGGACCGTCCACTACCGGCCGATTGGTGTTACCGGCCTGATCACGCCCTGGAACTTTCCCATCGGCATGATCGCCAAGAAACTCTCTGCAGCCCTGGCAGCAGGCTGCCCGTCGGTGATCAAACCGGCCAGCGAAACCCCGCTGACCATGATTGCCCTGTTCACCCTGATGGACAAACACACCGATTTGCCCGATGGCATGGTTAACCTCGTGATGGGCAAGGCCAGCGTGATCGGCAAGGTGCTGTGCGAAAGCCCGGACGTGCCCATGCTCAGCTTCACCGGCTCCACCGAAGTGGGTCGCAAGCTGATCCTCGATACCGCCGATCAGGTCAAGAAGCTGGCTCTGGAACTGGGTGGCAACGCGCCGTTTATTGTCTTTGACGACGCCGATCTGGACGCCGCCGCCGATAACCTGATCGCCAACAAATTTCGTGGCGGCGGCCAGACCTGCGTCTGTGCCAACCGCATCTTCGTGCACGAGAAAGTGGCCGATGCCTTTGGCCAGAAGCTTGCTGAGCGCGTGAACAGGATGACCGTGGGTGATGGCATCAACGGTGATGTCGATCTCGGCCCGCTGATCAACCAGGCCGGCTTCGACAAAGTGAAGCGTCACCTGGAAGATGCTCTCGACAAAGGCGCGAAACTGGTTGCAGGCAAGCAGCCCGGCGAACTCGACGAGAGTCTGTTCTTCCCGCCCACGGTGGTGCATGGCGTGAACCGGGATATGCTTTGCTATCGGGAAGAAACCTTCGGCCCGCTGGTGCCCATGGCCCTGTTCCGCACGGAAGAAGAGGTCATCGAAGCCGGTAACGATACGGAGTTCGGCCTGGCATCCTATGTGTTCACCAGCGATGCCGAGCGCGCCCAGCGTGTTGCCGCCGGCCTCCGTTTCGGCCACTGCGGCTGGAACACCGGCACCGGCCCGACGCCGGAAGCGCCGTTCGGTGGCATGAAGGCGTCCGGCATCGGCCGGGAGGGCGGCCTTGAAGGGCTATTTGAGTTTGTAGAAGCTCAGACGGTCCCCAGAGGTTTCTGATAGAAAAGCTTTCTCCCAAGCAAGATAAGTACGGGGGCGGGCCCCTGTTCAGGACTGTCTGTGGCCATGGATGGCCACAGCCAAGCGCACATGGATGTGCTCGTAGCGTGTCCTGAACAGGGGCCCGCCCTCGTGCTACGCCTCCGAAAGAAGAGGGCTAACCCAAGCCCAACACAAATCCCGCTTTTCTCCTGTTATACTCACAAACCTGTTTATTTAACCAGTAGCGAACCGATTCTTTATGGACGTCTCCCACATCATCGATCCGTTGAACGATGCCCAGCGCGAAGCTGTCACCGCCCAAAACGACCACCTGCTGGTGCTAGCGGGCGCAGGTAGTGGCAAAACCCGGGTCCTGGTCCACAGGATCGCCTGGTTGATGACCGTGGATCGGGTTCCGCCCACCGGCATCCTGGCGGTGACCTTCACCAACAAGGCCGCCAAGGAAATGCGGTATCGCATCGAGCAGATGATGCAGATTCCTGCCCGCGGCCTCTGGTTCGGAACCTTCCATGGTATTGCCCACCGGCTGTTGCGGTCGCACTGGAAAGACGCCGGCCTGCCGGAGAACTTCCAGGTACTGGACAGCGACGACCAGCTGCGGCTGATCAAGCGGGTGATGCGGGAAAACCAGATTGACGAGAGCAAGTGGCCGCCCAAGCAGGCCCAGTGGTTCATCAACAGCCAGAAGGACGAAGGGCTGCGGGCGGATCATATCCAGGAGAATCCGGGTGATCATTTCCTGTCGATCATGCTGAAAATCTACCGCCAGTACGAAAAGCTCTGTCAGCAGGGTGGTCTGGTGGATTTCGGTGAGCTGCTGCTGCGTTCCCACGAGCTCTGGCTGCATCGGCCGGAGCTTCTGGCCCATTACCAGAGCCGATTCCAGCACATCCTGGTGGACGAGTTCCAGGATACCAACACCATTCAATACGCCTGGCTACAGGTGCTCGCCAGCAATCGGGTGCCAATGACGGTGGTGGGGGACGACGATCAGTCCATCTACGGCTGGCGGGGTGCCAAGGTGGAGAACATCCAGCAGTACCAGCGGGACTTTCCCAATGCCCGGCTGGTGCGTCTGGAGCAGAACTACCGGTCCACACAGATGATTCTGAAAGCGGCCAACGCGGTGATCGCCAACAACCAGGGCCGGCTGGGCAAGGAGCTGTGGACCGACGGCCCGGAGGGTGAACCGATCAGCCTGTACGCGGCCTTCAACGAACAGGACGAAGCCAACTACATCGCCGACAGCATCTCCGCCTGGGTACAGGACGGCAACCTGCGCAGTGAATCGGCGATTCTCTATCGCTCCAACGCCCAGTCCCGGGTGCTGGAAGAATCCCTGATGCGCCAGGGCATTCCCTACCGGGTTTACGGCGGCCTGCGGTTCTACGATCGCCAGGAAATCCGCAATGCGCTGGCGTACCTGCGACTGGTGCAGTACCGGCGCGATGACGCGGCCTTCGAGCGGGTGGTCAACGTGCCGCCCCGGGGCATTGGTGCCAAGAGCCTGGCAGAGCTTCGGGAATACGCCACGGAGCAGGGCATTTCCCTGTGGGAGTCCGCCGAACGGTTGCTGGAAGCCGGGCAGGTGAAAGGCCGGGCCAAAACCGGGCTGCAGTCATTCATTGCCATCATCGAAGGGTTGTCTGAGATGGCAGGCGATGCGTCGTTGCATGGCCTGATGAAGCAGACCATTGAAGACAGTGGACTGAAAGACTATCACGCCAGCGAAAAAGGCGAGAAAGGCCAGGCCCGGGTGGAAAACCTGGAGGAACTGGTCAACGCACTGTCTGATTATGAAGTAGAGGATGGCGTTGATCCCCTGGCGGAATTCATCGCCCAGGCGGCGCTGGACGCCGGGGAATCCCAGGCCGAAGACCATGAAGACAGCGTCCAGCTTATGACCCTTCACTCCGCCAAAGGCCTTGAATTTCCGCTGGTGTTCCTGGCCGGTGTGGAGGAAGGCCTGTTCCCCCACGGCATGTCCCTGGAAGAACCCGGCCGCATGGAAGAAGAACGGCGCCTGGCCTATGTGGGTATTACCCGGGCCATGAAAAAACTGGTGCTCACTTACGCTGAATCCCGCCGCCTGTATGGCCAGGAAAAGTTCAACGCCCTGTCCCGGTTCGTACGGGAGATCCCGGGTGGCTGCCTGCAGGAAGTCCGCTTACGCAACACCGTCACCCGCCCGGCCATGGTTGAGCGGCCAAACCAAAGTCTGTTCGCCCAGGACTCGGCGCAGCAGTCCGGCTTCAGCCTGGGGCAGAGGGTGCGCCATCCGAAGTTCGGCGAGGGTATCGTTATGAATTCAGAGGGAACCGGGCACCATACACGGGTGCAGGTGAACTTTGATGACGGCGCCAAATGGCTGGTGCTGGCCTATGCGCCGCTGGAAGTCTGCTGACAGATCGTTACCCGTTACTGCAACTGGAGCTTGAAGAGCATGATTGAAGTGTTGGTGCTGGCCGTGGCACTGAGTATGGATGCGTTCGCCGTGTCGATTGGCTTGGGTTCCAAGCACAAGAAAAAAGCATCATCGCTCGCCGTCATGGCGGGGCTGTATTTTGGGGTGTTTCAGGGGCTGATGCCACTGATCGGCTACCTGGGCGGTCAGGGTGTGCTTGGCTGGGTTGAGGTCTATGCGCCCTGGATTGCGTTCATCCTGCTGGCGCTTGTTGGTGGCAAGATGATTTATGAGGCATTTTCCGAAGGGGTAGAAGAGGACATCGCAATCATCACCCATCGGGTTATGTTGATGCTGGCCATTGCCACCAGCATTGATGCCATGGCGGCCGGATTTGCCCTGACCCTGCTGGATGTTGCGCCTTTACAGGCTTTCCTGGTTATTGGTGTGGTCACGTTGCTCTTCAGTGTAGCCGGAGTCTATATCGGTACCCGCAGTGGCACCTTCCTTGAGGGCAAAGCGGAATTTGTCGGCGGCGTGGTGATTGTGCTGATCGGGCTCAAGATTCTATTCATGTGAGCCCGGGTATCCACCAGCAGTACCTGTCTCTCAACGATCCTGAAAGCCTTGGCATGCGCAACACGCCGAACGGTTTTATTGCCTCAGGAGGGTGTTTAGCGCATCAGAACCGCATAGATGACGATGGCCAGAATCACCCGGTAAATCACGTACGGCCACATGCCAACCGTGTTGAGCCACTTCAGGAAGAAATGAATGGCGGTTATGGCCATCAGGAAAGAGGTGATGCCGCCGATCAGGAAACCGCTCCAGTCCACGACAACATCCGAGGTTGCCACTTCCAGCAGCTTCACGGCAGATGCCAGCACGATAATCGGAATGGCCAGCAGGAAGGAGAACCGGGAGGCGGTTTCCCGGGTCATGCCCAGGAACAGGCCGGCGGTGATGGTGACGCCGGAGCGGGAGGTGCCGGGCACCAGGGCCATGGCCTGGGCGATGCCGACCAGAAGTGCGTCTTTCCAGTTGAGCTTGTCGAGGGTGCGCTGGCGTGTGGGTAGCCAGTCGGCAATACCCAGCAAAAGGCCGAAGGACAGGGTGGTGAAGAAGATGACTTCCACGGCCCGCAGCTCGTTGTCGATCATGTCCAGCAAGGCCAGGCCAGCCAGACCCGCGGGGATGGTGCCGATGATAAGGTACCAGGCCAGGGCGCCCTGGCCAACGATCTTGCGCCGGCTAACGGAAATCAGCCCGTCTCGGGCGATGCCGAAGACATCCTGCCGGAAATAGAGCACTACGGCCAGCAGGGTTCCGAAATGGACAGACAGGTCGAAGCCCACGCCCTGATCATCCCAGCCAAAGAAAACCGGCGTCAGGATCAGATGGGCCGAGCTGGATATGGGCAGGAATTCGGTCAGTCCCTGGAGAAGGCCAAGGAAAAGGGCCTGGAAAACGTCCATTCGGTAGGTTCCGTTCGGTTCAGTGCGTCAGAAATGTGGGCGCGATATTAGCAGGGTGGGGGGTGGCTGAACAGATGATGCGTTTGATGCCAGCGCCGACTGAACAAGATTTTCCCGGGTACCCACACACATCCCAACAAGCCGGATGTCGAGACAGAAAGATGCCTTCCAGGCTTGTCTGAGCAGGCAAACCCGAACGCTTACCCCCCCCTAAAAGCCCCTTGCCTCTGGCCGGTCTGACCAATGTAACCAGGGTGTTGCATTCGTCTTACACTTTGATACCTCTCCCGGAAATGTTCCCGCCTATAGTGAAATTCGCGGTTGGTCCTGGCTGAGAAAGCCGCTGCCATCGTCGGCACACTGCCGCGGATGCTCACTGCAAGCTGCAGTCAAATTACAAAAAAATCTCATAAAAACAAAAGGAGAAGGCATGTTCGAGCAACAACGACTATTTTCACCTGCCTGTGCAATTACTAATGATAATCCCGCACGTCGGCATTGTTTTTCCCCCACGAATCTCGTCACACTGTGTGTCATCCTTGGTCTTGGTTTTGCCGCGCCCGGCCACGCAGAGACATTTCGGGACGCTTTCAAGTCCAGCATTGTCGACGACGCCAGCATATCGGGCAATCTTCGTATCTACGATTTTCGTCGCCGCAACTCCGGTAACGCTCCCTACCCTGTGCCGCAGGGGACAGTGGCGGAGCAAGGTCAGTCTTTTGACCGTCGTGGCACAGCGTATGGCGGCGACATATCCATGTCCACCGGGAGTCTTTATGGCTTCAGTGCCCATACCTCCCTTTTCACGACGCATCCGTTGGTCAGTTACGATGACGGCGTCTATAAAGGGCTCCTCGGGCAGCCTCAGGACCTGAACCAGCTCACCGAAGGTTTTCTGCAGTATCAGGGGCAGGGTCTGCGTGTGCGTGCCGGGAGACAATTGATTAATACTCCCTTTGCCAACACCGATATGTATACCCTCCTGCCAAGATCTTTTTACGGAGTTTCAGGAACTCTCTCGCTGTTCGATTCTTTTCAGAAACACGGTCCGCAGGAGGTCAGAAATTCGCAATATGAAGTGTCGCAATACATGCCGTTTGCTTATGATGCGGGTTCTTCAACTCCCGATATGAAACTGTATTTCGGCCGGTTCACGCGTTCGCTTGGTCGCTTCACGGACGAATGGAGTAATCGCAATACAACTGGCTACCCGGTCGGCGCGCAACCCGGCCTTTTGACAGCCGGGCTGCAGTATCAGCAGCAAACTTCGGCGGGGGGGCTGCTCGGGCAGGCATGGTTCTACAATTTTTTCAATATTGCGAAAATGGGATACGTTGAGGCGGGTTACCAACTTCCACCGCTTGCACGCAATGGACTTCGCCCCTTTGTGCGCTTGCAGGCGCTGCATGAAACGGATTCAGGCTCGGCGGCGCTTGGTCAGATCGACGCTGCTATCTATGGCGGTAAACTCGGTGTGCAGGGGCCGAACTGGAAAGCATCAATACTGGCGCAGTATTCTCCGGTCAATAAGGGCACTTTCCGCAATGGTGGTTTCGTTCACCCCTATTCTGACCTCAGCGGGACCTTATTCGATGATACGATGAACGCGGGCATCGAAAACAGTGGCCCCGGAAGAGCTTATGGTGTCCGATTAAGTGGCTCTGTCACAAACAACCTGTCCATGTTCACCCGTTATGTCTGGCACAAAGCCGCTTATGGATTCAACGGCAATTATTACGATTTCAGTGGCAGCCAGGGTTACCCCGCCAACGCGGTTATCAAGAAGGGACAGATCGGCTACGGTTTCGATGTCGGCTTCACCTACCAGTTGGCGGGAGTGAACCCGAATCTTGAAGGGCTCTCGGTCAGCAACAATCTGGGTGTCGTGGGCTGGAATGGTCAGCCTACCTTTTTCAATAATCGCCTCAGGCTGATTTATCAGTTTTAAGGAGACGGAGGCGTCGCAAGGCAAGGCATTCGCTGTTTTCTATTCCCGGGCGCCCAAACAGGGTTTTTGCTTTACAATTTCAGGGCGTACTCTTGTCGCATGAATAACAAAAAAGTTAAGTCCATGAATGCAAATCCATGAATGATAGTAAGGCATTGATTCTGGTTGTTGACGACGATGTCGCTATCCGGGAGTTGTTGGAGGAGCACCTGACCCGTGTGGGGTACGGAGTGCTGACCGCAGCGGATGGCGAACAGATGCAGTCCCAACTGGATTCCGCCCATGTCGATCTTATTGTGCTTGATGTAATGCTGCCCGGTGACGATGGCTTTACCCTTTGCCGGCGGATACGGGAACAGTCGAGAGTGCCCATCATCATGCTGACAGCAAGTTCCGACGAAACCGACCGGGTGGTAGGTCTTGAGCTGGGCGCTGATGACTATCTCGCCAAACCATTCAGCGCCCGGGAGCTGCAGGCCAGAGTCAAGGCCTTGCTCCGAAGAGCGAGTTTTGCCCGATCTGACAACCCTCGGTTCCTACTCTTTGATTGCTGGCGCCTCGACACACTTGCCCACGAATTGATCTCGGAAGATGGCGAGACGGTCCCCCTTTCCGGAGCCGATTTTGCACTGCTGCAGTTGTTTCTGGCCAACCCCAACGAAGTGCTGGACCGGGACACCATTTCCGATGTAACCCGGGGGCGCGAGTCCATGCCCCTGGATCGGGTTGTGGATGTGGCGGTCAGCCGCTTGCGCCAGCGTCTCGGTGATCATGGGCGAAATCCAAAATTGATAAAAACAGTCCGGGGAGCGGGATATGTTCTGGCCGCTTCGGTAAGACATGCCAGCGAGTAACCGCAGGGGAGAAGGCAAACCACGCCGGTCATGGCGGCTGGTGCCATCGTCCTTGCTGGGGCGGATCCTGCTGCTGACATTGCTGGCCATGGGAGTTGCCCAGGTGGTTTCAAGTCTGGTCTGGGTCGGCACTTTCCGGGCCCATCAGATTGAAGGTCTGGTCAGTACTACCCGTAACCTGGCCTATTCGGCGGCGGCCACCACACAGTTCTTCAAGTCTCTGCCCTTGCAGTACCGACACATTGTTCTCGACCAGTTGCGGGACATGGGAGGCTCCCGGTTTTTCGTTTCGCTCAACGACAGACGCATCGACATGAAAGCCTTGCCCGACAGTGAGCGCAAGCAACTAGTCAGAGAGGAGGTACTTTCGGTTCTCAGGAGTCGGTTGGGTAATAGCGTGAATTTGCATGTTGATTTCGTTCACCCGGATGATCTGCGGATTCTGAATGCCGAGCTGCCACTGGATGCCCTGCCAAGGAGCTGGGCGCACTATGCGCTGACTCTTGAGCCCATCAAACCGCCGGTGTTGGTCACCCAGGTTGAGGTCGCCGACGGGGAGTGGTTATATCTTGCCTCTCTGTTGCCGGCGCCCTATGTCTCGCTGGAGGACGAGAGCATTCCGGGCCAGCAGATTCTGTTCATCCTGGTGATGATTGGCATTCTGTTTCCGGTGCTGGCCTGGCTGGTGCGTCAGCAGACCCGCCCCCTGCGCACGCTTGCCAAAGCAGCGCGAGACTTGCCTCTGGATGAAAAACAGCCGCCGTTGAGTGAGCAGGGTAGTGCTGAAATCGTTGCCGTTACCCGTGGTTTCAACACCATGCGTCGACGCCTGCAGAGCTTCATCGGTGACCGGGACCAGATGTTCCGGGCCATCTCCCACGACCTCCAGACCCCCATCACCCGCCTGCGCCTGCGGGCCGACCTGATCCAGGACGACGCCATGCGGGGCCGGTTGGAGGATGACCTGCTGGAGCTGGAACTGCTGGTGAAGGGCGCGCTGCAGTCCCTCAAGGACACCGACATACACGAGAACGTGGAGCCGGTGGACATTGAACGGTTGGTGGCGCGCATGGCCGAGGCCTACCGGGACGGCGACCAGTCGCTGGTGACGGTGCGGGGCCACAGCCTGCCGTACCGGGGCAAGCCGCTGGCCCTGTCCCGCTGCCTGGGCAACCTGCTGGACAACGCCGTCAAGTACGGCGAGCGGGCGGTGATCACCCTGGAGGACTCCGCCGACCGTCTGTGGATTCGGGTGGACGACCGGGGGCCGGGTATCCCCGAGGCCGCGCTGCCCCGGATCTTTGACCCCTATTACCGGCACGATTGCCAGCACCAGGAGGGCCACGGCCTGGGCCTGGGCATTGCCCGCAACATTGCCCACAATCATGGCGGCGAACTGACCGTGGACAACCGCCCCGGCGGCGGCCTGCGGGTAACCCTGGACCTGCCCCGCCGCTAATCCGCCGTGTCCCGGACCGCCCTACGGGGCCGCGCCCGCTATGTAACAAGCCTGTCACATCGGGTTTTCAGTTTGATACTTAGCCGGCCAGCCCCTTGCCCTATACTCGTTGAGTGATTCTTGACCGATTGGCCCCTGGCTGCCGGTCGTCGCTGACAAAAATAACAAGGAGTCTGTATGAACCGCATGACCCGTACCCTTGGCGCCCTGGCGCTGTCTTCCGCCCTGATGCCCCTGGGTAATGCCCAGGCCGGTGAAGTGGAAGTCCTGCACTGGTGGACCTCCGGTGGCGAAGCGCGCGCGGCCGCCGCCCTCAAGGAAATGATGGTTGCGCAGGGCCACACTTGGAAAGACTTCGCGGTGGCCGGCGGTGGCGGTGAGGCTGCCATGACCGTGCTCAAGACCCGCGCCGTTTCCGGCAACCCGCCCGCCGCCGCCCAGATCAAGGGCCTGGACATCCGGGAGTGGGCAAAGCTGGGCTTCCTGACCAGCCTCGACGACGTTGCCGCTCAGGAAAACTGGAACCAGCTCATTCCCCCACGCATTGCCGACGTGATGAAGTACGAAGGCCATTACGTGGCGGTGCCGGTAAACGTGCACCGGGTCAACTGGCTGTGGGTGAACCCGGAGGTACTGGCCAGGGTGGACGCCAAGGTGCCCACCACCCTCGACGAGTTTTTCACCGTCGCCGACAAGCTCAAGGCCGCCGGCATCATTCCGCTGGCCCACGGTGGCCAGCCCTGGCAGGACGCCACCGTGTTCGAAGCGGTGGCACTGGCGGTACTCGGGCCGAAGGACTACAGCCGGGCGTTCGTGGACAACGACATGGACGTAATCAACAGCGCGAAAATGGAAGAGACCTTCGCCAGGTTCGCTAAGGTGATGAGCTACGTGGACGACAACGCCGCGGGCCGGGACTGGAACACCGCCACCGGCATGGTGATAAAGGGCGAGGCAGCCATGCAGATCATGGGTGACTGGGCCAAGGGTGAATTCACTGCCGCCGGCCTGACGCCAGGCAAGGACTACCTGTGCGCTCCGGCGCCGGCCACCTCGGGTGACTTTACCTTCAACGTGGATTCGTTCGCCATGTTCAAGCTGAATAACGAGGACAACGTGAAGGCCCAGAAGGACCTGGCCCGCACCATCCTGTCGCCGGAGTTCCAGACCGTCTTCACCAAGGCCAAGGGCTCCATCCCGGTGCGCACGGACATGGACATGTCGGATTTCGACGCCTGCGCCCAGGACTCCATGGACGCCTTCAGGGCCACCGCCAAAACCGGCGGGCTGGTGCCCAGCTTCGCCCATGGCCTGGCCAACACCAGCTACGTGCAGGGTCAGATTTTCGATGTGGTGACCAACTTCGCCAACTCGGACAACCCGGACCCGGCCGAGGCCACCGATCAATTGGCGGCTGCCATCCAGGCCGCACTGTGATCTGACCGGGGCCACCGCGTCGGTGGCCCCGTCGCTGCTTCCGGAGAACCCCCATGGAACAGATCCAATATCATCCCGCGCGAGTGGCCAGGGCGCCGTCGCGTCTGCTGGACGGGCTCCAGCGCTGGCTGCCGAAGCTGGTGGTGGCCCCCACCTTTGTTCTGGTAGGCATTGGCGTGTACGCCTTCATGCTGTGGACCGGCGTGCTCTCGTTCACCAGTTCCAGCTTCCTGCCGGTGTACGACTTTGTCGGCTTCGATCAGTACGCCAAGCTGATGGCCAATGACCGCTGGCTGACTGCCTCCGTCAACCTGGGCATCTTCGGCGGCCTGTTCATTCTAAGTTGCCTGGTTATTGGAGTGGTGCTGGCTATTTTTCTGGATCAGCGGATCCGTCAGGAAGGCGCTATCCGCACCATCTACCTCTATCCCATGGCCTTGTCGATGATTGTCACCGGCACCGTGTGGAAGTGGATCCTGAACCCCAGTCTGGGGCTGGAGAAGCTGATGCATGACTGGGGCTGGACGTCATTCAGTTTCGACTGGCTGGTGAGTTCGGATATGGCCATCTACACCATCGTGATGGCTGCTGTCTGGCAGGCCTCCGGGTTCGTTATGGCCCTGTTCCTGGCGGGGCTTCGTGGGGTGGATTCTGCCATTATCCGGGCCGCCCGGGTCGATGGCGCCAGCCTGCCGCTGATCTACTGGAAAATCATCCTGCCCTCCCTGCGGCCGGTGTTCTTCAGTGCGGTGATGGTACTGGCCCACATCGCCATCAAAAGCTTTGATCTGGTCATGGCCATGACCGCCGGTGGTCCGGGCTACTCCACCGATCTGCCGGCGGTGTTCATGTACGCCCATACCTTCACCCGGGGCCAGATGGGCCTGGGGTCGGCCAGTGCCATGCTGATGCTGGGCGCCATACTGGCGCTGATCGTGCCTTACCTGTACTCGGAACTGAGGGAGAAACGCCATGACTGATGTGGTTCGCCCGGGCTTTCGTCCCAGCCGCGTGGCCATCTATGGGCTCCTGCTTCTGGCCGCGCTGGTGTATCTGATCCCGCTCTTCATCATGCTGGTGACCAGCTTCAAGACGCCCATGGACATTCGCACCGGCAACCTGATGGCGCTGCCCACGGACTGGACCACCATCGGCTGGACCAAGGCCTGGTCCGAGGCCTGCACCGGTGTCCAGTGCGAGGGCATACGCGGGTATTTCTGGAACTCGTTCAAGATGACCGTGCCGGCGGTGCTCATTTCCACGCTGCTGGGCGCCTTCAACGGTTATGTGCTGTCCAAGTGGAAGTTCAAGGGCTCCGACCTGTTCTTCGGCATGCTGCTGTTCGGCTGCTTCGTGCCGTTCCAGGTGGTTCTGCTGCCCATGGCCGCAACCCTGGGCAAACTTGGCCTGGCCAATACCACTGCTGGTCTGGTTCTGGTGCATGTGATCTACGGGGTGGCTTTTACCACGCTGTTCTTCAGGAACTACTACGTGGCCATTCCAGATGCCCTGATCAAGGCCGCCCGGCTGGACGGTGCCGGCTTCTTCACCATTTTCTTCCGCATCCTGCTGCCGATGTCCACGCCCATTTTCATGGTGTCGCTGATCTGGCAGTTCACCCAGATCTGGAACGACTTCCTGTTCGGGGTGGTATTTGCCAGTGGCGACAGCCAGCCCATCACCGTGGCGCTTAACAACCTGGTAAACACCAGTACCGGGGTGAAGGAATACAACGTGGATATGGCTGCGGCGATGATTGCGGCGCTACCGACGCTGGTGGTCTATATCGTCGCCGGCAAATACTTCATCCGGGGGCTGACCGCCGGATCTGTCAAAGGCTGACCTGAGAGGACAACAACAATGTCTCAACTGGAACTGCGGAGCATCCGCAAAACCTACCCGGGAGTTGCCGAGGAAACCCTCAAGGGCATCGATATCGACATCGCTTCCGGGGAATTCCTGATACTTGTCGGCCCGTCCGGCTGTGGCAAATCCACCCTGATGAACACCATCGCGGGCCTGGAAACCATCACCGACGGTGCCATCGTGCTCGACGGCAAGGATATCTCCAGCATGGAGCCGAAAGACCGGGACATCGCCATGGTGTTCCAGTCCTACGCCCTGTACCCGACCATGTCGGTGCGCGAGAACATCGCCTTTGGCCTGAAGATCCGCGGCCTGCCGAAGCACGAGATTGATCAGGAAGTGGAAAGGGTGGCCGACCTGCTGCAGATTTCCCAGTTGCTGAACAAGAAGCCGGCGAACCTCTCCGGCGGTCAGCAGCAGCGGGTGGCCATGGGCCGGGCCCTGGCCCGCCGGCCGCGCATTTACCTGTTCGACGAGCCGCTCTCGAATCTTGACGCCAAGCTGCGGGTGGAAATGCGTACCGAGATCAAGAAACTGCACCAGCGCCTGAAAACCACCATTGTGTACGTAACCCACGATCAGATCGAGGCCATGACCCTGGCGGACCGGATTGCCGTGCTCAAGGACGGTGAGTTGCAACAGCTGGGTACACCGAAAGAGGTTTACGACCGGCCGGAGAACCTGTTTGTGGCCGGCTTCATGGGCTCACCGGCCATGAGTTTTGTGCCGGTGACTGTGGAGCAGGGAGAAAGCGGTCTGCAGGCGGAGGTACGTGGTAACGGCGGACGGGCCATCAAACTGCCGGTACCGGAATTTCTAGCCGACCGCGTGGGCCGGGACGTGATTCTGGGCATCCGCCCGGAGCACATCACCCAGCCCCAGGATCAGAAAAACGACCAGACCCTCGTGGCCAGGGGCGAATTCACCATCGAAGTGACCGAACCCACGGGCCCGGACGTCATCGCGCTGATTCAGCTGAACGACACCAACGTGCACTGCCGGATCGACCCGGAGCACCCGGTGGAGTGGGGTGAAACCGCCGAATTGATGTTCGACATGAAGAAGGTGGTGTTCTTCGACCCGGACAGCGGTCGGCGCATCGCCCCGGCGTGAGCGGTGGCCGGCCAGTCAATTGAGAGTGGCCGCGCGCAGGGCGCTCTCCCCGTCCAGCCTGAGGGCAGTTACCCCGAATACCCGGCCGAATCCGATTTACACGGTCAGTGTCGATGAGAAGCCAGGGGTGCAAGCGATTGGTTTGACGGCTCCCGACTTGCCGCCGGTTCCGGGCAAGGCGCCGACTGTGAGCCGGAATTATGAGTATGTTCACACGCCCAAGCATGGTTCCTGGCTCAACCTGATCGAATGTGCCTTCTGATGTTGATCAATTCACGCAGGAAACCTGTCCCGGGTCTTGTTGGCAATGCGCACCAGCATCAGCATCAGCGGCACTTCCACCAGCACGCCAACCACCGTCGCCAGGGCGGCGCCGGATTGCAGGCCGAACAGTGCGATGGCGGCGGCTACGGCCAGTTCGAAGAAGTTGCTGGCGCCGATCATCGCGCCGGGTGCCGCAATGCAGTGGCGCACTTTCCACAGTCTGGCCCAGCCGTAGGCCAGGAAGAAGATCAGGAAGGTCTGTACGATCAGCGGCACGGCAATCAGCACAATGTGAAGGGGGTTGTTCAGAATCACTTCGCCCTGGAAGGCAAACAGCAATACCAGGGTGACGATCAGCGCTGCTGGCGTGACCGGCCCAAGGCGCTTCATGAACACCTCGTCGTACCAGCGCTGGCCGTGGCGGGCAATCAGCGTGCGGCGGGTCAGGTAGCCGGCGGTCAGCGGTATTACAATGTACAGCACCACCGACAGGAACACGGTATCCCAGGGCACCTGAATATCGGAAATGCCAAGCAGGAACACCACAATGGGTGCAAAGGCGAACAGCATGATGAGGTCGTTCAGTGACACCTGCACCAGGGTGTAGGCGGCATCGCCTTTGGTCAGGTAGCTCCAGACGAACACCATCGCGGTGCAGGGCGCGGCACCCAGAAGAATCGCGCCGGCCAGGTATTCGCTGGCCAGTTGCGGGGCAATAAACGGCTCGAACACCACCGTCAGGAAGAACCAGGCGATGGCAAACATGGTGAACGGTTTGATCAGCCAGTTCACGATGGTGGTAATGGCCAATCCTTTGGGCTCTTTGCGCACGCCGACCACGGCACTGAAATCGATCTGCGCCATCATCGGAAAAATCATCGCCCAGATCAGGATGGCGATGGGGATGGACACCTGGGCGTATTCAAAGCGGGACAAGGTCTCTGGTACCGACGGTGTCAGCTGACCCAGGGCCACGCCGGCGATGATCGCCAGGGCCACCCAGACTGACAGGTACCGCCCGAAAAGGTCCATGCCTTCGGAGGACGGCGTCACCCTAACTTCCCTGGTGTTGTCCATTTTAATGTGAGGTCCCCCTTTACTCGGTGCGCTGGAGATTCTATTATGCATTAAAATATATATGTGGCAACTCAAATATACGGAATTGAAGATATGAAGCGCCGCGTTTTGTTCGTCTGCACCGCCAACAGTGCCCGCTCACTGATGGCGGAAGCGTTGCTCCGGGACGTGGCGGGGGACCGGTTTGAGGTGGCCAGTGCCGGTACCGAGCCAACCAGTCCGCACCCTATGGCATTGCAGGTTCTGGAGGAAGCCGGCATCTCCACGGAGGGTCTGCACAGCAAGCGGTTGGCGGATGTGCAGGGGAGCGACTGGGATTACGTCATTACTCTCTGCGAGAAAGCCGCCCACGAATGCGGCACCCTGTGCCAGCCGGCCCAGCCGATTGCCTGGGATTTTGCCGACCCGGTTCCGGCAAACCGCCACGGGACCTTTGCCCTGACGCTCAAGGAAATCAAAGAGCGTATCGCACTTTTTGCCCTCGTCCATCAGAAAGAAACCGGGTCAAAACCGTTCAGTTATGACCCGGTGGCGGTGTTCAAGGCATTGGCCGATGACTTCCGCCTGGCTGCGCTGCTGCTTATCCGGAACCAGGAACAACTCTGCGTCTGCGAGCTGACCGAAGCCTTTGGCGTCTCCCAGCCCAAAGTCAGCCGGCACCTGGCGACCCTGCGGGAGGTTGGCATGCTGACAACGGAGCGCCGGGGGCAGTGGATTTACTATTCGCTGAATCCACAGTTGCCTTCGTGGCTGGTTCGGGTGCTGGACGAAACGGCCACCAGCAATACCGCATTGATTAAGAGCCCGCTGGAGCGGCTGCAGGCCATGGCGGAACGGCCGGCTGTCCAGTGCCTGTAGTCATTACGTTGTTTACTGGATTGACCAGACCCTTCAGGAGCACATCATGAGCAAGATCAGAATCGGAATTAACGGATTTGGCCGCATCGGTCGCCTGGCCTTGCGGGCTGCCTGGGGGTGGCCGGAGATGGAATTTGTCGCCATCAACGATCCGGGTGCGGATGCCGGCACCCTGGCCCACCTGCTCAATTTTGACAGCATCCATGGCCGCTGGCGCCATGACGCCTCTGCCGATGGTACGGAGATTGTTATCGAGGGGCAGCGACTCCGCGTGACCCACAACAAGACCATCGGCGAAACCGATTGGTCCGGCTGCGACCTGGTGATTGAGGCCAGTGGCGTCAACAGGAAAGTCAGCGCCCTGCAGGGGTACCTGGACCAGGGGGTGAAGCGGGTGGTGGTTACCGCACCGGTGAAGGAAGCAGGTGCCAGGAATATCGTGGTCGGCGTAAACGACGACATCTTTGATCCTGCCAACGACCGCATCGTCACGGCCGCCTCCTGCACCACCAACTGCCTGGCGCCGGTGGTAAAGGTGATCCACGAGAAACTGGGCATCAGGCACGGTTCGATCACCACCATTCACAGCCTCACCAACACCCAGACCATCATCGATGCGCCCCACAAGGATCTGCGCCGGGCCAGGGCCTGCGGCAGTTCGTTGATCCCGACCAGCACCGGTTCCGCGACGGCGATTATCGAGATCTTCCCGGAACTGAAAGGGCGGCTGGATGGCCACGCGGTGCGAGTGCCTTTAACCAATGCGTCGCTGACCGATTGCGTGTTTGAAGTGGAAACACCCACGGATCGCGACACCGTGAACCAGCTGTTGAAAGCAGCGGCAGAGGGTGAATTGAAAGACGTTCTGGGATATGAGGAACGCCCGCTGGTGTCCATCGACTACAAGACCGACCCGCGTTCCTCCATCGTTGATGCCCTGTCCACCATGGTGGTCAACGGTACCCAGGTAAAAATCTATGCCTGGTACGACAACGAGTGGGGCTACGCCAACCGCACCGCCGAACTGGCGCGCCGGGTGGGCTCGGCGTGATATGACGGCCGCCATCCGACAGTACCTGATTATCACCGGTAACTACTGGGCTTTCACCCTCACCGATGGTGCCCTGCGGATGCTGGTGGTGCTGCATTTCTACCAGTTGGGCTATTCGCCGCTGGAAATCGCCCTGCTGTTCATCTTCTACGAGTTTTTCGGGGTGGTGACCAACCTGGTGGGCGGCTACCTGGGCGCCCGCGTGGGCCTGAACCGTACCATGAATATCGGGCTGGGCCTGCAGATTGTCGCGCTGGCCATGCTGGCGGTGCCGGCGGCCATGCTCACCGTGCCCTGGGTGATGGCCGCACAGGCACTCTCCGGTATCGCCAAGGACCTGAACAAGATGTCCGCCAAGAGCGGCATCAAGTTGCTGGTGCCGGATGAGCAGCAGGGCACCCTGTACAAGTGGGTGGCGATTCTTACCGGCTCCAAGAATACCCTCAAGGGTGTGGGGTTCTTCCTGGGTGGCGTGTTGCTGGTGGCCGCTGGCTTTAAAGGTGCGGTCGTGATCATGGCAGTGGCGCTGGGCCTTGTGTGGCTGGCGAGCCTGTTCCTGCTCAGGCGGGAGCTGGGCAAGAGCAAGGCGAAGCCGAAGTTCCGTGAAATCCTGTCCAAGAGCCGGGCGATCAACGTACTGTCCGCCGCGCGCATGTTCCTGTTCGGGGCCCGGGATGTCTGGTTTGTGGTGGCCCTGCCGGTGTATCTGCACACGGTATTTGGCTGGGATTTCTGGCAAGTGGGCGGTTTCATGGCCATCTGGATTATCGGCTATGGTTTTATCCAGGCCATCGCGCCCCGGATTACCGGGAATAGGGAAGGCAAGCAGCCGGCCGTGCTCTGGGCGGCTGCCCTGGCGTTGATTCCCGCCGCCATTGCCAGTGGCCTGCTGGCTGGCTGGTCGCCTCAGTTTGTCGTCATCGGCGGTCTGCTGCTGTTCGGGGTGCTGTTTGCCATCAATTCCTCCCTGCACAGCTACCTGATAGTCTCCTACGCCAGGGGTGATGGCGTGTCCCTGGATGTGGGCTTTTACTACATGTCCAACGCCGCCGGACGACTGCTGGGAACGATTTTGTCCGGTTGGGTCTATCAGGCTTATGGCCTGGAAGCATGCTTGTGGATATCCTCAGTGTTGGTGGTAATGGCAGCGATGTTGTCGCTCCTGTTGCCAGATCGTCGCGCCGTGGCTGTCTCGCAAACCGGACGACCAGCGTCGTGACCGGCCTGGAGGCTTGTGAATGGTTCGGAGTTGCCCGGGCGAGCCGGTTTTGAAGGCACTATTGCTGGAAGGCGTCCGTGTCGGCAGCCTGGATGAGGTATCGATGGCTGTGCCCGGAGGGCAAGTGGTCTGCTTGTCCGGGCCTTCCGGCAGCGGTAAAAGCCGGTTGCTGCGTGCCGTTGCAGACCTGGAGCCCCATGGCGGCAGCATCTCGCTCAATGGCACCGATCAGCTTTCCCTGCCAGCGCACCAGTGGCGCAGGCGTGTGGTGATGGTGCCGGCGGACAGCCAATGGTGGTTTGATGATGTGGCTGCTCACTTCCCTGGTACGACTGGTGACCTGCTACCACCGGCGCTGGGTTTTCCTCCAGAGGTGATGGGCTGGTCGGTCAGCCGGCTGTCTTCCGGGGAGCGGCAGCGTCTGGCGCTCTGGCGCGCCCTTGCCATGCAACCGGAAGCGCTGTTGCTGGATGAACCTACTGCCAATCTGGATGGCGAGACCACGGAAACCATTGAAATCTGGCTGCTTGAGGAGATTCGACGGCGGCAGATTGCCACCCTCTGGGTTGCCCACGACCCGGCGCAGATCCACCGCGTCGCCAATGCACACTACCGGATTTACGGAGCCAGACTGGAGCCTGTCCATGGACGTGATTGATCTGGTCTGGTGGAAACTCGGGCTGGCAGCTCTGCTGATTCTGGCCCTGGCGGTGACCGGGTATCTGGCCCGACTGGGCATTACCCGCAACCTGCTGGTTGCCGCTTTGCGCACGGTCATCCAGTTAGCCCTGATCGGACTGGTGCTGGAGGTCCTGTTCGCCTCCTCCGGGTTCTACTGGATTGCCCTGATGGCATTGGTCATGCTGCTGGTCGCGGGCAGGGAAGTGGTAGCGCGCCAGAGCCGGCGGCTGCAGGGAGGGTGGGCCTTTGGTATTGGTACCGGGGCTATGTTCGTGTCCTCCTTTACTGTCACGGTGCTGGCGCTGAGCGTGGTGATCGGCCCAACCCCCTGGTATGCCCCTCAATACGCCATTCCGTTGCTGGGTATGATGCTCGGCAACACCATGACCGGTGTCAGCCTGGCACTGGACCGGCTGAACGAGTCGGTCTGGCGGCAACGGGCGGTCATCGAGAACCGGCTGATGCTGGGGCAAACCTGGCAGCAGGCACTGGAGGATATCCGGCGGGAGGCCATGCGCAGTGGCATGATGCCTTCGATCAACGCTATGGCGGTTGCCGGTATTGTCAGTTTGCCGGGCATGATGACCGGTCAGATTCTGGCGGGCAGTCCGCCTGCGGTGGCGGTGAAATACCAGATTCTGGTGATGCTCATCATCACGGCAGGCACCGGTTTTGGTGCAGTGATGGCGGTCTCCTGGGGTGGCCGCAGACTGTTTGATGATCGAGAACGTTTGCGTCTGGACCGGTTGGTAAAGTCCTGAGCCAGGGAGAAAAGACAACAATAATGATCGACCTGCTAAGACGTTACCCCCTGCCTGTTATCGTGCTGGCCCAGTTGTTCGGTACTTCCCTGTGGTTCAGCGTTAACGGCGTCTGGTTATCGCTCTCCGGCGAGCTGGGCCTCACGGAGACCGATCTGGGCCGGCTGACGCTGGCGGTCCAGGCCGGCTTTATCGTGGGCACTCTGACCATCGCTGTAACCGGGCTGGCGGACCGGTTTGGCGCCAGCCGGATTTTTGCGGTGTCGAGCCTGCTGGGGGCATTGGTGAACGGTGGATTTGTTTTTGCCGCCCATCTGCCACCCCTGGATTTCCTGCTGCGGTTTGCCACAGGCCTGTGCCTGGCCGGTATCTATCCGCTCGGCATGAAAATGGTCATTGCCTGGACACCGAAATACGCCGGCGCGGCCCTGGCGTGGTTGGTGGGCATGCTGACACTTGGCACCGCATTGCCTCATCTTATGCGCGGCGCCACATTCGGCCTGCCCTGGGAGTTGCCGTTACTGGTGGCATCGGTGTTGGCGCTGGCTGGAGGTGCCATGGTGTTCCTGTTGGGTGACGGGCCGCATCTGCCCAAAATCAGTGGTCCCATACCCCTGAGTCAGGGTCTGGCGGCATTGCGTATACCCAGGTTTCGGGCGGTCGCCGGTGGCTACTTCGGGCACATGTGGGAGCTTTATGCCTTCTGGACGCTGACGCCCTTACTGATTGGCCGGGAGTTGCAGCGTTTGGGTGCGGATGACGGGCTCATCCCCTGGCTGGCTTTTGCCGTAATCGGAATAGGGGCAGCCGGTTGTATCGGTGGCGGCAGACTGAGCCGTACCAAGGGGAGCGAATGGGTTGCCTGGCGGGCCCTGATGCTTTCAGGAACTGTTTGCCTGGTATACCCCTGGTTAAGCGGGCTGTCGCCGGTGCTCCTGATTGCCTTGCTGTTTGTCTGGGGGCTTGCGGTAGTCGCGGATTCGCCGCAGTTCTCCGCCCTGGCGGCGGCCACGGCGCCGCGGGAATCGGTAGGCTCGTCGCTGGCGGTAATGAATGCCGTGGGGTTCGGGCTCACCTTGCCGGCCATCTGGCTGACCAGCGGCTTGTGGGGTGACCTGGGGGTCTGGGTGGCGCTGCTGCTGGTGCCCGGCCCGGTATTCGGGCTCTGGTCGCTGGGCCGGGCCAAGGCGTAGGCCGGTTTACCGGTATTCCGACAGCCCGACAGCCAGAACTCTGCGGATGTGTGAGCGTCTTGCCCTGGCCGGGCTTTTTGACGAATTGCGCAAGCTTGGTTCGGCAAGCTGTCCCACCGCTTGTGGCTGATAGCTGCCCCGCCTAGACTCAAAGCAGTCTGACAGTTTTGACAAGGAGTGGTGTTGATGGCATTCCATACCCTGGATGGCAATGAAGCCGTGGCCTCGGTGGCCTATCGATTGAGTGAAACCATTGCCATCTACCCGATCACCCCGGCTTCGGCGATGGGTGAACACGCGGATGACTGGGCTGCGCTTGGCAAGCCTAACCTTTGGGGCCAGGTGCCGGGCGTGGTGGAAATGCAGTCCGAAGCCGGGGCTGCTGGCGCGATGCACGGAGCGCTGCAGGCGGGTTCGCTGGTGACCACGTTCACCGCCTCCCAGGGACTGCTGCTGATGCTGCCCAATCTGTTCAAGATTGCTGGCGAACTGTCGCCTTTTTGCATGCACGTTGCCGCCCGCAGTGTTGCCACCCATGCCCTGTCTATCTTCTGTGACCACTCCGATGTAATGAGCGCCCGAGGAACGGGTTTTGCGCTACTGGCCTCGGGCTCGGTGCAGGAAGCTCAGGATCTGGCCGCCATTGGCCACGCGGTAACCCTGGAAAGCCGGGTACCGGTGATGCATTTCTTTGACGGCTTCCGCACCTCCCATGAAATCGGCAAGATTGTGGCGCTCAGTGACGAGGACTTGCAGGCACTCGTGTCTCATGAAGGGGTGGAAGAACATCGCAACCGCCGGATGACCCCCGACCGGCCAGTAGTAAGGGGCACTTCCCAGAATCCGGATGCGTTTTTCCAGGCCCGGGAAGCCACCAATCCGTTCTATCGGGCATTTCCGGAACGTCTGGAAGCCGTCATGGGGCGATTTGCTGAAATCACCGGTCGCCAATATCAGCTGTTCGATTACCTTGGCCATCCGGAAGCGGAGCGAGTGGTTATCCTGATGGGGTCCGGCGCCGAGTGCGCCCACGAGACTGTGGAATGGTTGATGGCGCAGGGGGAAAAGGTGGGCGTCCTCAAGGTGCGGCTGTTCCGGCCCTTCGCCACGGACCGTTTCCTGCAGGCGCTGCCCGAGACCGTGAAACACCTGGCGGTACTGGACCGGACCAAGGAGCCCGGTGCCCAGGGCGAGCCTCTTGTGCTGGAAGTCAGCGGCGCGCTGATGGAGGCCTATAGCCGGGGCGACCGGGAGATTTTGCCCCGGGTGATCGGCGGGCGTTACGGCTTGTCCTCCCGGGAATTCACCCCGGCCATGGTCTGCGCGGTCTTTGACCAGTTAAAGGAGACGTCACCGAAAACCCGCTTTACCGTGGGCGTCCGCGACGACGTGACGCACCTGTCGCTCGACGTGGACAGCGAACTGGATATCGAATCACCGAAAACCCGCCGGGCACTGTTTTTCGGCCTTGGGGCCGATGGCACGGTCAGCAGCAACAAGGCCAGCATCAAGATCCTCGGCGAGGGCACGGATCTGTTTGCCCAGGGCCACTTTGTCTACGATTCCAAAAAATCCGGCGCTACCACCGTGTCGCACCTGCGCTTCGGGCCGCTGCCGATCCGCTCCAGCTATCAAATCCGTCAGGCCCAGTTCGTGGCCGTCCACGCGCCGCAGTTTCTGGAGCGGTTCGATGTGTTGGAACATGCGGCTCCGGGCGCCACGGTGCTGCTCAATGTGCCCTGGGCTCCGGACCAGGCCTGGGATCGGTTATCCGTGGAAGCCCAGCGGGTATTGGTCGAGCGCAAGGCCCATCTGTTCGTGATTGATGCCGCTGAGGTGGCGGAAAAGGCCGGTCTGGAGCGACGTATCAACACCGTCATGCAGGTGTGCTTCTTCGCCCTGGCGGATATCCTGCCCCGTGATGAGGCCATTGCCCAGATCAAGGAATCCATTCGCCAGACCTGGGGCCGTCGTGGGCCGGAGGTGGTGCGTCGCAATGTGGAGGCAGTGGATTCTGCCCTGGCGAACCTGCATGAAGTGTCTGTGCCGGAGGCGGTGACGGCAACCCGCCGTCGTCCGCCAAGGGTTCCGGAAGATGCGCCGGACTTCGTCCGGAAAGTCACCCGTCTGCTGATGGATGGGCAGGGTGAAAAGCTGCCAGTCAGCGCCTTTCCGCCGGACGGTACCTGGACGACCGGCACCAGCCAGTACGAGAAACGCAGCATTGCCCAGGAGATTCCGGTCTGGGAGTCGGACCTGTGTGTGCAGTGCAACTTCTGCGCGATGATCTGCCCGCACACCGCCATCACCTGCAAAGTCTTCGAGCCGGAGGCCGGCCAGGGGGCCCCGGAAACCTTCGAAGCGGTACCCGAGACCCATACCCCGGAACTGGAGGGCCTCGACTATCGGATTCAGGTGGCGCCGGATGACTGTACCGGCTGCGGTTTGTGTGTAGAGGTCTGCCCCGCCAGGGATCGGACCCAGCCAAAGCGTAAGGCCATCAACATGAGGCCGGCGGAAAAACACCGGGAAGCGGAGGCGGAAAACCTGGCGTTCTTGCGCAACCTTCCGGACGTTCCCCGGGATCGTATCCCCCGGGATTTCAAGTCGCTGCCGCTGTTAATTCCCCTGTTTGAGTATTCCGGCGCCTGCGCCGGCTGTGGCGAGACTCCGTACATTCGCCTGCTCACCCAGTTGCTGGGCGATCGCCTGCTGATTGCCAATGCCACCGGCTGCTCGTCTATTTATGGCGGCAACCTGCCCACGACGCCTTACACGGTGGATGCGGATGGCCGGGGGCCGACCTGGAACAACTCGCTGTTCGAGGATGCCGCTGAACTGGGTCTGGGCATGCGAATGGGACTGAACAAGCTGGTGGCCCGGGCCCGACAGTTGCTGGACGGACTGAAAGAGCGGCTGCCCCCCGAACTCTACGGCGCCCTGACGGGCCCCTGTGCCACTGTCGACGAGACCGCCGTGGCGGCACGGCGGGAAGCGGTGGGCTGGCTGCGTGATTGGCTGGCGGATCAGCAAGGCCCGGAGACACAGGAACTGGCCGGCCTGGCGGATGAACTGTGCCCGAAGAGTGTGTGGGTGATTGGCGGAGACGGCTGGGCCTATGATATTGGCTACGGTGGTCTGGACCACGTGCTGGCGTCGGGCCAGAATCTCAAATTGCTGGTGCTGGATACCGAGGTGTACTCCAACACCGGGGGCCAGCAATCCAAGGCTACGCCTATGGGTGCGGTTGCCAAGTTTGCCGCCGCCGGCAAGGAAACCCGCAAGAAAGATCTGGGCCTGCTGGCCATGAGCTATGGCCATGTCTACGTTGCCCAGATTGCCATGCAATCCCATAGCAATCAGACCGCCAAAGCTCTGCAGGAAGCCGAAAGCTTTGATGGCCCGGCACTGATCATTGCCCACAGCCCCTGTATTGCCCACGGCTATGATCTGGTGTATTCCCCAGCCCAGCAGCGCCGGGCGGTGGACAGTTGGGCCTGGCCGATCTATCGCTTCGACCCCCGCCGAATTCACGAGGGCCTGCCACCGTTACAACTGGACTCCGTGCGCCAGAAAGTGCCCATGAAGACCTATATGCAGGAGGAAGCCCGCTTCCGCATGCTGGAACTCAGGGATCCACAGCGGTATGAGCAACTGGTGACCGCGGCCAGCGAAGCGGCGAAGGACCAACGCGAGCTGTACATGCAACTGGCGGGCATTCACTTTGAGCCCCATGAGCCGCCAGCAGACCAGGACAAGGGAGTAGACAATCATGACTGACCTGACAATCCAGTGGCTCGGGCTCGACCTGCGCTCGCCCCTGGTGGTTGGTGCCAGCCCACTGACCGATGATCTGGACGCCCTCAAGGCCTGCGTGGATGCCGGCGCCGGTGCAGTAGTCATGCATTCGCTGTTTGAGGAGCAGTTGGTGGCGGAACAGATGGCCGCCCACCACTTTATCGATTCCCGCATCAACATGGATGCCGAGGCACGCTCGTTCTTCCCCGAATCCGAAGTGTTTGAGATGGGTTCCGGCAGCTACCTGAAACGCCTGGAACTGCTGCAAAGCGCGCTGGATGTTCCAGTGATTGCGTCGCTCAATGGCACTTCCCCCGGGGGCTGGACCCAGCATGCCCGGGAGTTGGAAAACGCCGGCGCCTCCGCCATCGAGCTCAACCTTTATGATCTGGTCACTGACCTGTCCGATACTGCCGCTACCCTGGAACAGCGCCAGACCGATGTGGTGCGCTCGGTGGTGGAGCAGGTCACCATCCCGGTCAGTGTCAAACTGTCGCCCTTCTATTCCGCGCTACCAGCTTTTGTCGCTGGCGTGGAAGCGGCGGGCGCCCGGGGGCTGGTGCTGTTCAACCGCTTCTTTCAGCCGGATATGAATCTGGATGAGCTGGAACTGAGCCGGGAGGTGGTGCTGTCCACCAACGCCGAACTGCCTCTGCGGCTGCACGGCGTTGCCATGCTGTATGGTCGGACAGGCCTTGAGATGGCCGTTTCAGGTGGCGTTCATAGTGGCGACGATGCCGCAAAGGCGATCCTGTCTGGCGCCACTGCTGTACAGGTCGTCTCAGCCTTGCTGGCTGAGGGACCCAAGGCTCTGGCCAGGATCACTGAAGAGATGACGCGCAGACTGTCCGGAATGGGCTACGACTCACTGGCCGAAGCCCGGGGCGTCCTTTCCATGGAAAACGCCCCGAACGCTCAAACCTGGGAGCGATTGAACTACGCCCGCCTGTTACATGGCTGGAGATGAAGTTCAGAGGCTTTGCTCGGGTACTTCCCGGATCCGGCCGTGTTCATCGATCGCTACATAAACGAAAAGGCCTTCGGTTACCTTGCGGGGATTCTTCGCGGTGCGGTCCAGAGTCCAGACCTCGACGTTGATCTTCATGGAGCTGCGACCGATATCGACCAGCTCGCAATAACAGCCCACCTGCGAACCAACCCGTAACGGCGACAGAAACTCCATCCGGTCCATGGCGACGGTGGCGTTGCGGCCCTGGGAAATACGACCGGCCATGGTGGCGGCGGCGATATCCATCTGTTTCACCAGCCAGCCGGCGAAGACATCGCCATTGGCGTTGGTATCGACGGGAAGGGGAATTACCTGAAGCGCCAGTTCACCACGGGGTGTGGGTTTGTCATCGTCATACGCGGTCATAGTACTGCCTTTAGCAAGCCTGGAATTGTTGTAACCCGCATGGTAGCGGGCTGAGGCGCCGCTGCAAGCAAATTTGAACATTCCGGACTATATTTCAGATGCTGTAACAAAGTTGTCACAGAGCGCCGTTAGTCTGCATCCATCGGTAAAACACATCCGACACAACGTCCAAACCGAATAATGGAGATTTGACGTGATGAAACTGAATAAAGCACTCGCGACTGTTGCGCTCGCTGGTTCCGTAGCCGTCCTGTCCGCGCCGGCCATGGCCCGTGACACCATCAGCATCGTGGGTTCCTCGACTGTTTATCCGTTCGCTACCGTGGTGGCTGAGCGCTTTGGCACCAAAACCGACTTCAGCACGCCGAAGCTTGAGTCCACTGGCTCCGGTGGTGGTATGAAGCTGTTCTGTCAGGGTGTTGGTACCCAGCACCCTGATATCACCAACGCTTCACGCCGAATGAAAACCTCCGAGTTCGAGCTTTGCCAGAAAAATGGCGTCAAGGACATCACCGAGTTCCGTATTGGTTCTGACGGCATCGTTATCGCCAGCTCCAGGAATGCCGAGAACCTCGATGTCACTCTCGAGCAGCTGTTCCTGGCTCTGGGTTCCAAGGTTCCCGTTGACGGTAAGTGGGTTGCCAACCCGAACAAAAACTGGAGCGACGTTGACTCCAGTCTGCCGAACAAGCCGATCCGTGTAATGGGTCCCCCTCCGACCTCCGGTACCCGTGACTCCTTCAACGAGCTGGTCCTGGCCGCCGGTTGTGACGAGCTGCCTGAAGCAGCGAGCCTGAGCAAGGATGAGCACAGCTCCATCTGTGAAAGCGTCCGTGAAGACGGCGCCTTCATCGAAGCGGGCGAGAACGATAACCTGATCGTTCAGAAACTGATCGGCGACACCGGTATGTACGGTGTGTTCGGTTACAGCTTCCTGGAAGAGAACGCCGATCGCCTGCAGGCTGCTACTCTCAATGGCATGGTTCCGACCGCCGAGGCGATCGCTGCTGATGAATACCCGGTTGCACGCTCCCTGTTCTTCTACGTGAAGAAAGCGCATATCGGTGTGGTACCGGGCATCCAGGAATACGTTGATGAATTTATTAGCAACGCGGCCATGGGCCAGAACGGCTACCTGAAAGACGTTGGCCTGATCGTTCCCCCGCGCGAAGCCCTGATGGACCTGATGGAAAAGTCAGAGAACATGCGCAACCTGACCCTGGATGAGCTCAAGTAATCCAGCCGTCCGGTAAAACAGGGGTGCGGGTCTCGAATGAGGCTCGCGCCCTTTTGTACGTCAGGACGACTGGTGTCAGCTCAGAGAGGAATCTGTAGACTGTGCGCCTATCTGAAGTCGAAGACAGGAACTTTCATGCAACCCGCTAATCTTCTTTTACTGACCCTGGTGCTGGCGGTTGTGGCCTACGGGCTGGGGTATGCGCGGTCCCGGTCACTGGCCATGCCATTGGGGGGTATTCGCCATCTCAAGTCTCTGCCTTTCTATTACGGGGCCCGCGCTGCGCTTTGGAGTGGCATCCCTGCGCTCGTCGTCCTGGCTCTGTGGGCAGCGCTCCAGGGAAAGGTCATTCAGTTGATCGTTATTGGCGGGTTGCCGGAAGGCCTGATGCCCGCCAGCGAAGGCGAAGCCAGTCTGCTACTCAGCAAAATCTCCAACGTTGCCAGCGGTGCCTTGCCATCGGGATTTGCAGAGGCCCCCATCGTCGAGGCCGCAGAGCGTTTGAAGGCATTGCGCTCCCAGAGCCAGTTTCTGATGTCTGCGCTTGTGATTACGGTCGCTGTTCTGGCCGGTTTCCTGGGGTGGCTGAGAATCCGGCCGCGCCTGAATGCCCGTGCTCAGGTAGAGTCCATCCTGAAGTGGGTGTTTTTCTCGTGTGCGGCCCTGGCCATTCTGACCACCGTCGGCATCATTTTTTCAGTGGCCTTCGAAACCTTCCGTTTCTTTGAAAAGGTTCCGTTTACGGAGTTTTTCTTCGGCAGTCACTGGAGCCCCCAGACTGCGCTCCGTGCTGATCAGGTTGCCTCCCAGGGAGCATTCGGGATGATTCCCCTGTTCACCGGTACCCTGCTTATTTCCGCGATTGCCATGGTGGTTGCGGTGCCGGTGGGCCTGCTGTCTGCTATTTACCTGTCTGAATACGCCAACAGGAAGGTTCGCGGAGTGGTCAAACCGTTGTTGGAAATGCTGGCGGGTATCCCCACGGTGGTTTATGGCTTCTTCGCTGCCTTGACGGTTGCGCCCTTTATCAGCGATCTGGCCGCTTCCATTGGCATCGAAGCGTCGTCGCAAAGCGCGCTGGCTGCCGGTGCTGTCATGGGTATCATGATCATCCCATTCGTATCCTCCCTGTCAGATGACGTGATCAACGCCGTACCCCAGGCGATGCGTGATGGCTCCCTTGCCCTGGGGGCGACCCAATCGGAGACCATGAAGAAGGTTATTTTCCCCGCAGCGTTGCCGGGAATCATGGGTGGCATCCTGCTGGCGGTTTCCAGGGCCATTGGCGAGACAATGATCGTGGTCATGGCCGCTGGCCTGGCTGCGAATCTGACTGCTAACCCACTGGAAACGGTCACAACCGTAACCGTTCAGATCGTCACCCTGCTCACCGGTGACCAGGAATTCGACAGCGCCAAAACGCTGGCCGCGTTTGCACTCGGTGCCATGCTCTTCCTGGCAACCCTGTTACTCAATGTGATTGCCCTGAAAGTTGTCCGCAAATATCGGGAACAGTATGACTGATAAACGTTCACAGGCGGAGATTGTCCGCCAGTCACTCAAGCGCCGGTACCGTAAGGAACGCAGGTTCCGTGCCTACGGCATTCTGGCAATCGCTATTGCCCTGGGAGCTCTGGTAATCCTGTTCACTGATATCATCGGGAAGGGTTATACCGGCTTTGTGAAAACCACCATCACGCTGGATGTGAATCTCGACCGTGAAATGATGTACCTGGACGATGCCACCGATGAGCGCCAGTTGAAGATGGCGGACTTTGTGGAGCCCCTTATTCAGGCGCTGATCAAGGAAATTCCGGGAGCGACTGAGGACGATCGGAAGCAGGTAAAAGACCTGATCAACCCGTACGCGTCTGTCGACCTTCGTGATGCGCTCAATGAGAATCCCGGTTGGCTCGGTACCACTCAGACCATGAGTTTCCTTACTCATACGGATGTTGACGTCTATGTGAAACATGCCGGGGATGAGGCCTACTCGATCAAGCTGAATGAACGGCAGCAGTCCTGGGTTGATGAGCTGCTGGAAAGAGACGTCATCGAGACCTCATTCAATGATGTGTTCTTCAGTGGTGGTGACTCCCGGGATCCGTCCAAGGCGGGCATTCTCGGGGCCATTGTCGGGTCTCTGCTCACGATGTTCGTGACCCTCATGCTTTCCTTCCCGATTGGCGTGGCTGCCGCGATCTACCTGGAAGAATTCGCACCACAGAACAGGCTTACCG
Organism: Marinobacter sp. B-21; assembly: GCF_056857895.1. Taxonomy (NCBI): domain Bacteria; kingdom Pseudomonadati; phylum Pseudomonadota; class Gammaproteobacteria; order Pseudomonadales; family Marinobacteraceae; genus Marinobacter; species Marinobacter sp. B-21. Next base: position 85,579 of record NZ_JBSXNZ010000080.1, read on the forward strand.
ATTTTATTGAGGTCAACATCAACAACCTGGCGGCTGTCCCGTCAATTATTTTCGGTCTGCTGGGTCTGGCGGTGTTCATCAACCTTTTCGGCATGCCGCGGTCTGTTCCGGCGGTCGGTGGCCTGGTACTGACCCTGATGACATTGCCAACCATCATCATATCGAGCCGCGCCGCCATCAAAAGTGTGCCGCCTTCCATTCGTGAGGCTGCCGAAGGCATTGGCGCCTCCAAGATGCAGGTGGTTCTGCACCATGTATTGCCTCTGGCCATGCCGGGTATGCTCACCGGCTCAATCATCGGTATGGCCCAGGCACTCGGAGAGACCGCGCCGCTGCTGCTGATTGGTATGGTCGCGTTTATCGTCGACGTGCCGGACGGCTTCTTCGACTCCGCAACCGTATTGCCCGTGCAGGTGTTCCTGTGGGTAGGCAGCCCCGAGCTGGCCTTTATTGAACGTGCATCAGCCGCCATTATGGTGCTGCTGACCTTCCTGATCAGTATGAATGCACTGGCGATCTGGATGCGTAAGCGTCTTGAGCGCCGGTGGTGAGGAGATTCCAATGAATAGCATTAACCCGACGATTACCAGTGAGGCGTCTCAGTCGGAAGAGGCAGCTGTCCCGATTCAGGAAGAGAAACCGGCGGAAACCATCATCGAGGAAGGCAAAACCGTCGGCAAACCGTTCTCTGACGATCCGAAGTTCAAACTTCGGGATGTTGACGTATTCTATGGTGACACCCGTGCGATCAAGAAAATCAGTCTGGATATTTCCCGCAATGAGGTCATCGCCTTTATCGGGCCTTCAGGCTGTGGTAAATCCACTTTCCTACGCTGCCTGAATCGCATGAACGACAGTATTGATATCTGTCGTGTGAAGGGGTCTTTGCAACTGGACGATCATGACATCTACGACCCCAAGCGGGATGTGGTTGAGCTGCGTGCCCGGGTCGGTATGGTGTTTCAGAAACCGAACCCGTTTCCGAAGTCGATCTACGACAACGTGGCCTACGGCCCGCGTATTCACGGCCTTGCCAACCGCAAGTCCGATCTGGACGAGATTGTCGAAAACAGTCTGCGCAAGGCCGGCCTGTGGGATGAAGCAAAGGACCGGCTGGATGCCACCGCAACGGGTATGTCCGGTGGCCAGCAGCAGCGCCTGTGTATCGCCCGGGCCATTGCTGTCAGCCCGGAAGTGATCCTGATGGATGAGCCCTGCTCCGCGCTGGACCCCATCGCGACCGCCAAGGTGGAAGAGCTGATCGCAGAGATGTCGGAGAGCTACACTATTGTTATTGTGACACACTCCATGCAGCAGGCGGCCCGGGTATCCCATCGCACGGCCTACTTCCACCTCGGGCACCTAGTGGAAGTGAACGAGACCAACAAGGTATTTACCTCGCCGGAACATGAACTGACCGAGTCCTACATAACCGGCCGTTTCGGCTGATTCCGGACCTGGGGAATTTTGGAGAACAACAGTATGCCTACGAAGAAGGACGACGTGTACGGAGATCACATCTCCAACAAGTTCAATGACGAACTGATGGCGCTCAAAACCGAGTTTCTGAAAATGGGCGGCATGGTTGAAGTCCAGGTTGAGAATGCCATTCAGGCTCTGGTGGATGGTAATGGTCATATGGCCGATGAAATCCGTGCCAACGACAAGAAAGTCGACCGGATGGAAGTAGAGATCGACGAAGAGGCGACACTGATTATCGCCCGCCGTCAGCCTACCGCCCGGGACCTGCGCCTGGTGATCTCGGTCATCAAGATGGTGGCTGATCTGGAGCGTGTGGGTGATGAGGCCAAGAAGATTGCCAAACTGGCCATCAAGCTGACCGAGGAGGGGCAGGCCCCCCGTGGTTACGTGGAAGTCCGCCATATCGGTGCCCACGTGCTCAGCATGCTCCACGATGCCCTGGATGCCTTCGCACGTCTGGACTCCGAGCAGGCCCTGCGGATCATGAAGGAAGACAAGCGGGTCGATGAGGAGTATCAGGCGGCCGCCCGTACCCTGCTGACCTTCATGATGGAAGATACCCGCAACATCTCACGGTGTATGTCGGTCATGTGGGTGCTTCGTGCCCTGGAGCGGGTCGGTGACCACGCTTGCAACATTGCCGAGAACGTGATCTTCATGGTCAAGGGCGAGGACGTTCGTCATACGCCGGTGGAAGAGGCCGAAAGAGTCGTCGGTCGCTGATCGGTTAAACATCGGAGTTAGGACTTCGTCCAGTCAAAGCTGGGGTCGAAATTGGGGTCAGATGAAAGCTTTCATCTGACCCCGTGTTCATGACCCCGTGTTCATTCAGGCCTGCTTCATCTTGTCGGTATAAGGCGGCCACCCCAGCGGCTTGCCGGCCAGGACGTGAAGGTGGATGTGAAACACCGTCTGCCCGGAATTCTCGCCGCAGTTCATGACCACCCGATAGCCGTCATCCGCAAAACCCTGTTCACTGGCAATCTTCGCTGCCACCAGATACAGGTGCCCGACCAGTTCGCGGTCAGCTTCCGTCAGGTCGTTGATGGTGGCGATGGCCTTTTTCGGGATCACCAGAAAATGCACCGGCGCCTGGGGATTGATGTCATTGAACGCCAGGCTGATGTCGTCCTCGTAAATAATGTCGGCGGGGATTTCCCGGTTGATGATCTTGGTAAAAATCGTCTCAGACATGGTGACTCCTTTCTAGTTGTAATGAGTGTCGGGTTCGGGGTTTAACGCTGGTTCAGGCCCGGAATCCGGGCGGTGACCTGTTTTAGCACGGGCGGCAACTCTTCATCGATACCCATGGCATAGCGGGCAACCCGGTTACGGGCGAAGGGCAGGGCGCGGGCGGCGCCGAGGCCGAGGTTCCGGAGCAGGTGCACCGGCGGAACCTGGTTGCTGAACAGGTGGTAGAACACATCCATGGTCAGCATCATCCGGCGGTTGGCCGGGCGGCGTTGCTGCTCGTACTGATCCAGCCATTTCCGGTCAGCCAGGTCGTCGCCGGCGCGCCTGGCTTCCCTGAGCACGCCTTGCAGTGCCTGGGCGTCCTGGAAACCGAGGTTTACGCCCTGGCCCGCCAATGGATTGATGGTGTGGGCCGAATCACCGGCCAGAACCACCCTGCCTGCGAAATAGTGCCTGGCGTGCTGCCGGGCAATGGGAAAAGAGGCCCGGGCGTCGATGTGGGTCAGCGGTGGCAGGCACGATGGGAAGGCCGACTGGATTTCGGCCATCAGTTCGTCGTCGTCCAGTGCCTTCAGGCGGGCCAGTTCATCGGGCGCATCGTACCAGACCAGCGAGCCCCAGCTCTCACCCGGAAAGTCCAGGCCAGCACTGTGCAGCGGCAGGAACGCCCGGGGACCGGAGGGGTGGAAGCCCTGCCAGGTAATGTCCTCAACCGGGCCCTGGTAGCGCACGGAGATCACCATGGCCTGCTGGCCATACTGGTTCCGGGTGGTGCCGATGCCGGCGAGATCCCGGACCCGGGACCGGGCGCCATCAGCGCCGATCACCAGGGCTGCGGTGAGTTCGCGACCGTCGTCCAGGGTAACGGTGGCCGATTCACTGGACAGGGCCAGCGATGAAATGCCGTGTCCGTGAATCAGGGTCACCCGTGGTTCTGCCTCCGCGGTCTGCCAGAGCGCCTGCTGGGTTACCGGGTTCTCGACGATATGGCCGAGATGGTGGGCGCCCAGTTCCGTTGCGTCGAATTCAACTGCAATCAGTTTCCGGGGCACGAGGTTTTGAAGTGGATACCGGGTTTCATCCCACACCGCAAGCCGCTGGTAGGGCGTTGCCCGCATGTTAAGGATTTTGTTCCAGGCATCGATGCTCCGGAGGTAACGTTCACTACCGGCGCTCAGGGCGGATACCCGGATATCCGGGCTGGCTTGCGGGTCGAAGACGGGTGGGGGAGCACGATCAACCACGGCGACACTGAAGCCACTCTGGCCGAGGCCAGTGGCCAGGGCAGCTCCGACCATGCCGGCGCCAACAACCACAATATCAAAGGCTTGAGTCATATCGGTTTCCTGTCTGATGCCCTCAGTTTACGCGATGACAGCGGTCAGACAAGAGATCGGGATCAAGCCGGCATGAAAAGTGTCAGTACCCTGCCATGCCGAATACCCGCTGTTTCGCGGTGTCGTCAGGCCGGCGGCGGTTTTTGACCAGCCAGGCGGGCTTCTGGGCTCCGGGTTTGGTAAAGCCCTGGTTCAGGACCATTGGCTGAACCAGGGTGAGAAAATCCGGTGTTTTCATGTGAACCGATTCGGTATGGCTGCCAGCAGCGAAAGCGAGTTCGGGCTGTTCGGTCAGGGCCTCGGCGCAGTACACGGTCATGCCGAACAGGTTGCCAAATGGCGGCATGGCGCCCACTTCACAATCCGGAAACCGGTCCTGGAATTCCTGTTCATCGGCAAGATCAAGAAAGTCGGTCTCGAGAATCCGGGACAGCCTGTCCCAGCGGATGCGCCAGGTAGCCGGCATGACCAGCATGGCCATTTTGCCATCCAGCTCGATGATCACGGTTTTGACGACGCGGTCGCCGGCAATCTTTACGTGGTGGGCCAGTTCCTGGGCGGTAAACGCAGGGGGGTGAGAGAGGCACATGTATTCCACATTTGCCTCTTCGAGGAATTCCTTCAACTGCTGTACCGGCATAGTGACCACCTCCTACCAGCAATGACAGCGTTCCGGAGCCTGCGATTGTTGGCCTGCCGGGCCCCGATGGCCTGGCGGGGCCGGAAAACCCCGCCATTAATGGTCAGCTTAGTTGAGGCTACGCAGTTTGCGAGTAACCAGATGTATCAATGCGAACCGGTTCACTCGTTCTTGTAGAGATGAACGTCGCGCTGTGGGAACGGGATCGTGAGGCCTTCCTTGTCAAAGGCTTTCTTCACCCGCTCGTGCATGTCCCAGTAAACCGGCCAGAGATCGTCAGTTCTGGTCCAGGGCCGGACGATGATGTTGACCGAGTTGTCGCCCAGGGAACCCACCGATATTCTCGGCTCAGGCTCCGGCAGTACCCGTTTGTCCTCGTCCAGAAGCTGCTTGATCACGGCCCGGGCCTTGTCGATGTCATCGCCGTAGGCAATGCCAAAGGTCATGTCGCAACGGCGCGTGTCGTAGTAGCTGACGTTCACCAGCGTAGCGTTGGACAGGCTGCCGTTGGGAATGACGATGCGGCGGTTATCGAAGGTGTCGACAATCGTGTAGAGGATGGAAATTTCCCGCACGGCGCCGAGATAGCCCTGAGCATCAATGGTGTCTCCAACCTTGAACGGTTTGAAGATCAGGATCAGCACGCCGCCGGCAAAGTTGCCGAGGCTGCCCTGAAGGGCCAGACCCACCGCCAGGCCGGCAGCACCGATGATGGCAATGAACGAGGTCGTGGCGATGCCGACCATGGACGCAACAGAGATGAACAGCAGAATCTTGAGGATCGCGCCGATCAGGCCACAAAGGAATTTATTAAGTGTCGGATCCTTTTTGCCCAGTTTGTTGTCGAGCACACCGACAAACCGGTTGATCAGCCAGAGGCCGATCACCAGGGTGATGATGGCCAGCACCACTTTCGGTGCATAAGTCATAATCAGGGTCATCGCCTGATTGATCAGCTCTGAAGCGCGTCCATCAGCCCCAAGCAGGTCTTCCATAGTGGACTCCTTGTTCATTGGTGTTTTTTCATAAGTGTCTGATTATCGGAAAAATCCGGCGGCAACCTGATTCGTCTGTACCTCACATGGCAGACAAACCGGACGGGCGTGTATCGCAACCGGCCTTTTCTGGTACATGCTTACGCAACGAAACCGGCTCTGGCCCAGTCCAGAATTGCGTCCGGGCCCCCGCGAACAAGAATTCGACCCTCTTTCCGGCTCAGCTGGTAGTCATACATGGGGTCGTAGTAATCCTGCAGCAATGCCTGGATCCACGCGTTGTGGGCTTCTGTCCGGCCATCGGCTTGCTGTTCTGCAAGCGCCTGCTCCATCAGGCTGCGAAGCTGCTGGTGCCGCTCGCCTCCCAGACGTTTACGAATGCGATCAAGGGCGCTGAGCAGATAGTCCCGGAAATTCAGCCAGCCGGCCTCGGCGCCATCCCGGTTGACGTAATCCGCGACCATACCCTCAACATAGTCTTCGCGAATGATGGTAATGCGCTCTTCCAGCGGCTGCTCCAGGACCATCAGGGGGGATTCGGCCATCCTTGCCCTGAGCGATTCGGGCAGGGCGCAGCGACCGACCAGACGGCTCTCGTCTTCCAGATAAACAGACCCGCCAATGAGATGATGGGCTTTGAGCATGGCCACGGCGAGCCGGTTCTCAAAGTCGATCTGGGAGGGTTGCGCAGTAACCTGCCGCCCGAAACTGGAGCCTCGGTGGTTGGCCAGGCCTTCAAGGTCCACCGGATTGGGGAGCTGCTTCAGAACCCGGGTCTTGCCTGTCCCTGTGCGACCGCTGAGGATGCGGAATTCGCTGGATTCAATCCGGGCTTCCAGGCTGTCGATCAGGAAGCGGCGCAGGGCCTTGTAGCCGCCTTTTACCAGAGGGTAGTCAATGCCGGCCTCGTGGATCCATTGCTGGGTAAGCCGGGAGCGCAGGCCGCCCCGGAAGCAGAACAGGTAGCCCCCGGGGTGGCGGGCGACAAAGTGTTTCCAGGCTTCAATGCGCTGAGCCTTGATATCACCTGAGACCAGTTGGTGTCCCAGTTCAATGGCCTTGTCCTGGCCCTTTTCCTTGTAACAGATGCCGACCCGATGGCGCTCCTCGTCATTCATCAGGGGCGCATTTTCCGCATTCGGAAAGCTGCCCCGGGCGAACTCCACCGGTGCCCGGACGTCCATCAGGGGCACGTCATTCAGGAACAGGGAAAGGTAGTCGTCGGTGTCGGGTCTGCTTGCCATTTCAGCGTTTAACCGGTTGTCGGATGAAGGCCGAAGTATAGCGGAAATGACTGTTTTCCGCTTGCCGGGCCCTGTTTCCGGCCCAGGCCGCTGTACCGGCGTCCGCTTTTATTCAAGCGGAGCTGCGGAGCAGGTGTCAGTTGAACGGCGGAACAAGCCTCCAGGCAAAACCCTCACCGGGGCAGGGTTGCAAGGTCGCCTGCCCACGAAGATCACAAAAAGAAAGGGCAACCCTGGGGTTGCCCTTTCGCGGAACAGGTCGGCGCATCCTTGCGCTTTGGGCAACCGCCGTGTTGCCAGATCCCTGAGCCACTCCGTGGTGCCGGCATCCGAGCCGGCTGTCCGAATAATTATCCCTTAAGCGAGGCGTCCCTGTATCCCTGCCTCTCCCTGCAGTCCATGCCGGGGTGCATCCAGTGCGTCGTCCTTTTCCCTGTCATCCTTGATGTAAAGACTATACCAATTGAATATTGACAATCGTGTGAACGGCGCGCTCGCCGTTAACGGCTTCGGGAGGGTATCCAGCAATAAATTATGATTATCAGTGGGTTAGGTTTTTCATGAGGGTCGGCTAGTGCCCCCGCGTACGCGATGTCACTGCAAGATCGCACGTGCTTGTAGGAGATATCTCACAACGATTCGGGTGAATTTCTCAAATCCGGTTTTCCAGTCTTTCGGATGCCGGGCCAGGGGAGGAGCCCGATGGCGATGCCGGCGGCGTCTGCGGCCAGATCGGCCAGGGAAAAGTCCCGGTATGGCAGGTTCGCCTGAATGGCCTCAATACCCAGGCCAAATGCCAGCAGTGCCGGCACAAACCAGATGGCCCGGAGATCCGGCCACGAGAGGCGGGTCAGGATGGTGAGTTCAAGGAAGGCGACCAGGTGGTTCACCTTATCGCTGGATGACGAGGGCACGGGATAAGGATTATCCGTTGTCGCCAGGAACCCGATGGCCAGCACGGATATCACAAAGGCTACCCGCCACAGTGCGCGATAGTTCAGCAGGCTGGTCAGTCGATGTTTCAGTGTTGCCATCGGGGAAGTCCCTGAGAGTTGCCGGGCTGTGGGAATGTTGCCAACATGATATGCTTTGCGCCCCGTCATTGTCATGGAAGCGGAGGTCCTGCCAGCGATGCTCAAAGGTAATTTTTTTCGTGGACTGGGCTATCTGGGTGAAGGTTTCCGCCTGATTCGTCAGCCCGGCCTGCGGCTATTTGTCATTATTCCACTTGTTATCAATATCCTGCTCTTCGGGTTGCTGTTCATCTTCCTGGGCGAGCTTTTTGCCGGCCTGGTTGCCGCCGCCATGGGTTGGCTGCCGGACTGGGCCTGGCTCCAGGCAATGGACTGGCTGTTCTGGATTCTTTATGGCGCCGTCATTCTGTTAATGCTGGCGTATGGTTTTGTGATTGTTGCCAACCTCATCGGCTCCCCATTCTACGGATACCTTGCCGAACTGACCGAAAAACATCTGACCGGTCAGGAGGTCAACACCGATGACAGCTGGGCAACGATCATCAAAGACATTCCACGCGCGCTCTGGCGCGAGGTACAGAAAATTCTCTACTACCTGCCCCGAGCCATCGGCCTGCTGATCATCGGTCTGATCCCGGTGGTTAACCTGGTTGCAGCCGTTCTGTGGTTTGTTTTCAACAGCTGGATGATGGCGCTGCAGTATGTCGACTATCCCGCAGACAATCATAAGGTCAGTTTCCCGGCATTGCGCCGCCTACTGGGTGATACGCGGTTGTCGGCATTCGGCTTTGGCCTGCCGGTGGCATTGGCGGCCATGGTGCCGGTTCTGAACCTGTTTGTGGTGCCGGCGGCGGTGTGTGGGGCTACGGCTTACTGGGTGCGCGAGAACGGCGCGACCAGAAATTAATCGGTCTGGAGGTTTCTTGGATACATCGGAATTTGTTATCGGTCAGCGTTGGGTCAGCCACAGTGATACTGGCCTGGGGTTGGGGATTGTCACGGACATCTCTGGCCGAAGGGTTACCCTGGGATTCCCTGCTGCCGATGAGGAGCGCACCTATGCAATTGATAACGCACCGCTTTCCCGCATCATTTATCAGGTCGGGGAGGAAATTGAGACCTTTGAGGGTGAGCGTTATATCGTGCGCGCGGTCGAGGATCTCGGTGGCGTGCTGATGTATCACGCGGATGATGGCACTGACCTGCACGAAATCTCCGAAGTGAAGCTGGCCGGATCAGTGAATTTCTCGGCCCCGCACCAGCGGCTGTTTGCGGGTCAGTTCGACCGAAACGGCGCCTTTCGTCTGAGGTTCGCCACACTCCAGCACATGAATCGCCTGCGTGGGTCCCCGGCCCAGGGGCTGATCGGTGCCCGTACCCAGCATCTGCCGCACCAGATCTACATCGCCCATGAGGTGGCAAGGCGCCATGCGCCGAGGGTTATGCTGGCAGACGAGGTGGGTCTCGGCAAAACCATCGAAGCAGGCCTGATCCTGCACTACCAGCTTCACACCGGGCGGGCAAAGCGCGCACTCATCGTAGTGCCGGATTCCCTGACGCATCAGTGGCTGGTGGAAATGCTCCGGCGCTTCAACCTGCGTTTTTCGATCCTGGACCAGAGCCGCTACGACGCCCTGAAAGATGAAGAAAGCGATGTCGATGCGCTGGTAAACCACATCTTCGGCGGCGATGACTCTGTCAATCCCTTCGAAAGCGACCAGTTGGTGCTTTGCAGCCTCGACTTCCTGGTGAACAGCCTGCAGGCCCGTGAGGATGCCCTCCGGGCCGACTGGGACCTGATGATTGTGGACGAGGCCCACCATCTGGCCTGGAGCCCGGGGCAAGTCAGCCCCGAATACCAGGTGGTGGAAGAGCTTTCGGCGATCAGTCGTGGCCTGTTGCTGCTGACAGCGACCCCCGAACAGGTCGGTGTGGCCAGTCACTTTGCCCGGTTGCGGTTACTGGACCCCGCGCGTTTTCACGATCTGGAGGCATTCCGGGAGGAGGAACAGCAGTACGAGGTCATCAACAACGTGGTCCGCAGGCTGCAGGACGAGCGTTCCGACATAAGCGCGGGCGATCGAAAACTGCTGCAGGCCTGGCTGGGTGAGGAGCTGGATCAGTTGCTGGCCGGTGATGCCCCCCGCCAGTCGGTGATTGATGCCTTGCTGGATCGCCATGGCACCGGCCGCGTGCTGTTCCGTAACACCCGGGCGGCGATTCAAGGGTTCCCCGAGCGTCGTCCGGCCCCCGCGCCCTTGCCATGCCCGGATATCTACAAGGGGCAGGTCTCCGGAATGCAGGGACTGGCGCCCGAGCAGTTGGTATCTGAGGAACGATGGTTGGCAGACGATCCCCGGGTGGCCTGGCTGGAGAAAAAACTGGCCAGCCTGCGTCCCGCCAAGGCAGTCGTCATCTGCGCCCGCGCCGAAACCGCTATGGCCCTTGAACACTATCTCCAGCTACGCGCCGGTATCCGCAGTGCCGCATTCCATGAGCACCTTAGCCTTCTTGAGCGCGACCGGGCTGCGGCCTATTTTGCGGATAGTGAACAGGGTGCCCAGGCGCTGATCTGTTCCGAGATCGGCAGTGAGGGCCGGAACTTCCAGTTCGCCCATCACCTGGTGCTGTTTGATCTGCCTGCCAATCCGGATCTGCTCGAGCAGCGCATCGGTCGCCTGGACCGGATCGGCCAGACCGAAGCCATTGATATCCATATTCCTTACCTGCAAGGGACCAGCCAGGAAGTTCAGTTCCGGTGGTTCCACGAAGGTTTGAATGCCTTTGCCGAAAGCTGTGCGGTTGGCGTGGCGGTTCAGGAGGCTGTCCAGAGCCAATGGCAGAAGGCCATCGAGGGTGACACCGATGCTATTGAGCTGGTCAGGGCCACGGCTGAAGAGTCGCAGCGTCTGAAAACGCTGCTCCAGAACGGCCGTGATGCGCTGATTGAACTCAATTCCTGCCGCCGGGATGTGGCTGAAGGTCTGATCGCCGCCATTGAGGAAGAAGAAGGTGAGGTCCGGGTTCGTGACTACATGATGGAGGCCTTCGACATTCTCGGGGTGGGTGTGGAAGACCACGCTGATCATTCCGACATTCTCCGCCCCGGTGAGCAATACCAGGCCGGTCACGTGGCCGAGTTGCCGGAAGACGGCATAACGGTGACCTGGGATCGCCGGAATGCCCTGGAACGGGAAGATCTGGCCTTTATGAGCTGGGAGCACCCGATGGTGACCGGGGTGATGGATTCGGTCACCAGTTCCGGCCTGGGCAAGGCGGCCCTGGCCAGTCTGTCTGTGAAAGCGCTGCCGGCGGGTACTTTGCTGATGGAGGCGCTGTTTACTGTGCACTGTCCCGCCCCGGATGCCCTGCAGCTGACCCGCTACCTGCCGGTCTCGCCGTTGCGACTGCTGGTGGACGTGAACGGCAAGGAGTTATCCGGTGCGTTGCCCCATGACCGGTTGAACGACCTGTGCTCAAACATCCGCCGGCGCACGGCCCAGGCCATCGTGCCGCAGATTCGTCCTGAGGTTGAAACCATGGTGGATCATGTGGAGCGTTTGTCCAAGCCTCACCTTGAGCCCCTGAAGGCGCAGGCCCTTGACCAGCTAGCTGCCAGCTTTGAACCGGAGATTCGCAGGCTGGAAGCGCTGCAGAGGGTAAATCCGGCGATTCGTGAAGAGGAAATCGACTATTTCCGGGGCCAGTTCGAGGCGGCCCGGGATGCCATTGGCCATGCCAGTCTCGCCCTGGAAGGCATCCGGGTGATAGTGACTGCGTAAGCCGGGGTGTGACGGCTGTAACTGGCTGACTGTGCGGCATTTGCTGGTCAGCCATCCTCTGATGCGGTACGGTGAACGTAACAAATTGTAGTCTTCAACATTCCTGAACCATGGATGACAGAGAGAACCTATGATGACTTTCATTCTGTTTGTAGTGGCACTGGCCGGCCTGTTGATTGTGATGCGGCGCGAGTCCGGTGCAACGTCCGCCATTGGTGTGATGGCAGGGACCGGTTTGCTGTCCCTGATCTTTGCCTCCGGTTGGCTGGCGCTGGTGCTGTTTATCGGTGCCGCGGCAACAGCGGCCGCAGGCTTGCCAGGTTTCCGCCAGAGCTGGCTGACACCCCGCATTTTTGCGATGTTCAAGAAAGTCGCGCCCAAGGTTTCGGATACCGAGAAAGTCGCTCTGGAAGCGGGCACTGTGGGCTGGGATGGCGAACTGTTTACCGGTCGTCCGGACTGGCACAACCTGCTGGTTAACCGCTATACCGGCCTGAGCGAGGAAGAACAGGCTTTCGTGGACAATCAGTGCACCCAGGCCATCTCCATGTGCAACGCCTGGGACGTGGCGGTTGAGCGTGCGGACCTGCCGAAGGAGCTGTGGGATTTCCTCAAGAAGGAAAAATTCTTCGGCATGATTATCCCGAAGGAATACGGCGGCCTGGAGTTCTCGGCCAAGGCCCAGACAGCGGTTCTGCAGAAACTGGCTGCGAACGAATCACTGATGGTGTCTGTCGGCGTACCCAACTCTCTCGGCCCGGGTGAGTTGCTGGTCAAATACGGAACCGACGACCAGAAGAATCACTACCTGCCACGTCTGGCCGATGGCCGTGAGATCCCCTGTTTCGGCCTGACCGGCCCCCGTGCCGGCTCGGATGCAACCTCACTGCCTGACACCGGCATCGTCTGCAAGCAGACAGTGGATGGCAAGGAAGTGGTGGGAATCCGGCTCAATTTCGAGAAGCGCTGGATTACCCTCGCACCCATCGCCACGGTTGTGGGCCTGGCCTTCCGGATGTTTGATCCGGACGGGGTGCTGGGCGACACCAAGGATTATGGCATTACCTGCGCCCTGATCCCCCGGGACATCAAGGGTATGGAAATCGGCCGCCGCCACTGCCCGATCGGCAGCCCGTTCCTGAACGGACCGATCAAGGGCACGGACGTATTCATTCCGCTGGATTACATCATCGGTGGTGTGGAGATGGCGGGCCAGGGCTGGCGCATGCTGGTTGAATGCCTGTCGGTTGGCCGCTGTATTACCCTGCCTTCCGGTGCCGCCGGTGCGGCTGCCTATTCCGTGGCTACCGCCGGTGGCTTCACCCGGATCCGTCGCCAGTTCAACACGCCGGTTGCGGATATGGAAGGTGTGCAGGAGCCCCTGGCCCGCATTGCCGCCAAGACCTATATCGCTCAGGCGGCGGTTAACCATACCGCCAACATGATCGACAAAGGCGAGAAGCCGGCGGTGCCGTCTGCGATTCTCAAGTATCACCTGACCGAGTTCCAGAGAGGCATCCTCACCGATGCCATGGACGTCCACGGTGGCAAGACGGTGACCCTCGGCCCCCGCAACTATCTGGGTATCAGTTTCAGCGGTGCGGCCGTTTCGATCACCGTTGAGGGTGCCAACATCATGACCCGCAGCCTGATGATCTTCGGGCAGGGAGCGATCCGCTGTCATCCTTACGTGCTCAAGGAACTGGCGGCCAAGGATAACGATGATATCAAGGCGTTCGACGGCGCCATCTTCGGTCATGCCGGTCTGATCTTCGGCAATGCTGCCCGCGCCTTCACCCAGGCACTTGGCCTTGGTCGGGCGGATGTGCCGTTCGACAGTGCCAGCCGGAAATACGCTCAGGCGGTGGTCCGGTTCAGCGCGGCCTTCGGTCTGTGTTCTGATGCCGCCATGACCACCCTGGGCGGCGAGCTGAAAATGCGTGAGCTGATCTCGGCGCGCCTGGGAGATATGCTGTCCAACCTGTACCTCGCATCCATGGTGCTGAAGAACTGGCACGAGACTCAGCCGGTGCAAGGCGAGAAGGAAGTGATGGAGTACAGTCTGGGCCTGCTGATGCATCGCACTGAAAACGCGCTGGATGAGTTCCTGCAGAACCTGCCCAACCGCGCCGTGGCGCTGGTCTTGCGCGCTGTTACCATGCCGTTGGGTCGCCGCTGGGGCAGCCCCGGGGATGATCTGGCCCGTAAACTGGCCCGCGCCATCTCCACCGATACGCCGATTCGCAATAAACTGATCGCCAGCATTTGGACTAGCGATGGCGAAGGCACGGTGGAGAACCCGGTTGCCCGTTACAATGGTCTGCTCAAAGACTATGACAAGGCCGAACAGCTGTACCGGAAGGTCACCAAGGCCTACGCTAGGGGCGAGCTGCCCATGACGGCGCTGCATCCGGAAGAGCGGTTCGAAGCGGCCCTGGAGGCCGGTGTTTACACCAGGGAAGAGACGGACTTCATGCGTCAGTACGAAGCCGTGGTGCTGGAAATGCTGACTGTGGACGACTTCCCGTTTGATGCCTTTGCGCACAACAAGGAGTCTGTGATTGACCACAATCCTGCCTGACCGGAGACATGCTCTGACATGTGGTTGTCTTTTTTTGCAGTAAGTGTTGGCGCCGTGATCGGCGCCAACCTTCGTTGGGCCCTGGGGTTGTGGCTGAATGCCACCTACCATGCAATTCCTTACGGTACGCTGGTCGCCAACCTCAGTGGTGGCTGGCTGATCGGCCTGCTGATCGGTTATTTCAGTCATGGCAGCACCCTGGCGCCGGAGTGGCGGCTGTTTGCCATTACCGGACTGTGCGGCGCGCTGACCACGTTCTCTACCTTTTCTCTGGAGATGTTCGCCGCCATCCAGGAAGGCAAATGGGCCATGGCCATCACCGGTATTCTGGCCCATGTGGTGGGCTCCATCCTGATGACTGCATTGGGAATTTACACCTTCGGCCTGGTGAAGGGCTGATGGGTATCACTACCTATATTTTTTCTTGAAAATACCCTTGGCAAGTCTCGGATTCAGGAGTAGAGTTAAAAATGTAGGAAAGATTCAGTAAAGCATTTCATGAATAAGGCGTACCTCCGCAGTGTGTAGTGACCGTCCTGTTTCTGATTCCGCGAGTTCTGTATTTCCGCAAAACGTCGACCTTGCACCACGAGGGTGTACGGCGGCAGATAATATGATTGATTTCAGGAAGTTTAAGTATGTCTACTACTACCGGTACTGTTAAGTTCTTCAACGAAGCAAAAGGCTTTGGCTTTATCACTCGTGAAGGCGGCCCGGACGTTTTTGTTCACTACAGCGCTATTCAGGGCAGCGGTTTCAAGACTCTGGCAGAAGGCCAGCAGGTTGAGTTCACCGTTACCCAGGGCCAGAAAGGTCCCCAGGCGGAGAACGTTGTTCCGCTGTAATCCCTGAGGGATTCGGGAATAACCGCCAGAAAGGCAGCTTCGGCTGCCTTTTTTTCATCTTGAAATCATCCTTCCGTGGCTATCCGTTTTGTGATTTTCCCCGCGCTGTGTAATCTTTGTTTCCCTGTTGCTCGTTAAAACGGAAGTCGAGACCTACAGGAATCATTTCATGCTCCGAATGCTCAAAGCTGCCTGGATTCTGTTCTGGGCCATATCGCTCACGCTGATCCTGTTTTTGCCGATCGTGATCGCCGCTCTTTCCGGAAAGCGCGGTGATGCGGCGTTTCACGGTACCCGGATCTATGCCTGGGGGATCCTGAAAGTCTGCGGTATCCGGCTGCGGGTCCGTGGCAGGGAAAACATTCAGCCCGGTCAGCGTTATGTGATTCTGAGCAATCACGCCTCCTACTTTGATCCTCCGGCCCTGGTGCTGGCGCTCCGGTTGCAGTACCGCTGGGTAATCAAGAAGGAACTGCGCAAGGTGCCCCTGTTCGGGCTGGCACTGGAGACTTCCCGCAACCTGTTTATCGACAGGTCCAGGGGCAGTGATGCGCTGGAGAGTATCAAGCGGGGTGTTGCCCAACTGCCCAATGGCACTGGCATCCTGATTTTTCCGGAGGGCACACGCTCTCTGGACGGGAAGCTGCTGCCGTTCAAGAAAGGTGGTTTTGTGATCGCCAAGGATGGCCAGCTTCCGATTCTCCCTGTTACCATCCGGGGCTCCCACCAGCGGCTTCCCAAGGGGCATGCTGCCTTCACTCCCGGTGAGATTGAAATCGTGATCCATCCTCCGGTGGCCACCGGGGATTTACCCCTTGATGACTTGATGACGGATGTTCGAAACAGCATCGCTTCGTCACTCTGAGGCATAAAAAACCCGACAACTTTGCCGGGTTTTGAACTCCCGAAGGGATATCGGTGAATTACAGGGCGAAAATCTCCTCGTAAAACGCCATGGTACCTTTCCAGGAGCGGGTAGCGGCCTCTTCGTCATAGCCAATCGGCATGCCGAATTCTTTAGCGAGCTTATCTGCGCCAGGATTGGTGAACGAGTGCAGAACGCCGGGGAAAGTCACCAGCGTGAGGTCGACTTGCGCATCCTGCATTTCCTTGACCAGCCCGGCGACCTGCTCGGAGGGCACCATCCGGTCGGCGCCACCGGTGTATACCTGAACCCGTGCCTTCACCACTCCGGGTTCAGCGCTAATGGGACTGCCAAGAGCGCCGTGAAGGCTGACGACGCCATCCAGATCCACGCCCATCCGGGCCATGTTCAGGACCACAGCGCCGCCAAAGCAATAGCCCTGTGCGGCAATGCGTGAGGCATCAACGCTTTCATGGTTCTGCAAAATCTCCATGGCCTTCATGAAACGGGCTTTGACCTGGTCCATGTCCTTGGTGGCTTCTTGCATGAACTTCTGGGCGGTATCCGGATGGTCCGCCTGTTTGCCGGAGCCATACATGTCCAGGGCAAATGCGGTGTAGCCTGCCGCAGCCAGTTTTTCCGCCTGGTCACGGGCGAACTCGTTGTGGCCCCACCATTCGTGAACCACCAGAACGCCGGGGCGCTTCTGCTCGAACTCATCGTCCCAGGCCATGTAGCCGGTGAAGGTGGTATCACCGACCTTGTATTCGACGGTTTTGGTCTGCATTTCTGCCAGTGCCTGCGTGCTTGCGAGAGTCAGTGACAGGGTTGCGGCTGTGGCCGCTTTTTTCAGAGTAATCATGATGTTTCCTGCTCCTTGTGGGTTGGGGTGGTTTTGTCCGGAATTCTGCGTCCGGAACCGGTAAACCGGTGCAGTCAGTTGCCAAACCAGTATAGGATCTTTTGACTACACTTCATGCAGACACTTGCAAATCGGCGGATGCTTTGGAGGCAGTGCATGAAAATCGGTGTGCCAAAGGAAATCAAGAATCGTGAATACCGGGTAGGCATGACGCCGGCAGCAGTGCATGAGCTATGCGGCCATAACCATGAGGTCTTCGTGGAGACCGGGGCCGGCATTGCAATCGGATTTACCGATGACGATTACCGACAGGTGGGGGCCAGGATTCTGGATACCGGAAAGGAAGTCTTCGATACGGCGGAACTGATCGTCAAGGTCAAGGAACCCCAGGCCGAAGAACGGGCGATGCTACGACCGGATCACACGCTGTTTACCTATCTGCATCTGGCCCCGGACAAGCCTCAGACCGATGATCTGGTGAAATCCGGCGCCACCTGTATTGCCTATGAAACCGTGACCGACCACGCCGGCCGTTTACCCTTGCTGGCCCCCATGTCGGAAGTGGCGGGCCGGATGTCGATTCAGGCCGGGGCTCACTGTCTGGAAAAGGCCATGGGAGGCCGGGGTGTACTGTTGGGTGGCGTACCCGGGGTCAGCCCGGCACGGGTTGCGGTCGTAGGTGGTGGCGTTGTCGGCGAGAATGCAGTGGCCATGGCCGTCGGGCTCGGTGCCCAGGTCACGGTGCTGGATCGCAATATGGAGGTGTTGCGGCTTCTGGATCATCTCTATGGCAACCGGATAACCACCCTGTTTTCCACGGCCCGGACCCTGGACCTGGCGGTGACGGAATCGGATCTGGTTATTGGTAGTGTTCTTATCCCCGGTGCCTCGGCGCCCAAGCTGATTACCCGCGATATGATCCGGCGTATGCCGGAGGGCAGCGTGATCGTGGATGTGGCCATTGATCAGGGTGGCTGTGCCGAAACCTCCAGGGCAACAACCCACGATGACCCCACGTATATCGTTGATGGTGTGGTACATTACTGCGTGGCTAACATGCCCGGCGCCGTGGCGCGTACGTCGACACTGGCCCTGAATAACGTGACCCTGCCGTTCGTGGCGGCGCTGGCCAACAAGGGCCCGGACCGGGCAATGAAGGAAGATCCGCACCTGAGGGCCGGGCTCAACGTGGCTGCAGGCAAGGTGACCTACAGGGAAGTGGCTGAAGCTACCGGGCACCCATACACAAACCCCGAATCCCTGTTGGGATCCTGAGCGGGAAACACTCGGAGAAACCATGAAACTGATCGGCTCCACCACCTCGCCTTACGTCAGGCGCATCCGGATTCTGCTGGATGAAGAGCGCTATGAATTCCTGAATCTCGACATCTATGGTGAAGACCGGGACGAACTCAGACGCCACAACCCGACCCTGAAAATCCCGGTTCTCGAAGACGGTGGCCAGGAAATCTACGATTCCCGGATCATCGCCCGCTACATCAGTGCCAAGCAGGGCAGGGATCCGCTAACCTGGGATCAGCAGAACCAGCTGACCATGATCGACGGTGCCAATGACTCCGCGGTTACCATGCTTCTGTCTGAACGTTCCGGGATTGATACCAGTCAGGACCTGATGTTCTACAACCTTCAGCGCGAGCGGATCATGACCACGCTTCGCACTCTGGCGGCGATGGTGGAAGACGGTCAGTTCGAGACCTGGAACTACCCGGCGATCTGCCTCCACTGCATGGTGGACTGGCTGGATTTCCGTGATCTTGTGGATTTTACGGGCGTTGAAGGCCTCCTGGCGTTCCGCGACAGCCGCAAGGATTACCCCTGGGTTGCCGAGACCGACCCCCGCAATTCCTGATGTCCGGCGGCCGCTGTCTGCCGGTCGCCCTGACTGACCTGATCATCAGGCCGCTTTTTAGTCAATTCTCCTTTGCACTCTTTCATTCTTGACTATAGTTAAGAACAAGGGACGGTCGCTGGTCCGACCGTTTCCGGTTTTCGTATTTCAAAATACCAACAACAGCAAGGAAAGGGGGTTGTCCATGCTCCTGTCACATGCGTTCGGTCTCTTTACCCATCCTGGTGAAGAATGGGCTTCCATACGAAAAGAACATGAAACACCACGCCGGGTCTATGTTGCCTATGTCCTTATCCTGGCAGCCATTGCGCCCATCAGTGCCTATATATCGACAGCCTATTTCGGCTGGACGGTGGGCAATGAGCGTCTGATCAAGCTGACGGAAATCAGCGCATTGCAACTCAGCGTGCTGACCTATCTGGCCATGCTCGTCGGTGTCTTTGCGCTGGGGTACGCTATCAACTGGATGGCGAAAACCTATGGCGCCAAGGAAGAGTATGTGCCGTCCAACGGCATTGCCCTGGCAGCGTATTCCTGCACGCCACTGTTTCTGGCCGGTTTTGCCCTGCTTTATCCGGTACCCTGGTTCAACGCTATCGTGTTCCTGATTGCTGCGTGTTATGGCGCCTGGCTCATGTACGACGGCCTGCCGATTGTCATGGGCATCGAGAAGGAGCGGGCGGTCATGTACGCCGGCGCCTTGCTCACCGTGGCCCTGGTCATCCTGGTTTCCACCCGGGTTGGTTCCGTGATTCTCTGGAACTTTGGCGTAGGGCCGGTCTTCATCAGCGGATAGATCCGGTGTAATCCGGCCATAACAAGGCAAAAAGGGGAGCGCACTGCTCCCCTTTTTGCTGTGTCTGGCTTTCGCCAGCCTCAGGGGCTTGCGGCCCTTTATCATGCAACATATCTTCAAGCTCCGGCATTCAGGCGATGGCAAATATGTTGGATACGAATCGGATCATACTGTTTTGCAGCGCGAGGCCTAAATCCTCCTCATTGAGTGAGTGCGCCCTTCGGCGCTCTTGCGTTATCAGCTCGGCTTAAACATCGAGAGGGTGTCTTCCTCACCTCTGTTGTCCATCCAGTTTTCTATGATGCTGAGATCCTCAAACAGGCGTCCATTTAGGATCGGGTCATCTTCGTAGGCAGTGGCGTAACGTTCCATCAAATACGCGGGGTCGCAAAGGAAGTTCTCCAGCTGGTCAACGATGTTGGCCGGCAAATCGGCTTCCCAGTTACTGGCAATAAATGCAAGGTCGTGAAGGTCACGTGCGGCTGTGCGGTAGCGGCGTGATTCATCTTCCTGGGCAGCCAGGAGTTTTAGGCGCGCGATCTCGCTTACTGAGTAGACGCTAATGCCGTTGATGGATCGGATGCACTCGGGATTTAGGGCAGAACGAGAGGATATTTCGATTTTGATCGAAATGGGTGGAACATCCTTTCCTGCAGAAAAAATCGGACGACAACGGTGTGTTGTTTCGGTTTTCTTCAGGTCTTTGAAGTCAGTGAGAGTTACCCTGATGCCCTGTCCTGTTAGCTTTTTCAGAGCACTTTTACAGATGCTTTTGACATTCAGATGCCCCTCAAGGGGCATCGTAAGGTCGAAATCCAGGTCTTCACTGAACCGCTGCAGGTCGTATCCCAACAACAAAGCCGTACCGCCTTTAAGAACCAATGGTTTGTTCTCATCATGGATGACTTCACAAATTGCCTGCATGATTTTTTGGTGTATGCCCTGCTGTTTGGTCAGCTTCATCAGTAAACGCCTTCGAGCCAGTCACCTATATTCTCTTCACCCTCCCGGGATAGGAATGCCCTGCAGAGGCCAATCCAGTTGATCACTTGCTCTAGGTCAACAACATCGTCGATGTCAGATGCCTGGATGTTTGGGACCGCTTTGCGTTTAATCTCGCAGTGATGGATTAACAAGTCGAATACCGCACGTTCCGGGCTCGCGGCCCACATACACGGCACAGTCACTCCGTAAAGGGAGATTGCTTTCGTCGCGTTCCACAAACCGATAACGCCGATTAGCTCGCCGGTATGGGTTAGGTGTTTTCCGGCGACCCGCCAATTCTTCGGGTTGCTCAAACTGCTGGAGTACCAGAGAGCTGGCGGTCGACCATCTTCGGGGGGCAATGACAGTGCGGAGGCCCCCGACAAATAGTACCTCGGAAGATGAGGAGAGCTTTTGTTGGCGTCTGTGCAAAAGGCATCCAGAAGCCAGTCGAGATTGAGGCATTGAGCTACTGCCCGGTAACTGCCAAAGGCCACGCTCTCGTCGCCTTGCTCGATCTTGATAATCGTCCTTCGCGATAAACCTGTTGCAGACGCCAGCGCCTCGCCTGACATGCCACGCGCATTTCGGGCGCTGCGAAACGCGGCTCCGATAGCCTCAGCGGGTGAGCCAGGTCTCTGATCAGATTCTGTCGTCTCGAGAGCTAACATTGAGGTGTACTCTTTTTTAAGGGGCTATGCTTTTAAGGGGCTAAGGTGCATTATACGTCGCTGTGCAAGTTTCTGCACACTTTGTCTCCGGTTTTACCTATTCCAGTATATACCCGCCACCTCGTGGTACTTGGCGCACATCCCGGGCAGTTGTCGTGATTTGCCATCCCCCTGTCGTAATTTGGCAATGCGTTCTTAACGCAGCCCGACTAGGTTCTTCTGTTGGAGTAGTAACGGCGCGGACCGCAGGAAGCCGATGCTACAAAGGACGAACGCAGGGGATGACATAGCAATGAAACGACTAACGCGACGGGACTTTCTGAAGGCATCGGCCATGGGCATGGGGGCGGTGGTGGTATCCACCGGTCTGGCCGGCTGTGTGCTGGACAGCTCCGATGAACGGGCCATCAGTTTTACTCACGGTGTGGCAAGTGGTGATCCGCTCGCCGACGGCGTCGTGCTCTGGACCCGCGCGGTGCCAGGGACAGGCCAGGATCGCCCGGTTGGGGTGGCCTGGGAGGTGGCCACGGATGAGGCCTTTGAGCGCCTTGTCCGTTCAGGTGCCGCCGAAGCGGTAAAGGCCAATGACTTTACCATCAAGGTGGATGTCCGCGGACTGGCGCCCGGGCAGACCTACTACTATCGTTTTCAGGCCACTGGCAGCCGTTCCACGGTCGGCATGACCCGGACACTTCCGGAAGGCAGCGTTGAATCCGTCCGCCTTGCGGTGGTGTCCTGTGCCAACTACCCGGCCGGTTACTTCAACGTCTATCGTGAGATCGGCAGGCAGAGTGATCTCGATGCCGTGGTGCATCTGGGTGACTACATCTACGAATACAGCTCCGAGAGCAGCAGTTACGGCGCCGGTGATGCCGAAGCACTGGGCCGAACCTTTCCGGAGAACAACAACCTGGAGCTGATTGAGCTGGAGGATTACCGCCGGCGCTATGCCATCTACCGGGCTGACGAGGACCTTCAGTCCCTGCACGCCAGGGTGCCGTTCATCGCGGTCTGGGATGACCACGAAGTGGCCAACGACACCTGGAAGGAAGGCGCGGAGAATCACAATGACGGGGAAGGGGATTTTGCCGAGCGCAAACTCAGTGCCCTGAAGGCCTATTTTGAATGGATGCCGATCCGCCCGGTGATTGAGGGTAGTGACGAGGCCATTTTCCGTACCTTCCGGTTTGGTAACCTGGTGGATCTGCACATGCTGGATACCCGTATCATCGGCCGTGATCAGCAACTGGACTACATGGATTACTTTACCGGTGAAGGACTGGATGCAGCCCGGTTTACTGCCGATGTCGGCAGCCCGAACCGAACCCTGCTTGGCGCCGAGCAGCTGCTCTGGCTGCAGGCTTCCCTGAGTTATTCCAGTGCCACCTGGCAGGTCCTGGGCCAGCAGGTGCTGATGGGTCGGATGAATCTGCCCGCCGAATTGCTGGTGGCGATTGCCACCGAACAGTTGGAAGGCCTGCCGGAAAATCTGGCGGCGCTGGCTCAGCTCAAGGTCCGCGCGTTGCAGGGTGACCAGAGCCTGACTGATGGTGAGCTGGCCAGAATCAATACGGTTGCGCCCTACAACCTCGATGCCTGGGATGGTTACCAGTACGAGCGGGAAGTGGTGCTGGGTACCGCCAAGGCCCTCGACAAGAACCTTGTTGTGCTGGCCGGTGATACCCACAACGCCTGGGCTAATAACCTGAAGGACAGGAACGGTGATCAGGTTGGCGTCGAATTCGCCACTTCCTCCGTCACCTCGCCAGGGCTTGAGGAGTATCTGGGCATACCCAACGCCATGATTCCGGGCGCGGAACAGGCCATTGGTCTGCTGGTGGATGATCTGGATTACCTGAACGTGAATCAGCGGGGTTATATGGTGGTGACCTTTACCCCGGAAGAGGCGCGGGCGGACTGGTATTTCGTGGATACCATCAAGTCTCGGGATTATCAGGTTGATGCCCCGCGAACCTCATCCCGCAGGGTGTTGCCGGGGCAGGGCAATCGCACCGTCGAGAACGTAGCCGCGGGGTAAGGAATCGGTCCTTGCTGTTAGCTGTCCTGTCCTTGATGCAGCGCAAGCCGCCCCGGGTTGTTCCCGGGGTTTAATGGCGGTATTGCAGGGGCAGGCAGGTGTAAACGGTATGGCAGAATCCGTGGAACGGAAAAATGGCGCGAAGCTTGAGCAGGAGGCTGAATGGCACGTGCTCGAACCCGGGGGCGCCAGAAACCGGCTACAGTCGGCCGGTCCGCTTTCTGCAGAGGAAGCCGGGAGCCGACTGGCCCGGTACGGGCCCAATGCGCTGCCCGAAGCCCGCGCCAAGGGGCCCTGGGCCAGGCTGGGCCGGCAACTCAGGAATTTCCTGATCTACGTGTTGGCATCGGCTGCAGTGATTACCGCCAGCCTCGGCCACTGGGTGGACGCCGGAGTCATTATGGCGGTTGTCGTTATCCAGACCCTGGTGGGCTTTGTTCAGGAAGGCAGGGCCGAACAGGCTTTGTCGGCCATCCGCCACATGCTCGCGCCCAAGGCCCGGGTGGTGCGGGCCGATGGCCAGCATCAGATTGACGCCGCCGGGCTCGTTCCGGGCGATACCGTACTGCTGGAGCCGGGCGACCGGGTGCCCGCCGATCTCCGTCTGGAAAAATCCCACAACCTGAAAATCGATGAAGCCATCCTCACCGGTGAATCCGAGGCTGTCGATAAATCGACGGAGGCGGTTCCTTCGGATGCGGCACTTGGGGACCAGGCCGGAATGGCCTTCTCCGGCACCATGGTAGCGACCGGCACCGGTCGCGGCATCGTGGTTCGTACCGGCGCCAATACTGAAATTGGCCGGATCTCCGGCCTGCTTGCCCAGACCACCACCCTGAAAACCCCACTGCTGGAACAGATGGACAAGTTCGCCCGGGTACTATCCATTATTGTCATTCTTACCGGCATTGCGATTTTCTTTGGCGGGCTGGTGTTCAGCGGCCTGCCATTCCGGGAGCTGTTCATGGCCGTGGTGGGGCTGACGGTTGCCGCAATTCCTGAGGGTTTGCCGGCCATTCTCACCATCACCCTGGCCATCGGCGTGCGCCAGATGGCCCGCCGTAAGGCGGTCGTTCGCCGCATGCCGGTGATCGAGACCCTGGGCGCGGTCTCGGTGATCTGTTCCGACAAAACCGGAACCCTGACCCGTAACGAAATGATGGTAACCCGGGCGGTGTTGTCTGGTGTTCGGCTGGAGGTGACCGGGGAAGGGTATGACCTTGGTGGTGCGGTAAATAGCGAACAGGGACAGCTGGCGAAGTCACCCCTGCTGGATGAACTGGCCCGGGCAGCGGCGCTGTGTAACGATGCCCATGTACACCACGATTCCGGCCGGGTCCGTATCAACGGCGATCCCATGGAAGCCGCGCTCTCGGTGTTTGCCCGTAAAGCTGGGTTTGATGTCGAGAGCGGCGCCACCGACTGGCCCCGGAAAGACGAAATCCCCTTCGATACCCAGAATCGCTTCATGGCCACGCTGAACCACGATCATCATGGCCACAGTGTTATCTACCTCAAAGGCGCGCCGGAGCGCATTCTCGACATGTGTGCCAGCGAGGTTACGGAGTCCGGTGAGACCACGGCCCTGAACCCGGCGCTCTGGGAGCAGGTTATTGACGAGATGGCATCCGGGGGGCTCAGGGTGTTGGCCCTCGCCCGTAAACCGGCAGAGCGGGGTATCAGCGAACTGACGATTGAGGATCTGGGCCAGGGGGCAGAACTGCTGGGGCTGGTCGGGCTGCTGGATCCGCCCCGGCAGGAGGCGATCCGGGCCATAGCCGACTGCCACGACGCCGGAATCCGGGTCAAGATGATCACCGGAGACCATGGGGTAACGGCCGGCGCCATTGCCAGGAAGCTGGGCCTGAAAAATACCGATCGTGTGCTGACCGGTAGAGAACTGGACCAGCTCGACGACAACCAGTTACGTGAGCTTGTAGGTGAGGTGGATGTCTTTGCCCGCACCAGCCCCGAGCACAAGCTGAGATTGGTGACAGCGCTTCAGGCTCTGCACGGTGTGGTGGCCATGACCGGTGATGGCGTAAACGATGCGCCGGCCCTGAAACGGGCAGACGTGGGAATTGCCATGGGGGTGAAGGGGTCTGAGGCTGCCAGGGAGGCGTCTTCCGTGGTGTTGCTGGATGACAACTTTGCCAGCATTGCCGCAGCCGTGCGCGAGGGCAGGACCGTTTACACCAACCTGAAAAAAGGCATTGCCTTCATGCTGCCGATCAATGGCGGTGAATCTATCAGCCTGATCACTGCCCTGCTTCTGGGGCTGACCCTGCCGATCTCCGCATTGCAGATTCTCTGGGTCAACATGGTCAGCTCGGTGGTCCTCGCCATGACCCTGGCGTTCGAGCCGGCGGAGCCAGATGTCATGAAACATCCGCCCCGGGCCCGGGATGAATCGCTGCTTCGGGGGTTCGTGGTCTGGCGGGTGGTCTTTGTATCGTTGCTATTCCTGGCAGGCATCTTCGCGGCCTGGTACTGGGCCATGCATCATTATGGCAGCGAAACCACGGCACGTACCCTGGCGGTCAATACGTTGGTGGCGATGGAAATGTTTTACCTGTTTGCGGTCCGGTATCTCGACAGCGCGTCGATTACCCTGCGCGGTGTACTGGGAACACCGGTCGTGTTGCTGGCGGTTGCAGCCGTTGTCCTGTTACAGCTGTTGTTTACTTACCTGCCCTGGTTCAACAGTACCTTTGGCAGCGAAGCGCTGAGCCCCGACATGCTTGGGTTTGCTGTTGGCTCCGGAGTAGCGCTTCTGGTGATTCTGGAAATCGAGACCGCGTTGAGAAAACGTCTGCTCAGGGCAGGCCCCGGGTAATCATGGTCGGGTCACCCCGGCCTTCCACCGCAGCCAGTTCGGCACTGGACAGCCACTCGCCGGGCGGCTTATCCATAACGCTGGCGCAGGCGGCCAGGGTATGGGCCCAGGAGCAGCCATTGGCGAACAGCATGCCTGCCTCATTCAGGGTGCCGCCCCGGTTGATGTAGCCGAGAACCCGTGCCCGTGAAGGCTCCGGGAACAGCGGATACAGATGCCCGCGGAACACTTCCGGGCGCATGTGGGTGAGGGCAACCCGGCGGTGAATGCGATGGGGGAACAGCCGCTCGCGTTCAAATTCAGACAGGCAGCTTTCGGCCTCCATGGTATCCCGTGGCTGCCGGAAGCGGCCGGGCTCCTGGATATAGACCAGCCGGAACGGCGTGCCGGTTTCCCGAAGGCGTTCGCAGGCCCGTATAGCTTCAGACAACTGGTAGGCGCCGTTGGCCATCAAGAGCAACGGCTCGCCGGCAGACGTGTCTTCGTCCACCACCAGGGCACCGTGTCGTGCCAGCAGTTCGGCTTCCCGGGTGTCAAAGACGCAGGGCCGTTCGCGCTTCGGGATCACCATGCAGCTTATCTTGCCGCGTTCGCTGAACACCGATGGCAGCGAGGCGAGTGTGCTGTTGTAATCGGCCGGAAAGAGAACGCGGGATACATCGTTCATTTCGCCGAGCAGGCTCTCGCAGAAGGTGGTGTCCTGATGGGATTGCTCGTTCTTACCGTTTTCCCAGGTATGGGAAGTGGCAATGACCGGCAGGCCAAGCCAGCATGCCGGCCGGCCCACCTCTTTCTGGTGCCGGGCAAAGATCAGCTCCTGGCGGATGGCGCCGAGCATTTTTACGCAGAAGGCCTCGTAGCTGGCTACCAGGTTAAGCCCGGCCTTGTTGGCCAGACAGGCGGAGACCACGGCTTCCTCGTTAAGGGCGGTGATAATTTTACCGTGGACCGATTCCTGGTCGCTCTCAGGATCGTTCACCCGGTGTTTCAGACTGTCCAGAACCCCACCGAGTCGGTTGCTGGCCAATTCATCCGGGTTGCCCACTCGGGGCCTCAGGCCGGGATTCTCTGCCACGAGTGCCTGGAAAAAGTCATCCACTGCCTTCATGGGCGAGGTTCGGTCCGGATTGGCTGGCAGTTTTGGAATCACCGGATCCGGCGGATTCCGGGTTGCCAACGGGTGATCCCGCTCAAGTGGACGGGCCTGCTTCGCATGCTGATTCAGCGCGGCAATGCAGTTATGGAGCACATCCGGCGCCACCCATAAACGGGCGGAATGTTCGTTGAACAGTTCCCGGGCACGGGCATCCATGCGTGGGTTGCCCGGAAGAGGGAGGTTGTGGGCAGCATTATTGCCGGCCCCGAAAAAACCGTAGCCCTTGACCGTCTCCGCAATACCATAGGGCACCCGCACCGGGTAACGGCTTTCGCCTCTCTGGGCCGCCTCGCCATTGGCGGCAAGTGCCTGCTCCATCTCATACAGGGTACAAACGAAGGCAGACGGATCCCGGCCATCAAAACGGAAGGGTACAAAACCGCGATGCTCCAGATGGGCTTCAAAACGCTCCAGGCCCTCGCGGGTGCCCAGTTCGGTGCGCTGCTCAATGCGACGGCCATTGGCAATCATCACCGGCATCACGGCGCCGCAGTCTTCCGCACGCCACCAGCGGGGAATCCAGTCGCTGCCCCGTTGCTCCTCGGCGGCGCCGTCTGACAGGAAGGCCACTAACGATTCCCCGGGCAATGGCATATGGGCATACTGAAGCTCGGCGAACCCCAGATAGCCGCCTTCCAGTATGCCGCCCGCTGTATGCGGATTGACATGGCTTCCTAGCGGCGCCGCCATGGTTCCGTCCGGCTTCTGGCGGTAACTGTAGAAATCGGACACCAGCGCCGAGAGCCCGTCCGGCCCGCGATAACGCCCGGCTTGTTCTGGATGAAGATTGCCTGTGAGGACATTCAGGGCATCCACCGCCGCCACGCAATGGCCCTGGCCCATCAGCCAGCTCCGGGTCCGACCGGTCAAATTGTTCAGCGCCAGATAACCGGCATAAGCCGGCACCATGTTCAGCGCGCCGCCTGTGTGGCCTTCGGGATTGGTCTTGAAATCCTGGGGTGCCAGCGGCTGTCCCGAGACATCGACCCGGCGGGCATAGGTCATATGAACCACCAGCCAGAGCCCGGCGCTGGTGAGCCGGTCCAGATCCGCAAGCCGGCGATACACTGTTGCCGCATCCGGCTGGTGCCCGGCAGCGACCAGATGCTCCGCCAGAACCCTGACCTGGTGTCTGGTTGCTTCGCTGTGCTGGACAACACCATAGCCGTCGCACCAGCGCCGGTAATCGGGGCAGTCCGAAGCGGTGTTGTCCACCGGTGCTGATTGAGTTGGCGATGGCACGAAAGGCCTCCATGGCGTCAGTATGTCAGGGGATTTTAAGACCACCGCCGGGTAAAGCCATTGATGCAGGTCAGTCGGAAATACATCTTTCCTGTAAAGCTTTTTGCCTCCGGGGGAGCGCAGGTCGGTGGGAAGCCCTGTCCAAAATACGCTGTGAATACGTTCCTGTACGCTCGGCTCCGCCATCCATGGCTCCCACGATTCTGGACAGGGCTTCCCACCGGCCTGCACCAGGCCTGGGAATAGACTTCCCGTTGCCGAATGTCATGGTTTCTGAGAGTCTGGTCAGATAAGGCATCTGAAAAGGAGACTCCCATGACGCAAAACAAGAATCAGGACAAGCGCCGGAAATATTCGGCACCCGTGGTCGATGGCATTGGCAAATCGGCCAGTCGCGCCATGCTTCGGGCGGTCGGGTTTACCGATGAGGATTTCAGGAAGCCCCAGATCGGTATTGCGTCTACGTGGAGTAATCTCACGCCCTGCAACATGCACATCAATCAGCTGGCCGAAGCGTCGGCGGCCGGTGCCGATGAAGCTGGCGGCAAGTCGCTGATCTTTAACACCATCACCGTATCCGATGGCATCGCCAATGGCACCGAGGGCATGAAGTACTCCCTGGTGTCCCGGGAGGTGATTGCCGATTCCATTGAAACCGTGGCCGGCTGTGAAGGGTTTGATGGTCTGGTGGCCATTGGTGGCTGTGACAAGAACATGCCGGGCTGCATGATGGGACTGGCTCGCCTGAACCGGCCGTCGGTGTTTGTGTATGGCGGCACCATCATGCCCGGGGAGAACCACACCGATATTATCTCGGTGTTCGAGGCTGTTGGAGCCTACGCCCGAGGCGATCTGGACCTGATTGAGGTCAAGCAGATCGAGGAAACCGCGATTCCCGGGCCCGGCTCCTGTGGCGGCATGTACACCGCCAACACCATGGCGTCGGCCATTGAAGCCATGGGTATGAGTCTGCCGGGCAGTTCCGCCCAGAATGCCGTGTCGGACACCAAGGCGGCGGATTGCCGGGGTGCCGGGGCGGCGGTGCTGAACCTGCTGGAGAAAGACATCAAACCCGGCGACATCATGACCCGGGAAGCCTTCGAGAATGCCATCACCGTGGTGATTGCCCTGGGCGGTTCCACCAATGCGGTGCTGCATCTTCTGGCCATGGCCAGCACGGTGGGTGTGGATCTGGGACTGGAGGATTTCGTAGAGATCGGCAAGCGGGTGCCGGTGCTGGCGGACCTCCGGCCAAGCGGGCATTACATGATGTCAGAGCTGGTGGCCATTGGCGGTATCCAGCCGCTGATGAAGATGCTGCTGGACCGGGGCCTGCTGCACGGAGATTGCCTGACCGTGACCGGCCAGACCCTGGCGGAGAATCTGGCGGATGTGGCACCCTATCCGGAGGGGCAGGCCATCATCCATGCCTTCGACAACCCGATCAAGGCCGACAGCCATCTGCGCATCCTGTTCGGGAACCTGGCGCCGACCGGCGCGGTGGCCAAGATCACTGGCAAGGAAGGCACCCGTTTCACCGGCCGGGCCCGGGTATTCCATTCCGAAGAAGAGGCCCAGGAGCGGATTCTGGATGGCACGGTAGTTGCCGGCGATGTACTGGTCATCCGTTACGAAGGGCCAAGAGGAGGGCCGGGTATGCGGGAAATGCTCAGTCCCACGTCTGCCATCATGGGCAAGGGTTTGGGCAGCGACGTAGCCCTGATTACCGATGGCCGGTTTTCCGGTGGCAGCCATGGATTTGTGGTTGGCCATATTACGCCAGAAGCGGCCGAGGGCGGTCCGATTGCGCTGGTTGAGGATGGCGACACCATCACCATTGATGCGGTCAGTAACCGGATTGAACTGGGTGTCTCGGATGGAGAACTGGAGCGGCGCCGGCAGGCCTGGCAGGCACCGGTCCCGCGATTCACCCGGGGCGTGCTGGCGAAATATGCCCGCACCGTAAGTTCGGCGTCCAGGGGCGCCATTACCGATCTGCCATGAACTGATGACACCTGACTATCGCTGCTATAATCCGGCGCTGGTGAGGACGTAACTGGCTGGACAGAAGACGACAGAAGGGGCTTTGATGCATGGGTAACCGGAGTATGGCGATTGGTTGGGCGTTTTTTCTGATGTTGGCGCCCTGGCTCTCGCAGGCCCATCAACAGAATTCATCCGCCAACGCTCTGTCATCAGCGAAGGAAGCGGGTCCCAACTTGGCATCGGTGAATGCCGCGGTTGCGGTGGCCGGCGCCGACGAACTGATTTTCGGCAAAAACGCGGATCGATCCGTGCCCATTGCCTCGATCACCAAGGTCATGACGGCGCTGGTTGTGCTGGAATCCGGAGAGCCGCTGGATGAATGGCTGACTTTTCACCAGCGCCACACCCCGGCCGCCGCCAACGCCTACAGCCGGATCCGTATTGACTCGCAGATGCGCCGTGCGGACGTGCTGAGAATCGCGCTGATGTCTTCAGAGAATTTTGCGGCCTACACCCTGGCCCGCAGCCACCCGGGCGGTTTTGATGCGTTCATCGAGTCGATGAACGCCAAGGCCCGGGAGCTGGGCATGACTGGAACCCACTTCGTAGACCCAACGGGGCTGTCATCTGACAATGTCTCCACCGCGTCCGATCTGGTTAAACTGGTGAACGCAGCCACCGCCCATCCCGAGATCGGTAAATATTCCACGACCGACTATTTCCGGGGGCAATTCCGTAATCCCCGGTACAGCCTGTCTTTCGGTAACACCAATGCCCTGGTTCACAGGGACAGCTGGGGCGTGGCTCTGAGCAAGACCGGCTATCTCTCTGAGGCCGGGCGTTGCCTGGTGATGATTTCGCAGATGAACGGCAAGGAAGTGGTTACTGTCTTGCTGGACTCCCTTGGTACCCGCTCTCCCATGGGTGATGCCGGGCGGATCAGGCGCTGGCTGGACACCGGGGCCCGGGGTTCGGTGGCGGCAGCGGCCCGGCGCTACGAACAGCAGAAGAACGCGGCCTATGCGACTGCCGGTAACAGCACGGTCAGCGTGAACTGATCCTGGACCCTGAAAGGAATCCCGTCATGATCCAGATCTTCACCACCGGCGGTACCATCGACAAGGTGTACTTTGACGCCAACAGCGAGTTCGAGGTGGGCCACAGCCTGCTGCCGGAGCTGTTGTCCGAGTCCAACATTCATGAGGGTTACCGTCTGCGGGAGCTGATGCGCAAGGACAGCCTGGAAATGAACGATGCGGATCGGCAGCGGGTGCTGGAAGCGGCGACGGAATGCGACTGTGACCGCATCATCATAACCCACGGCACCGACACCATGGCCGTTACTGCGGCGGTGTTGTCCGGCCTGGAGGACAAGGCCATTGTGCTGACCGGTGCCATGCAGCCGGCCCGCATGCGCCGGACCGACGCAGTTTTCAATGTCGGTTTTGCCTGGGCGGCGGTGCAATTGTTGCCGCCCGGTGTCTATATCGCCATGAACGGTGAAGTATTCGAAGCCGGTGCGGTGCGGAAAAACCTGAAAGCCCAACGCTTTGAGCGTACCTGAGCTCAGCCCAGGCTGTTTTTCTCCGTGGTGGTCAGCTCCCGATAGCCGCCGGGTTCGAGGGCCGGGTCCAGCACAACCTGGCCGATCTGCAGCCGGTGCAGGGCCTTAACGTGGTTGCCGACCGCCGCCAGCATGCGCTTGACCTGATGGTAGCGCCCCTCTGAAATCGTCAGCTCGATGATTCTCTCTTCCAGAATGGCCACTTGCGCAGGCCTGGTGGGTTTGGGCTCATTGTGAAGGTACACTCCTTGCTCCAGTTTCTGAACCGCCATGGTGGATAGCGGTTCGCTCAGGGTTACCCGGTACGTCTTGGGGCAATCCGTGCGTGGCGAGGTGACCCGGTGAGACCACTGGCCGTCGGTGGTCAGCAACAGTAAGCCGGTGGTGTCTGCATCCAGGCGGCCCGCAATGTGGAGGTTGCGGGTCATGCTCGCGGGTAGCAGGTCCAGTGCGGTCGGGTGGTCGCTGTCGGTGGTGGCGCTCACCACCCCGGCCGGTTTGTTCATCATCAGGTAGCGCTCGCCCGGCAAGGTCAGCGGCGTTCCCGACAGTGCTACCCGTTCATGACCGGCCAGCTGTGTATTGGCACTAGTGCAGGTTTGTTCATTCACCGTCACCTGGCCCCGGCTGATGGCCCGTTTGGCCTCCTTGCGGGAAAGTTCTGTGCTGTTGGCAATAAACTGGTCCAGGCGCATGGTGTTCAGCAGTGTTGTCCCGGTGCCGGTGTGCTAAGGCTGGCCAGGGTAATGGAATCCATATCGGTTCAGTCTCGCCTTAAACAGTAACCTGCAATAGCAGGTTGTTGCTCTGGTGCTAGTGCCCCGTCTGGCTAATTCGCAGTAGGTTAGCGAATTAGCCAGACGGGGCACTAGTGTACCTTAACAAAAGTTCATCGAGTAATTGGCATTAAAGGCTATAATTGCAGAAAATGTTGATGGAGCTACTGCAATGGGCCGACCCGTTATACCTTTGAAGATGACAGAGGAAGAGCGCAACGAGCTCAATGCAT
>NZ_JBSXNZ010000081.1:0-202764 GCF_056857895.1 Marinobacter sp. B-21
CTATCTGTCCACGGCGCGCAAGCAGAAGCTGACGGCCTCCGATGCGCTGATGTCCCTGTTCGAGGGGCGTATGCCGGCCTTCATGACGGCGCCACCAGATAATGATCAGAACGTTTTAAATGAAACCGACTGAATAGTTACAGGAATTGTTCGTTATCAGCCCCAGGCATTTTGCCAATCCGGGACGTTTCCGATGGCGTTTTCTCGAACTTGATGGGAAACCCGACCTGCCTCTGTTGGGTGCCGTCACCCCGGTCCACACCAATCACCATCTCCCTTGCCTTAAGCTGCGGATGCTCAGCGGCCTCGGAGATTGTCAGAACCGGCTCCACGCAGGCATCCTGACCCGCAAAAATCTCCTGCCACTCGGCCAGGGTTTTCGAGGCAACCCTTTCTTTCAGGGCGGCTTTGAGCCGTTGCCGATGTTCGGGTTTCTGGCTCAGGGCGTCGCTTTTCAGGTCGGCAATCCCCAGGGTGTCGCACAGGCGTGCGGAGAACTGCGGTTCCAGACTGCCGACCGATAGCCAGCGGCCGTCACTGGTTTGGTAATAATCGTAGAAGGAGCCACCATTGAGCAGTGAGCTCTCCGGTTTCTGCTCTTGTCCACCCGCCAGGCAGGCGGCGCCGGACATGGCATTCAGGGCAAAGGCGGCATCGGTCATGCTGACATCAACGAACTGCCCCTCTCCGGTTTGCTGTCGGTGTATCACCGCCGCCAGAATACCCATCACAGCATGGTGAGAGCCGCCGGCAACATCGGCAATCTGTATTCCCATCGGGGGCGGACCGCTGTCCGCTCGGCCACAGTGGCTGCTGACGCCGGCCAGGGAAAGATAATTGATGTCATGGCCCGCACGGTCCTTGTATGGGCCGGTCTGGCCATAGCCGGTAATGGAGCAGTAGATGAGGCTCGGGTTGACGGCTTTGAGGGCTTCATACCCAATGCCAAGGCGGTCCATCACCCCGGGCCGGAATTGCTCGATCACGATGTCAAAGTCTTTTACCAGCTCCAGCACCTTGTCTGCACTGCCCTCTTCCTTCAGGTTAAGCGTCAGTGACTTCTTGCCACGGTTCAAAAAGCCGTGAGCGGTGCTCACTCCGGCATCATGGGGAGGCATTACCCGGATCAGGTCCACCCTGTCCGGCGCCTCGACACGCAACACATCCGCGCCCATATCCGCCAGCAACATGGTGGCATAGGGGCCAGGCAATAAAGTGCTGAAGTCGAGGACTTTGAGTGAGGTCAGTGGACCGGCCATGATGATCTCCTTTTGTTGTGAGAGTGGTTTCTCCACTCGTTGTTATCCCCATCATGCTGCCCGGTTTTGCCGGTGAGGCCAACTACTGCTTCGGTCATTCCAATTGGCGGTTTCTTCCATCCGGTTGGTCCGGCTTCGGTTGCATTGTTCCATGGGGGTTTTATGATGGGTCTCGTTTTCATGGAATGGCGAGCGTGATGTCCGATCTGACGGTTTCAAGGCACTTTGTTCAGGCCGCCCTGGTGGGCGCCGAAACGCTTGGTTTTGATACCCGAGAAATGCTCCGGGAGGCCGGTATTTCTCCGGATCTGCTGCGTATTGAGATGGCCAGGGTAAGCAGTGACCAGTTCAGCCATCTGATGCAGGTGCTGTGGAACCGGATGGGCGACGAGTTCATGGGGCTTGGCCCGAGACGGGCCCGGACCGGAACGTTTGCAACCATGTGCGCGCTGGTCATGGACTGCCCGAACCTGGAATCGGTGTACCGCCAGGCCTTCCGGTTTTCCCGTCTGTTTGAGCCCATGGTAGCGATGGAACTGGAAATCGGCGAGGACAAGGCGCAGTTGGTTACCCGGATTGAGGGCGAAATCCACGATCCCTGTTTTTTCCTGCGGGAGAGCATCCTGGTGATCTGGCATCGGCTCGGCAGCTGGCTGATCGGACAACCGATTGAGCTGGAGAAGGCCGAGTTTGATTATCCCCGGCCAGCGCATGGGGATGAGTACCGGCATATTTTTCATTGCCCACTGGCATTCGAGTCGGATAAAACCGCCCTCACTTTCGACAAGCGCTTCCTGTCTGCCCCGGTAATCCGGGACAAGCCGGAAATGCGGCAGTTCCTGAAAACCTCTCCGGCGGATCTGTTGTCCCGGCCGGATGAGAGCAACACGTTTACCGGACGAATCCGGGCGCTTATTGGCCGGGATTTCTCAAAACCGCTGCCGGATTTTGAATGGATCGCCGCAGAGCTGCACACCAGCCCGCAAACGCTCCGGCGCCGCCTGAAGCAGGAGAATACTTCGTTCCAGGAGATCAAGGATCTGTTGCGCCGGGACATGGCAATTTACTACCTGAGCCGGCAGGAGCTGCCCATTAACGACATCGCCGCCAAGGTCGGATTCACCGAGCCCTCAACCTTCCACCGGGCCTTCAAGAAGTGGACCGGGGTAACGCCGGGCGCCTACCGGGAGGGTGAGCGCGGTAACCTGTCGGGCTGAATCAGGAATCCGATGGTGCCTGAACGGTACGGATAAGGTGCCCCAGAGTGTCTGCAATCTCCTGAGCCTGATCCCGGTTCAAGGCAAGCTGGAACAGCCGGGAACCATCCCTGGGGTCGTATACCCAGCAGGTTGAGGTCGCTGGTTCACAGCGCCATTCCACTCTCGGATTTATGCCAAAAACCGACATCGGCTCGGTGCTTCGCCTGACCCGCCCGTCGTCACCACGCCTGATTTCCTGAATCTGGATTTCGCTACCCTGGCTGCTCAGGCGATATTCCACCTCAGCCGGCCGGTCAAGCCTGACCACCGTCTGATCACGCCGCCAGCCGGAAAGCTCCAGCAGGCTGTTGATGTGCAGGGTGAGCGCCTCCCGGTCCGAATCCGCAAGGTAGAGCTTTCGCAGGGATGCTACCCGGCTGTCCCCTGCCGGCTCGATTACCGCAACCCTCTCCGGCTCACCGGCGCCCTGAGGTGCAAGGGCACTTTCCTTTCTCGCCTTTTCAATATCGGTAATCAGCTTCAGGGACTCCTGATAATGGGCACCCTTGGCACCGGCGCGGGTCACATAGGTCTCCAGGGCCGACTGGGCCTCGTTGAGATGGGATGACTGCAACATCACCCGGCCACGGAAAAAGTAATAATCGACCGGTTTTTCCCCTTCCAGTTGCTGCAACCGGTTCAGGTACTCGGCGGCCTCACCCCATTTCTCCGCCACCACGGCTTCTTCCGTTGCCAGCATGAGCCTGCGGGTTTCGTGCTCTGGCGCCAGCGCCAGCGCCTGTCCGGCCAGAAGCACAGATGCAAGGACGGCTCCACGCGCCAACTGGCGACCTGTTCCAAACAATACTGCCATGGCATTTACTCCTGCTGGTTGTCTGCACCAATCGTCTGCTCTTCAGTATCAGGCAGATCATTGTCATCAGCGATTTCGGATTCCTCTCCGTCGTCCACTTCGGCCTGGTCCATGATCGCTTTCGGCAATTCCTTTTTAACCCGAACGCCAAGCTCAACAAAGCGGTTCGCCTGGGAAATCAGATTACCACGGCCCCGGGTCAGGTTATTCATGGCCGAATCATAGGTTCCCTGGGCGGTATGCAGTTGGCTGCCCAGCCGCTCCATTGCCTCCACAAACACCCGTAGTTTGTCATACACCGCGCCGGCCCGCTCGGCAATGCGCCTGGCATTCTGGCTCTGGCGCTCGTACCGCCAGATGTTTTCAATGGTTCTCAGTGTTGCCAGTAATGTGGTAGGTGTCACCACAATAATCTTTCGCTCAAAGGCTTCTGCGAAAAGGTTCTCGTCCTGCTGGAATGCTGCCACAAACGCCGGTTCAATAGGCATGAACAGCAGCACGAAATCCGGCGAATGCAGGCCGTGGAGCTGACTGTAATCTTTTTCGCTGAGGGTCTGGATATGGTTCCTTACCGCGTCAATGTGTTGTTTGAGGGCTTCGTCTCCTGCCCCGGAATCCTCTTCCTCGGTCACCCACCTCTGGTAGGCCAGCAGTGAGACCTTGGAATCAACAATCAGGTTCCGGCGGTCCGGCAGGTGAACGATGACATCCGGCCGGTACAGCTGGTTGTCTCCATCCCGGTAGCTGCCCTGGGTATCGTATTCAACACCTTTTCTCAAACCGGACTTTTCCAGTACCCGCTCCAGGATCAACTCGCCCCAGTTGCCCTGAATTTTCTTGTCCCCCTTCAGTGCCCGGGTGAGATTGGAGGCTTCCTCGGTAATCTGGCGATTCAGATCCTGAAGTGATTTGATCTCACTACGCAGGGCCTGGCGATCCCGGGTTTCCGTGGTGTAAACGTCTTCAACCCGCTTCCGGAAATCCTGCAGCTGGTCACGGAACGGATTCAGAAGGGTATCCAGACTGGTGCGGGTCTGCTGGCTGAACCGTTCGCTTTTTTGCTCAAAAATCTTGTTGGCGAGGTTTTCGAACTCCTGCTTCAAAGCGTCCCGGTTACGCTCCAGCAGTTCGAGTTTCTCGGTGGTTGACCGGCGTTCTTTGTCGAGCGTTACCTCCTGCTCCCGAAGGGCAACACGGGCCTCGCCCAGTTCCCGGCTGAGGTCCTCCGCTTTTGCCTGCAGACTCTGGCGCTCGCCTTCCAGCTGTCCGATTCTCTGCTTTCGCCCTTCCAGGTCCGATTCCAGCGCCGCCACCCGGTTCTCCAGGCCCGCGGCCCGCTGCCGCCAACGCTCGATATCGCGCTCCATGCGTGCATTCTTTTCTCGCTGTTCAGCCACAGCATATTCAAGCTGTTCGGCGCGCTGAGCGCCCATGGCCTGATCGTGTTCGGTATCATTCAATTGCTTTTCGAGAACAGCCTTGGCCGCTTCCAGTTCATTGGCATCCCGAGTAACTCTCCGCTTTTCCGCTGCGGATTTAGCCAGCAGGCCTGCCAGCACAATTGCTGAAATGAAAAACACAACCATCAACCCGGCCATCAGATCAGTCCGGGACAACATCAATTCCGTGATGGCTTCATGCACTACACAGCACTCCCCTTGAAAATCACTGATCGATCGAACGATCACTGTTGTCGAAACTGCAAGACAGTCTACCTCAGGACGCGAACCTTTTGCCCGGGACGCCGCCACCCGGAATGGCAGCCCAAAAAGAGGACCACGACTGTTTAGCAATATTGCAAAGCTATGGAATCTATCTCTGGACGCCCGTCGTAATATCGTCTAAAAGGTTAAAATGTTCTTTGCCTGTGCGGTTATTTCCTTTTATTAATCGCACACCGGACAGGAACCCGATCAGAAACGGATAATCGATCATGCTGAAAGAACTGTGGCGAAAACTGGGGGCGGATTTTCTGCAGACGGACTGCTCCACGCAAGAGAGCCGCGGGAGTTTTTTTGGCAACGGTCCTTCTGGCGGCGGGGATGAGCCCGGAATCCTGCCCCACATCACTCACACCGGCGAGTTTCACCTCGAACGCCTGACCAATGTGCTAAAATCCCGCTATGGCAAGAGTTTCGGAATGCCCTCAAACCGAGATGACAGCGATGAGGGAATCCGGGAACTGATCAGCTTTGCCGCGCGGATTCAGGACCAGGACGTGCAACGGGAGCTGCTGCTTTTCTACCTGAATTGTTCGCCAATCATTCAGGAATATCTCCGGTCGGAGACGGTGCTGGGTGAAGGACATCTGCTGTCGCGGTGAACACCGCGCGCCCTTAACCATCTGTAAATCAACCACACAGTTCGGATGTTGTATACTCCCCCTCCGTATTTACTTGGATTTACATGCACAGACCGTCACAGCTGCCAGATTCCGGGCGTGACAGGCTGCCGGCTCAGGGGTTTTTCATGGCTTTCAAACGTTTCCGGGCTGGTCTGCCAAAACTTCCCGTTACTGCTCTTGCAGGGCTCCTCCTGCTCACGGGATGCTCGGCAGACCGTTATTTTATGGTTCCCAAGACCGATCTGAATGAGCTCGGGGCATCCGTAAAAAGCCAGCGCGCCACCCTGGTTACCATGGAGAACAACGCCTCCGTTCGGCACCAGCAGGTGATTGAACAGAACCGCGCGGCTACCGACACCATACTGAACGCCATCGCCACCCGGGTGGAAAAGCCCGAATGCCCTCCCATACCCGCGCAGACGGCGTGCCCGGCTAAAGACACTTCGAAGGGCCGCGCAGACCGCCTCAAGGGAAAAGTCATCGTGGGCGAAGTAGAGAACTTCTATCTCGCCGGGCCAGGGCTGATCTATAAGGCCCGGATCGACAGTGGCGCGGAAACCTCGTCCATTGACGCCAGGAACATCACGCGCTTTGAACGTGATGGCAGCAACTGGGTGCGCTTTGATGTTCCGGTTCCGGGTACCGAGGAATTCATCACCCTCGAGAAAGAGATCTCCCGCCGGGTCCGTGTCATACAGGCCAGCGCGGAAGAAGCGGAACGAAGAGTTGTGGTTGAGCTGCAGTTCTCTATTGGCGACCACCAGCAGGTGGCCGAATTCACCCTCGCGGACCGGACGAATCTGACCTACGAAGTACTGATTGGCCGAAACATCCTGCGCGACGTCATGCTGATCGACGTCGGCAAGGAGTATGCGACCGAATTGCCTGAATCACTCCGCAACGGCAACGGGGACGGATCGTGACCACCCGCTCGCGCCTGCCATTTTACATCGCCGTCTTTCTCCTGATCGCCGCGGGTATTTCGCTTGCCGTCTGGAGGCACATGGAACTTGGCATCCCATGGCTCACCGGCGAGCAGCGGCCGGTCTGGATGGTTGAGGCCAGAATCGATTTCGACGCCGGTGATGCCTCCGTGCTTGCGAGCCTCAATGTTCCGGAGCAGCCTCCGGGTTTCCGGATTCTGACCGAACAGGCAGCGTCGCCTGGCTACGGCTTCTCGATCATCAACAGCTCCGGCAGCCGCCGTGCGGAGTGGAGCAAACGCAACGTCGCCGGGCCCCAGACCCTGTATTTCAAAGCACAGTTTGTTCCGGACCCCACAGCTCAGCCGGCGATTCCCGGCCGGGAGCCCAAGACCCGGAATGTATTCTGGGAGGAGCCTCAGGCAACAGCAGTGCAGGAGATTCTCGAACAGGCGAAGGCCCGCTCCAGCACTCCGGAAAGCATGACCCGGGAGCTCATCCGACTGATGCAACCGGACACCCGCACACAGAATACGACACTGCTGATCGCGGAAGAAAACTATCTGGACCTGCTGGTCGACATGCTCAACCACGCCGGCATCGCGGCCAGAATTGCCGACGGATTACGGCTTGAAGATGCCCGCCGCCGGCAACAGCTGATGCCCTACCTGCAGATTTATAATGGTAAGCAGTGGCTCACTTTCAACCCAAAAACCGCCGAACAGGGTGTTCCCGAGGACCTGCTGCTCTGGCGACAGGGTTCGGCCTCTTTGCTTGATGTTGTCGGCGGAGAAAACTCTGAAGTGAGCTTCTCCATGCTCCGGCAAACCGTTCCGGCCCTGCAACTTGCCACCATGCAGTCGGCATCCAATGGCCTCGGATTCCTGAGCTTTTACGAACTGCCCATTGAAGAACAGAGCATGTTCAGGATGCTTCTGCTGTTACCACTGGGAGCGCTCACGGTGGCCTTCATGCGGATCGTGATCGGCATTCGCACATCTGGCACCTTTATGCCGGTGCTGATTGCCGTGGCTTTCGTACAGACAACCCTTATCCCGGGTCTGATTGCGTTTTTATCGGTGGTCGCCATTGGCCTGTTAATGCGGGGCTACCTGTCCAGCCTGAACCTGCTACTGGTCTCCCGGATATCCGCACTGATCATCCTGGTGATTTTCATAACCGCCGGGTTGAGCATCATCGGCTATCAGATGGGCTTCAACACCGGGATGACGGTCACTTTTTTCCCGATGGTGATTATTGCCTGGACCATTGAGCGCATGTCTATCCTCTGGGAAGAGGAAGGTGCCCATGAGGTCATGATTCAGGGTGCCGGCAGCCTGTTCGTGGCCATCTGCGCCTACCTGCTTATGAGCACTCCTCTTGCCGGTCACCTCACCTTCAACTTTCCGGAATTGCACCTGGTTATCCTCGGACTGATCCTGCTGATGGGACAGTACACCGGCTACAAGCTGAGCGAGCTGAAGCGCTTCACGCCAATGAAGGTCTACGACTGACATGGACTGGATATCGCCGCGAGCGCTTAAACGGATGGGCATGCTCAATATGAACCGGCGCAATGTGGATTACATCGCTCGGTACAATGAGCGCTCCTCTTACCCCTTGGTGGACAACAAACTGAAGACCAAGCTGGTGGTTGCCGAATACGGCGTTAAAACCCCGGAACTTCTTCAGGTTGTTCGCCAGCAACATGAGATCTCCCGGTTCCGGGAAATGGCCCAGGGGCTTGCGGGATTCGCCATCAAACCGGCCAAGGGGTCCGGTGGCAAGGGCATCACCGTTATTACCGGTCGCGACGGCGAGGAATACATCAAGGCGTCGGGCTCCCGGGTAGACTCTCCCTTTCTGGAACGCCACCTGACCAATATCCTCGCCGGCCTCTATTCACTGGCTGGCACACCGGATGTTGCCATTGTCGAAAG
Source organism: Marinobacter sp. B-21 (assembly GCF_056857895.1). Taxonomy (NCBI): domain Bacteria; kingdom Pseudomonadati; phylum Pseudomonadota; class Gammaproteobacteria; order Pseudomonadales; family Marinobacteraceae; genus Marinobacter; species Marinobacter sp. B-21. Next base: position 8,540 of record NZ_JBSXNZ010000081.1, read on the forward strand.
CCTGGTGGAATCAGCGCCTTCTCTCGCCAAATATTCTCACCAGGGTGTGCCGGATATCCGGATTATCGTTTTCCAGGGCTATCCGGTGATGGCCATGCTCAGACTGGCCACTACCGCATCAGACGGCAAGGCCAACCTGCACCAGGGCGCTGTGGGCGTTGGCCTTGATATTGGGTCCGGAAGAAGCCTGAATGCCGTTCAGTTCAACCGCCCGATTACCCTCCACCCGGACACGGGCCTGGCGCTGGAAAATATCAACATTGAGGCCTGGGACGAGATGCTCGAAATGGCCTCTCGTTGCTATGAAGCAACAGGGCTGGGCTACATGGGTGTTGATCTGGTTGTCGATGCCAACAAGGGCCCGTTGTTGCTCGAACTCAACGCCCGGCCGGGGTTGGCGATTCAGATGGCGAACGGTCGGGGCCTGTTGCCTCGTCTGCGGGCGATTGAGGGCCTCAAGCGGCCACATTTCACTCCCAGAGAGCGGGCCAGCCACGCCATGGAGAGCTTTGCCAGTCTCTGAACCCTTCATCCAGGCGCAAAAAAAACCGGGGCCGAAACCCCGGTTTTTTCATTTCAGCCGACATTCACGTCATTTCGCCTCGGGCAATCAGAAGCTTACGCTCATGGCTCAGACCCTTCAGCAGACCCCAGGTCATGATCAGCAGGATCGCGGTGAATGGCAGGCCCGCGCTGATCGCGGTTGCCTGAATGGCGCCAAGCGCATCTTCACCGCCACCAAAAATCAGAGCGGCAGCAATGGCGCCTTCCGCCACAACCCAGAAGACACGCTGGGCAGTAGGAGCGTCAGTCTTGCCACCGGCGGTGATGCTGTCGATGACCAGCGAACCGGAGTCAGACGATGTCACGAAGAACACCAGTACCAGAACGATACCCACGAACGAGATAGTTCCGGTCAGCGGCAGATTGGCGAACATCTGGAACATGGCCAGTGATACATCGGTCAGGCCATTCTCAGCCAGGGCACCAATTCCTTGCTGGATCTGCTCCAGGGCAGAACCACCGAAGGCGCTCATCCAGACGACGGTAATCACAGTCGGTACGATCAGAACAGCTGTTATGAACTCGCGAACTGTACGCCCTTTGGACACACGCGCGATGAACATGCCTACGAACGGCGACCAGGAAATCCACCATGCCCAATAGAAGACAGTCCAGCCCTGGAACCAGGCTTCGTCTTCACGGCCGAACGGGTTGCTCAGCGGAAGCACATTGCCAACGTAGCTTGAGGAGGTTACCCAGAGGGTTTCCAGTATTGTCATTGTCGGGCCGGCGAAGATGATAAAGAACAGCAGAATGCCGGCAAGGCCCATGTTGATGTTACTCAGCACCTTCACACCGCCGTCAAGACCACGAAGCACGGAAATCAGAGCAAGAGCCGTGACACCCACGATGATTGCCATCTGAACGTTGGTGCCGCTTCCGGTATCGAACAGATAGTCGAACCCCGCAGAGGCTTGCTGGGCACCGAAACCAAGGGATGTGGCCAGACCAAAGATAGTCGCAACAACGGCCAGGATATCAATGATGTGTCCCGGCCAGCCCCAGACCCTGTCCTTAAGAAGAGGGAAGAACGCCGAACGAATGGTCAGGGGCATGTTCTTGTTGAACGAGAAGAACGCCAGGGAAAGCGCTACAATCGCGTAAATAGCCCAGGGGTGAAGGCCCCAGTGATACATGGTGGCGCCCATCGCCAGATTCGCGGCCTCCGGGGAGTTGGCTTCAACGTTGAACGGGGTCTCATACCAGCCCGTGTAGTATGCCACAGGCTCGGCCACCGCCCAGAACATCAGACCGATACCCATACCCGCGGCAAACAGCATGGAAAACCAGGACAGTGTGGAGAACTCCGGCTTTGCATCCATGCCACCCAGGCGGATCTTGCCTACGGGCATCACAATCAAAGCCAGACACACCACCACAAAAATGTTGGCGCTGATCAGGAAAAACCAGTCAAAGGTCGCAATAATGTCCCATTTTGCACCGTCCAGCAGTTCTTTGGCCTGGCCGGGGAACATCAGGGTTCCTACTACAAACAACACCACCAGTATCGCCGTGATCGGAAATACCGGCGCATGAAGATCCAGCCCGAATGGAGTGATATTATCCTGGCCAGCCACGTAATCCGTCTGATATTCGTCTTTAACTACGTCGCCCACGGTTTGGCGCCTCCTGGGTTGATAAGTCTTTTATTCAGAATCGGAATTCAAACGTTACAAGCGCGTCATGATAATGTTTTGAGTTCAAAACATCAAAAGTCCAGCGGTTTTCCACACCAGCCATAAGCATAGACCATCATCCTGAGCGGGCCAGCCATGCCTTAAACTGATCGGTTAGCGATCAGTGCGCGTATCGGTATACTTATGTTCCGATACGCAGGCCCAGAACTTCCCGGACTTACTGAGGAATACATGGAAAAGACCAAAACCTTTCCGCTTCGATATACCGTCTATGTCCTGAGCATTGCCGGCTTTATCGGCTCCCTGCTTACGGAGTTGACGCTCGGTACGGGTTATCTGCTCCCGGTGATTTTTGGCGCCTTCGCCGCTCTTGGGACCTACGATCTGTTACAGCGGAAACATACGGTTAGCCGAAACTACCCGATCATGGCCAATTTCCGGTATCTGCTTGAGGCCGTCGGCCCGGAAATCCGGCAATATTTTATTCAGTCGGATACCGAAGAACGCCCCTTCTCCCGGGAACAGCGCTCGGTAGTCTACCAGCGGGCCAAAAACGTTCTCGATAAACGCCCCTTCGGATCACAATTGGGCATGTACAACGAGGGCTTTGAATGGATGAACCATTCCCTCGCCCCAACCCGCCTGGCCGACAGCGACTTCCGGATCCTGATCGGAAAAAACTGTGAGAAACCCTACAGCGCCAGCGTGTTCAACATCTCTGCCATGAGTTTCGGCTCACTTTCGGCCAACGCCATCCTCAGCCTGAACACCGGCGCCAGAATGGGAGGCTTCTACCACGATACCGGCGAAGGCTCCATTTCCCGATACCACCGGCAACCCGGCGGCGATCTGGTCTGGGAGATCGGCTCCGGCTATTTCGGATGTCGCCACAAAGACGGCTCATTCAATGAGGATATGTTTCGGGAAAGTGCCTCCCTGGAACAGGTTAAAATGATAGAGGTCAAACTATCTCAGGGCGCGAAACCCGGTCACGGAGGCATTCTTCCCGGCGCCAAGGTAACTCCGGAAATTGCGGAAGCCCGCGGCGTGGCGGTCGGCGAAGACTGTGTATCCCCGGCCAGCCACTCCGCCTTCTCAACGCCCGTGGGGTTGCTGGAATTCATTGACCACTTGCGGGAGTTGTCGGGCGGAAAACCCGTGGGATTCAAGCTGGCCATCGGGCACCCGTGGGAATGGTTCGCCATCGTCAAAGCCATGCTGGAGACCGGCCGAAAGCCGGATTTTATCGTGGTCGATGGCGGCGAAGGTGGAACCGGCGCAGCGCCTCTGGAGTTCATCAACCGGCTGGGAACGCCCATGACAGAGGCCCTGCTGCTGGTCCACAACACCCTTGTGGGCACAAACCTTCGGGACGACATTGCCATTGGTGCGGCGGGCAAAATCACCTCCGCGTTCAATATTGCCCGCACCCTCGCCCTCGGCGCCGACTGGTGCAACGCGGCACGGGGCTACATGTTTTCCCTGGGCTGTATCCAGGCACTCAATTGCCACACCGGGCGCTGCCCCAGCGGCGTTGCCACCCAGGACCCCAGGCGTGGCAACAAGCTTGATGTGGAGCATAAGAGCCAGCGGGTCTACAACTACCACAAGAATACCCTGGATGCCCTCCAGAACCTGCTGGAAGCGTCCGGCCTCCGGCACCCCTCAGAACTTGGTCCCGAACACATCGTACGGCGGGTCTCCAAAACCGAGGTTAGTTCCTATTTGGATCTCTTCCCTTTCCTCGAACCCGGAGCCCTGCTGGAAGGCAAAACCGGCCTGACCGTGTTCGACAAGTACTGGGAATTCGCCCGCCCCGATACCTTTGAACCACCCGACTTCATCCTGAAACTCCGGGAAACCAAGCTGCGCTAATAATTGAACATCAAAATCGCCCGGGGCTGTTTATTTTTCCCATGGGCTCGTGTAGACTTCGCTCTCGCTAAGCCACTGAGAATACTCTTAAGTTTTCTTCTCTGGCCAACAGCGAATCGGGGCGTAGCGCAGCTTGGTAGCGCACCTGCATGGGGTGCAGGGGGTCGTAGGTTCAAATCCTACCGTCCCGACCAATTGGTAATATAAAAATCAGCTTCTTACAAGAAGCTGATTTTTTTGTGTCCCAAGATTGTCCCAATTTCCAATTTTTGTCTCCCCCCCCCCCTCACATCATCAATATTTGACTTACAATTTCAGAAGTAATCAAAAGGGTCGTACCATACCTTCAATCAACAACGTCTTAGTATTTGTATCCTGTAAAAATAGCGGATATCAATAAGCGGCGTCACGGCCCCGCTGCCGAGTAGGATACTCGTCGGCACTCCTTAGTCCACCCCATACCGAATTTGGCTTGGAGTCCTGATTTGATGACAATTTTTACTGTCCATACACAGTGCCCTCCTCCCCATTGAATCGGGTCGGGGTACCTCGGGCGTCTGCCCCGGATCGAGTCGGCACACCAGCAGCCTGTCGGACTTAGCATTGGCATATTTTTGCCCCCCCCCCGCTTGCCCAGACAGATTTGGCACTATTATGGTGCATATTTGTGACCTACAGCGCCCAATAATCCCAAAACGAGCAGAATCGCCCGCATTTCAGGCCCATTGGGCGGATGTCGGGCGCAGTACGGCCATGCGTTTCAGATTCCAGGCCAGACAAACCAGCGCCCATTCGCCGCTCACCTTGTCCAGTCCGCGTAATGAGAACTGCCGAAATCCGAGCACCGATTTGATGATGCCGAATACCGGCTCGACGGTTTGCTTACGCAAGGCATAGGCCGTGCGTCCCGCCCGGGTTTGTAGCTTGTGCGCCATGCGCTCGACCGGCGTGCTGCCCTCGGCTATGGGCATTGGTTCGGCGAATCGTTCCAACGCCGGCGGGTGGTGGTTTTCCCGTTTGACGGCGATGTACGGATCGATGCCGGCCTTTTCGCAGGCGGCGACATTTTTGGCGCTGAAATAACCGGTATCCGCGAGCAGTGTGTCAGCTTTACCCAACGATTCCGGCAATGCCGCCAACTGCGCCAGCATCGGCTCGACTTGTTCCTTGTCATTACAGGCCTGGGTCACCGCTGGTGCCATCACCAGCAGGCTGTCAGCATCGACAGCGGCCTGGGCATTGTAGCCCTGCTCGAAGCCGCCACCGGCCACTGGCATGATGCGCGATTCTTCATCGGTGAGATTGAGCTGGTCTTTTGCCTTGGGGCCCGCCGTGGGCGGCTTGGGTGGACGACCGCCTGGTTTTCTGCCGTTCTTCTTCTGTTTTGCTTCCCGCGCGGCAAGTTTGGCCTTGTACTCGGCTTGCTCGCGCTCGAAACGTGCTCTGGCCCGGGCTTCGATCTTCGTTTTGGCGTCCGCCATCGCCTTGAGCCGATCTTCCCGGCGCTGTATTTCTTCCGGCAGGCGGATTCCATCTTCTCGATGTGACCATGGGACAGGGCGCGGTGGCGCGACGCGTTGGCCTGGATTTTGGTGCCATCCAGGCTGATGGTGCCCAGCTTGAGCAGCTTCATCTCCTGCGCGACGTCGAGAACCTAAACAAACAACTCGGCCAGTTCGCCGAGAAAACGTCGACGAAATGTCGCCAGGGTGTCGTGGTCTGGATGCGCGCCAGCTGCGATAAACCGGAAGGCCACCGAGTCGTAGGTCGCCCGCTCTATTCTGCGGCTGGAAAACACGCCCGTGGCATAGCCGTAGATGAGCAACGACAACAGCAGCGATGGATGATAGGCCGCGCCGCCGCGCCCACCATAGGCGTTCACCATTGAACGCAGATCAAGACCGTCGACAACCTCGACAATGAAACGCGCCAAATGGTCCTAGGGTAACCAATCGTCAACGGATGGCGGGAGCAGATAGGCCGTGTGACGGTCGAAAGAACGAAAGTTACTCATGGCTGATCCGTGATTTATTTGATGCCGACATTATCTCATACTGGTCTGGAAAGTCCGACAGGCTGCTGGGACGAAATCTCAAGGGCACTTCGGGAACTCGACAGCGCACGCAGTAAACCACAACCTCACAAAGCAATGATAAAGTTTAACTTTTTGTATTTGTACGGCAATTAATGACGCGATTTATAGATACTGTAAACAATTTCAACTAGGATGGTTTTTGATTGATTATTAACACGCCAATTATTGCCGTGCTTTTATGGATTCATAAACCATGCTTAACAGAGATGCTCGTAAGCAGCTTAAGGAGCTTGTACCTCCCTTCATGATTGCAACCAAGCGCTGGTTGCTGGACCAGGGCTTAAGTTTGCATTTTTTAGACAATGCTGTCCGCAGTCGAACTCTGATCCCGCTTACCGCCGGCGTCTACACTCTCTATGAAAAATCCATTAGCTGGCATGGCGTTGTTGCATCTCTTCAACGGATGTCAGAAAAGCCCGTCCATGTAGGCGGTCTTAAGGCATTAGACATCGCCGGTTTAGCGCATTTTTTGACAACCAGTGAAGAAGTCCGGATTCCGCTCTTCTCAGAGTCCCCCTTGCCAGCTTGGATCAGAAGAATTCCAGTTGACGCCACTTTTGAGGGTCACAGCACCCTCAGGCTATGGCCAGAATCAATTATGACGAACCCCCGGTTTCTGCATGAGCATGATTGGCTAGAAGCACGACCTCCTGTTTTATATTCGTGTCCTGAGAAAGCCATTTTGGAGGTACTCGCAGAGGTGCCTTCGATGGTCAGTTTCGAGCACGCAAACGCTCTCATGCAAGGATTATCCAGCCTTTCACCGAGAAAGATCGACACTCTCTTAAAAGCTTGTCGCAGCATCAAGGTCAAACGGCTATTTCTGTGGCTAGCTGAACGTCAAGATCATGCTTGGTTCAAACACCTGAACCCAAACGCATACGATCTGGGAGCCGGTAAGCGGGTTATAGCCAAGAACGGTAAGCTCAATGCCCGCTGGGCAATCACCGTTCCAGAAGAAATGCACGAGGAGTCCCGAGAGCATGGATAAACGAGAGCATTATTACAGCCAGGTTCGGCTTTTACTTCAAATCATACCCTACGTGGCTGAACATAAGTGTTTTGCCCTCAAAGGCGGCACCGCCATCAATCTTTTTATTCGCGACTTCCCTCGATTGTCGGTAGATATCGATCTTGTTTTTCTTCCCATGATGGATCAAAACCCGTATAGATTTGCTGGATTATCTACGAGAATAGCTTGCCGGCCCTGAACATCAGGAACCAGTCTTATAAATTCATTCACAAGACTATGATCAAACGGCATCGGGGTAGGTAGCTGAACATGAGGCCAGTCTGTTCCAAAAAGGCACCGGTCCTGACGCGCCTCACGAAGTGCCTGAAAGAACGGATCCACATCTGTGAAGGGGGCTTCCGGAAGTGTGCTCAGGCGATTTGGCCCTGTGAGCTTGACCCATGTACGACCCTCGGCCATTAAATCCAATAGTTCGCGGAAGCCAGGGTTGGCGATGCCGAGACGTGTTGACAGGTGCCCCATATGATCTACCACGCTTGGCACAGGCAGCTTATCCAAGCGTTCAGCTAAATTTTCGAACTTTGATACATCAACCAAAAACTGAATATGCCAGCCAAAGACCTTGATTCGGGCTGCCAGTGACACTACGTCCTCAAACGTTACGCCACCTGGAAAGACCAGGTTGATGCGGATGCCCCTTACGCCGAGCGTATCCATTCGGCTCAGCTCTTCATCGCTAATATGGCGGTCTACAACCGCAACGCCCCTCCAGTCTATGGGATCTGAATCAGTGCTTGCTGAGAGCGTGTCAAGCATGAGGCGATTATCGGTGCCATATACACTTGGCTGGACCAGAACTGCTCGCTGAAAACCGAGAGTTTGTAGCAAGTTCCGATATGATGTTTCGGTTGCGTCTGGCGGCGTATAACCTCTTTTAGTCTGGTAAGGATACGCCTCCTGCGGCCCAAAAAGATGGGCGTGAGTGTCGCAGGCCCCCTCCGGTAACTTTTCCTGTGGCGATTCAACCCATGGGTTCGGGCCGGGTATATCAGGTTTGGCAAACATGGGCTTCTAATCCTTATGTGGCAAAGTGTCGATGTAAATCAGATGGTTACCCCACGCTATCAGCCTTGGTGGTTAACCAAATTTTCCGGGCAGCCAAAGCGTTATTGCCGGAACGTAGGCTATTAAGGCGACAATGGTGATAAGTACCAACATGAATGGCCAAATGTGGCGTGCAACTGTTTCTACTCGTAACCCACTAATGCTGGAGGCGACAAAAATAGAGTAGCCGACCGGTGGAGTGACCATACCTACTGCAAAGTTGATTACGACCATGGCACCCAACTGAATCGGGTCCAGACCAATTTGCTGTCCTAATCCAATGAGTACACCGCTAAGGATTACCATTGCAGAAATGTTATCCATCACCGCACCGAGAAGAAGCAGCATGACGTTCAGAATTAGCAGCAAAACGATTGGATTGTCAGTAAGCAAAAGCAATGCTTCGGTAAGACGGGCAGGAATCTGCTCACTAGCCATGACCCAGGCAAAGCCGTAAGCCACGGCGATTATGAACATGATAATGCCAGTAGTTCTCATCGAACTCATCAGGATTGATGGCACTGTTTGCCACTTCAGATCACGATATAAAAACAGCCCGACAATCGCACTGTAAAGAGCCCCCACCATGGCTGCTTCAGTAGGCGTAAACATCCCACTATAGATGCCCCCAAGAATGACTACAGGAGCAAGAAGGGCCCATATGCCATCTCGAAGAGCAAACAGAATTTCCTTGCCTGTGGCGCGAGCTTCCCGCGCTACGCCACGGTAACGGGCATAAATAACACTCACTACGCAAAAGCCAGCAGCGGCAAGCAAACCAGGCACAATTCCCGCCAAGAAAAGCTTGGCGATAGATTCTTCTGCAAGCACACCCCATATCACCATCGGGATTGATGGGGGAATCATCTGTCCAAGAGGTCCTACAGCTGTAGCCAAAGCAGCTGCATATCCCCGCTGGTAGCCGCGGGCCTCAAGTTCATCAATCATTATCGAGCCCACTGCAGCGGTCGTGGCGGGCGCTGAGCCGGAAATCGCGCCAAAGAAAGTTCCCGCTGCCACTGTAGACATGGAGAGGCCGCCCGTTAGATGCCCGAAAAAAGTTTCAGCAACGCGTACCAAGCGTCGGGATAGCCCTCCAGCGCTCATGAGCTCGCCTGCCAATATGAACCCAGGAATGGCAAGTAAGCTCGTGACGTTACTTCCCGCGATGAACTGTTGCGGCAGAATCATCGGATTGATGTCCGCCATCCAGATACCAACTGCAGCAAGCAGGCCTATCGTAAAGGCAATTGGCACTCCCAATGCTAATAGAACGATTAATCCAATCGTCATGATTGTGCCAATGTCACCCATTTCCAGGCTCCGCTATGTTGCGGATGGGCGCGGGACGAAGTATAAGAACCACAGCGTGAAAGCTGATCAGGAGGCCGCTGGTTGGTACTGCAGCATTTCTGATCCAGACGGGATACCTGACGGCAGGAGACACCTGACCGGAAGTGAATTCAGCGAAATTCCATCCCGTCCAGAGCATCAACACGCCAAACCCAAGAATAAGAAGCATGATGCCTCTTTCCACCAGTTCGGAGATAGTCGGAGGGAGTGCGTCCACCAGCAAGGTGACCCGCACGTGACCGCCCTCCCTGACCAGTGCACTGGCAAAAAGGAATACGGTCCAGGTGAATGCCAGCGATGCGATTTCATCGCTCCATGCAAGGGAGTCCCCAAGCACATATCGGAAAAAAACACCAAGCAGGAGACTTACAATCATCACCAGGGCGGTCAAAGCCCCGGCTACCTGGGACCCAAAGGCCAGACCATACCCCAAATTATCTAGGTAACGGTACATCTGAAAGGTTCCTGGCTTATAAAGGCGCGATGGAGCCGGGAGCGATGATGAATCTGGCGACTGCTACTCGGCAACCTGCTCAAGTGCCTTGGCAAGGATATCCTCACCAATTTTGCTGCGGTATTCATCGTACACGCCCGATACTTTGCTCCTGAATGCCTCGACGTCATCGACCTCATTGACAGTCATTCCTGCTGCCTGGATTTGTTCGAGAACCTGGTCGTTATTGGCCGCGACAGTCTTACGCTGGCGTTTGATCGCTCGCTTGGCAGCCTGGCGAACTATTTCCTGGTTTTCAGCCGAAAGCTTATCGAAAGTTTGTTTGGACATGAGTAAAGCCAACGCATTGTAGGTATGGCTTGTCAATGAGAGATAGTCGGTCACCTCCGGGTATTTATTTGCAAATATCACAGGAAGTGGGATTTCGAGACCATCGACAGTACCCTGCTGAACTGCAGTGAACACATCGCTCCAAGCCATTGGCACCGGATTTGCGCCAATGGCGCGAAAGCTGGAAATGAATAGGTCGCTGGGTTGGACCCGGAGCTTCACTCCATTAAAGTCGGCCGGGGTCCGGATTGGGCGTTTGTTGTTAATGGTATGTCGGAAGCCTGCCTCAGGAAACCCAAGTCCCACAATGCCTTTGGCATCAAGCAGGGATAGCAATTTCTGGCCAACCTCTCCATCAAGAACCTTGTGCGCCTGCTGGTTAGTAGCGTAGAGGAACGGAAGGTCATTGAGCTGAAATGCAGACTCCAATGTGCCTACCTGAGTCCCGGTAATGACGCCAGCACCCATCGTTCCGAATTGCATTGCCTGTAACATTGCTGTGTCATTGCCAAGCTGATGGTTTGGGAAAAACGATACCTTGAATTCCCCGGGTGCCGCAGACTCAAGCTCCTCGGCAAAGTAATGGGCAGCGATAGCATATGGATCTGCTTCGCTGTCAGCAGTGGTCCATCCAAGCTTAATTGTAGTCTGGGCATGGCTGATTCCCGCGACCCCTAGTAAAACAGCAGCGGCTACACTGCCCAAAAAGTGAGAGGTGGGAAAGGATTTAATAGGCATTGGACTTGTTCCTTATGGTCTTATTGTTGGTGAAACAGTTCCAATCATCGTAGTTCACTGATCGTCGTTATGCCATTTTCCTCAAGTCCAGCCGGTTAACTTCGACATCAGTAAACGCATTAACTGAGGGAGCAATTTGTCCCATATTCGCCGGGAATACACACGCAACTCCGGCCATCCCGGAGGCGTAATAATTACGGGGTTCGTTATGAGTTCGTGGGGCAGATTAGACATTCAGGCTTTCGCCAGAAACCGCTCGGTCAACCGGCCGGCACCGCAAAAAGGAGGACAAAAATGAGTGCCAGCGCAACCAGGAAGAAACGTACCCGCTCACGCCGGTTGCGGCACACCGTCAGGGCCACCAGACATTGCAACAGGTAGTATAGGGCGAAGGCGCGTGACGCCAGCGCGATCACCGTAAAGGTGGAACCGGACCAGGCCAGCGCCATAGCCGCACCGCCTACCAGCAGGTAACCCCAACGCTGGGTGAGGCGCCGCCGCGTCACTTCCTCCAGGTTCGCCGCAGCCGCCAGGGTGTCCGCAACGGCAGCGGAGAACTGCGACAGGCCGGCGGCGAGGATAAGCGGCGCCGAAAGAAGTACCGAGACCGAGGCAACCACCTGGATCAGGCTGTTATCTGCGTATTGCCCGTCCAGAATTGGCACCAGGGGCAAGACCACGGCGACGAATGCCACGTAGACCGTGAGAGATACATATTGCGACCAGCGCGAGGCGTGGATCCGCGTCCAGGTATCAAAACTCTGGCCGAGATAGCGCGGCGTTTCGAAGCCCTGCACCACGATCAGGGTACCGGCCACCATGGTCACCATTTCCCAGCCGGAACGTTGCGGCATGGATGGCAGCACAAAGCGTCCGGTGTCCAGAAAGTCGCTGATGTCACGCAGGGCGAAGGCGGCCAACAGCACAGCGAGCACCAGGATGGTCACATACAGAGCCCACCGCTCCATCCGCTCCAACGGTCTCAAGCCACCCATGATGCCAATTGCAGTAATCACGCCGATCACCAGCGTGGTAAACAGGCTCTTGTTGAAGCCCGAATCCAGTCCGAAAGCCCCGAGCACGAAGGCGCTCAGGATATGAATGTAGAGGCACACGGACACAATATAAGCCAGGACCAGCGCCCCATCCGACAGTCGTTCGAGCGTGAGCGTCAGACGTTGACTGCCCGCTGCCAGCACCGGTTCAGCACACAGAATGTTATGGCGCACGACGGCACCGGTGTGAAAAGCGACAAAAGCCACCGCCAGCATCGCCCATAACGAATACGGCCCCACACTACTGGCCAGTACCGGTACGATTACCAGGAAGCCACTGCCGAAAATGGACGCCAGCGGTGTGCTCATGGCCGGCACGATGGCCAGCGTCGCCGGGCGGGGCACTAGGCCGGCCACTCCACCAGTCCCGCAAGAAAGAACTGGGCCGCCAGGCCGATGATCAGTGTGGCGGCAAAGGTGGTCACTACCACCGTGCCAAGACTTCTGCCCAATGGCGCGAATTCCGTCGCCGCCTGCTGGTACATGGGTACGACGATGCGCAGGTATACCGCTAGTGAAAGCACACTGTTGGCAATCGCCACCACCGCCAGCCAGGTGAACTGGACATCGATGGCGGCGGCGAAGAGCAGGAACTTGCCAACGAAGCCGGCGAGAGGCGGAATACCTACCAGCGACAGCAGGAAAACCACCATCGCGATTCCGGTCACCGGCTTTGCCCGGCCCAGCCCGCCAAAATCGTTCAGAGTGCGCCCGGTTGCGGCGGTAACGGCAAAAGCGCCCAGGTTCATGGCCGCGTAGGCGGCGGCGAACAGGATAACTGATGTCAGCGCGAGTTTGCTCGAGCCCACCGCGACGATGCCCAGCAGAAAATAGCCAGACTGGGCAATCGACGAGTAGGCCAGCAGCCGGATGACGTTATCCTGCACCAGCGCGGCGAGATAGCCGTAGGTCATGGTCAGAACGGCCAGACCCGCGATGACGGCAGTCCAACCACTTTCCGGGGGCAGACCGCGAACCACCTGAGCGAGTGCGAACAGAGCCCCGATCTTGGGCACCACGGACAGGTAAGCCGCTATCGACAGCGGCCCGCCCTCGTAGGCATCTGGCGCCCAGAAATGAAACGGAACCAGCGATGCCTTGTAGCCAAGGCCGATAACGACAGCCACAAAGCCGATGATGACGGCCATAGGCATGGTATCCATGCCCGGCAGATCAGCAAGCAAGGTGGAGCCGGCGGCACCGAACCAGTAGCTCAGGCCGAAAATCATGATTGCACCGGTGACCGAGGCAAACACGAAGAATTTCATGGCGGCTTCGGTGGCCGGGTCGGTATCCGGATAGGCGACCAGGGCGAAGGTGGCCAGGCCGGTCAACAGTGTGCCCAACACCAGGAACATCGTATCGCCCGCGCCGGCCAGAACCAGGGCGCCGAGGGTGGCAAAGCACAGCAGGCTGTAGACCGTACCCTCACGCGCGGTGCCTCGCACATCCACTCGCGCCAGCAGCATTGAGAGCACGGTGGCCGGCAGCAGAATGAGCTTGGCCCAGACACTGAGTTCGTCGATCCGGAAGCTGCCGCCGAACACCGTTGTGTCGGCGCCGATCAGGCGCAAGGTCAGCCCCGTGGCGACAAGTAGGCCAATGACAGCCACGGCCAGGGCGGTTCGCGGCCTACGCAGCATTTCCGCGACCAGCGCGCCGACAGCCGTCAAAAGGACGACAATTTCCGGGATTAATAATGCGAGATCACGGCCCATTACAGCACCAGTGCCGATGTGGTCCGGTGAATGATGTCCAGCACCCAGGATGGCGCCACGCCAGTGGCAACGGTGAGCACCAGCAGTGGCGCCACGGCAAGCCATTCCCGCGTACTCAGGTCCGGCATGGCCTGCCAGCGCTGCCGGGGCTCGCCCAGAAAGGTTTCGCGCAGTGCCTTGAGAAAGGTGCCGGCGATAATGGCAATACCCAGAATCACAACAACCGCTACGGGCGCGCTACCCAAGGTGGCGAGAAATATCTGGAACTCAGCCGGAAAGTGCGCCAGCCCCGGCAGGCCCAGGGACGCAAAGGCCGCCAATATAAATGACCAGCCAAGCATCGGGACCGTCTTGAGCAGACCGCCGAACTCACCCATTTCACGGGTATGGGCGCGGTCCTGAATCATGCCCACCAGCACGAACAGGGCGCCGGTAACCAGACCGTGACTGAACATCTGCAACACGGCACCATCCAGCGCGACGGCACGCACCGAGGAGTCCAGAGTCAGTGCGGCCACGGCGACGCCGACGATCACATAGCCCATGTGATTAACTGAGGTGTAGGCAACCAGGCGCTTGAGGTCGCTCTGAGCCAGGGCGGCAAAAGCCCCGTAGAGCGCGCTGACGACACCAAAGATCAGAACAACGACCCCCGCTTCACGGAAAGCATCGGGGGTCATTTGCAGGGCAAAGCGGACCAATCCGTAAGTGCCGAACTTCAGCATGATGCCGGCCAGGATGACACTGCCGACGGTCGGCGCCTGAACATGAGCGGCAGGCAACCAGGTATGCAGCGGCACCGCGGGGATCTTTACCGCAAAGGTGATCAGCATAGCGACCAATGCCCACATAGCCGCCGCCCCTTCCAGTGGCGGATTCTCGATCCAGGCTCGCATGTCGAAGGTCGGTTCAGAGCTGCCGAGGTAAAGCCCCAGGATGGCGAGCAACAGCGGCAGGCTGCCCAGCAGCGTGTAAATAAAGAACATCAGGGCTGCACGCTGCCGCTCCTCGTGTCCCCACCCGGCGATCATGAAGTACATCGACACCAGGGAAACTTCGAAGAAGACGTAGAACAAAATCCCATCGAGAGCGGTGAAGGTACCGACTGCCGCAGTCTCCAGAAGCAGGGCCAGGGCCACGTAGGCGCGCGGACGTTCACGAAGCGACGAAGCGTAGATGAACGCAACCAGGAAAAGCACGGCACTCAGTAGCACCAACGGCAGGCTGATGCCGTCGACCCCCACCCGGTAGGCGGCGCCAATGGCCGGGATCCATTCCAGCTCCTCGACCTGGGAAAAGCCTGCGCCGCTGACACCCCGCAGCCACATGGCAACGGCAAAGGCCAGTGTCAGGGAGGCGGTGGCGATGCCGATGCCGTGCACGGTCTGTGCCGTCGGTCGTGGCAGGGCCAGGATCAGGACGGCGCCCGCCAGGGGCAGGAACAAGGTGATGGAAACGAGTGGTAACATGAATATCGGATTCCCTTTAGAAACTAGAAACGCAGCTAGAAACGCAGCAACGTCACAAGCAGCACGACCAGTCCCACGGCCGTAACCGAGACACTGACGGCCAGCTCACGATGGATCAGACCACTTTGCAGTGCGCGGGCGCGATCCCCCAAAGCCCGCACACCTGCCACCAGGGCGAAGATCAGGCCATCGATGCGGCGCTCGTCGGTGGCGCGCGCCAGCCGCGCCACCGCGAGCCCGGCCTGGCCGACATTGAGGACGGCTGCATACAGGCGACCTTCCAGCCACTCACACCCCCGGGCAACGGCCATTGCTGGCCTCCCGACCCAGACCGTAAGCCCGCCGCCAACGGCAAGTCCGCGTCGTGCCCACGGGTAGACCGGCCCTAGCAGGCGGGGAGCCGGCACGAGCCAGCCCAGCGCCAGGCCGGTCGTCGCCGCAAGCAGCCCCGCCACCACGACGACAGTACTATCCGCATCAGCGGCAGGCAGGCCAAGCATGGCCTCAATGGGTCCGAAGGCCAGACCCAGGGCAGTCGCCGGAACCACCAGACCCCAAATGCCCACGCGCATCCAGGCACTACCAGCAACCGGTCGGGTTTCGCCGGAGCCTCGCCACAGCAGGCGCAAGGCCCGGGCCATATAGCCGCCGGTCAGCAGGGTACCGGCCAGCGCCAGGGGGCCGAGCCAGGCGGCGCCCTGCGCAGACAGGGCGGCGGCGATTACCGCGTCCTTGGAGAAGAACCCGCTCAGTGGCGGAATACCGGCCAGTGCCAGCGCCGCCAACGCAAAGCCGGCAAAAGCCCAGGGTCTGGCGCGGCCAACGCCCTCCAACTGATCGAAACTGGTACCCCCGCGGGCATGCTGGAAGTCGCCGGCGGCAAGAAACAGGGTGCTCTTGATGGCGGCATGGGCGAGCAAATGCAACAGGGCAGCCAGCGGAACCCCGGCGCCGACCGCGACCAGCATCAGGCCATATTGACTGGCAGTGGAAGCCGCGAGCAGGCGTTTGAGATCACGTTCGGCAAGTGCAATGACCCCGGCTGCCACCGTGGTAACGCCACCGACAAGTCCAACGGCGAGCAGGACCTCGGGGCTCAGCAGCGGGGCCGAACGGATCAGCAGGATGGCGCCCGCCGCCACCAGCGTGGCCGAGTGCAGCAGCGCCGAGACCGGTGTCGGCCCCGCCATGGCACGCATGAGCCAGTCCTGCAAGGGGACCTGGGCAGACTTGCCCATGGCGGCCAGCAGCAACAAAAGCCCGGCGGCGGTCGATGCACTGCCGCCGGTCTCCAGGGAGGCGGCAATCTCGCTGGTACCGGCCGACCCGATAAGCATGAATACCGCAACGTAAAGCCCCAGATCGGCGCTACGGGTATAAAGGAAGGCGCGACCGGCGGCGTCTGCGGCCTCGGGCCGCTGGAACCAGAAGCCGATCAGCAGGTAACTGCACAAACCGATCAACTCCCAGGCCGCCAGCAGCAGAACCCAGTCGCCGGCCAGCACCAGCGCCTGCATGGCGGCCAGGAACAGGGACATCAAGGCGTAGAAGCGGCACAGGCCGGACTCCCGCTTCATATAACCGACTGCATGAATCAGCACGAACGTGCCCACGGTGGCCACCGCCACCGCCAGCAGCGCCGTCAGCGGTCCGGCGACCAGTCGAAGTGGCATTTCCGGCAGACCGGGCAGAAGCAGGGTTTCGGCCTGACCGCCGGCGACCCGGGCCAGGAGCCAGAGACTTCCTGCCAGGCTGAGCGTTGCGCCGGCCAGGGCCAGCGCAGGTCCGCCCCGACGCAGTATCAGCACGGCCAAGGCGGCGAGCAGGGGTGGCAGTACCGGCAGCACTACGGTACTCATCCTTTAAGGTCCCCCGCTTCTTCCATCTCTACCGAGCCCCTGGCCCGGAAGCGTGCGATCGCGACGCCGAAGCCGACCGCCATTTCAACCGCCATGACCGTCATTACCACCAGCGCGAACATCTGGCCGGAGTAGCTCTCGGGATGCAGAAAACGCCAGAAGGCAACCAGGTTCACCAGTGCGCCCGCGAGAATCAGTTCCACTCCCATCATGATCATGACCAGATTGGTCTGGGACAGCGCACCATAGACGCCGACGCCGAACAGGATCGCGCCGGTCACAAGCGCCAGGATCAGGATCAACGTCATTCCGAGGTCTCCTTGGTTTCCGTGCCGCCGTTACCGGACAAGGTATACACCGGTATCGCCACCGCCGTGGCCGCGATCATCGCGGTCAGGATAGTGATACCGGCGGTTTCGAAGATCAGCATAGAACGTCCCAGCAACTCAATGCCCAGCGCCCGTGTCTGCATCTCGGCATCCGGCGCCTCGACAGTCACCGGCCCCCAGTCGGCCAGAAGCGCGACCGCAATCGCTGCGCCGCCAGCAACCACCCCGGCGCTTATTGAAAAGCGCTTCTGGTGAGTCATCTCCATGCCGCCGAGCCCGCCTGGGTCCATCATGAACATCACCATGAAGATGGCCATGATGCTCATTTCCGTGGCCATCATCATAATCTGCAGCACGCCCAGGAATTCGGTCTGCATCGCCAGGAACATTAAGCCGACGGCCGTCTGCGAAAATAACAGCGCCAGCGCGGAACGCACCATGGATGATGTACGAAACACCACCACACCGAAGCCGATTGAGGCCAGCCCGAAAACAGCAACAAAAAATGCCTGAGCGTACATTATGGAACCACCAGAACCAGTAAACCGACAATAATGATATTGAGCAGTGCCAGGGGAATCCCCAGGGTCCAGCACCACCTCAACAGATCCGCCTCACGGATGCGCGGCAGGTAGCGACCGGCCAGGAGCATCGACACGGCCACGGCGAGGGTCTTGATCAGACTCCAGGCCCAGGGCGGCAGTAGCGGCCCGTGCCAGCCGCCGAGGTAAAACACCGTGATCGCGAAAGCCAGCGTAACCACCAGCGTCAGTCGAGCCAGGCGCAGTACCGCCAGGCGCACGCCAGTGTATTCGGCGTCCACGCCCCCGCCCAGCTCCCCCTCTGCGGTAGGCAGATCAAATGGCGAACGGAACGCCAGCGCCATGGAGGCAATGAAAAACAGCAAGAAACCAAGCGGTTGATAAATAATGTTCCACAAGCTGTCCTGGGAGCTGACAATCACGGTGTTTACCATGGATTCGGCGCGCATGGCCACCGCTGTGATGGGCATGACAATGAGCATGGCGTAGGCGATAAGCTGACCAAGGAATCGCCAGCCACCGATCATGGCATAGGCGCCGTTCGGGCCCCAACCGGCCATAATCAGGGCGACTAGCACATAAGCCAACGCCGCATTGATGAACAGGGCACCGGTGGCCAGATCCGCGATCACCAGGGTCGGTGCCAGCGGCAGAACCGCCACGCCAAGCACCGCGACAATCAGGAGCAGCACCGGCGCCGCCTCGAAAAAGACCCGGTCCGGCGTGCGCGGTACAATGGATTCACGACCGAGGTGCGCCAGGCCGCTGAGCAGAGGCGCAGCCGGACGCAGGCGGCCGGTTGTCGTCCAGCCCTCGACCACGGCGAGCAGCCAGACGCTGCCAAGCAACGCAAGCAACACGATGACAAAGTTCACGAGATCACCTCCCAGGGCGAAAGGTCAAGTGATCCGACCGCCACCAGTGCGTCGCCCAGCTCCCGGCCTTCGACAAGCTTTGCGACCAGGCCGATATGGTGACTACAGGCGGTGTCCAGCTTGTATGATTCCACCCGGCCATGCCCCAGTTTCAGACTCAGTTGAGCCAGGCCGCGCGGGGTTTCCACGGCTGCCTCACCGGTACCGGATACATGACCGATGTTTCGCAGGGCCGGCAGCTCCGGCTCCCCGGTCGCCTTGATGAAGTCGAGGCTCGCCGTGATTTCGGCCAGGCGTTGCCACAGGCGTGTCCAGGCATCTCCGGCTTCGTCGGCGGCAAGCGCCACCGGCCCACGCAGGTCAGAAGAACCCGCTGGCAGAACGCCGGTCCCCTTTAATCGCGCCTTGAGCAAAGGCGTTCGCCCGAGACGGTTAGCCAGTGCCTGTAGCGCCGGCTCCAACTCGGCATGCCGTTGTTGACTGGCGGCCTGAATTTCCAGTTGCAGGGTTGAAGCACGATGTGTCAGCCAGGCGAAGCCGAGCTGACGCCCCAACTGGGCCAGCCAACCCAGATGACTGGCGATGCGCTCACGCTCAAGGGCGCTGGCCCGGGCCCGGGCGATCCCCGGATCATCCTCCAGCCCGGCCGCCCGCTCGATTGCCAGGCAGGCCAGCAGGCGGTAGCTCACAGGCGCCAGCGGCATGGCCGACGCCAGACGCTCGACAAAGGTCCCGGCATCCACCTCGTCACCTTCTGTGGCAATGCCCACCAGGGATGTGGCTTGCCCTTCAGTCACCCCGTCACCGTCGAGGGTCAGCGTCAACTTCAGTCCGCCAGGCAGGCCGGGGAAAACCGGACCGAACGGCACCTCGATCCAGTCCATCGCCAGCCCGTCGGCACTGCGGGGCAGGTCCTTGGTCACTTCAACCATGGACATGAACCCCATGGCACCGTGGTCGTGCCCCGCGTGGCCATGACCTCCGCTGTCGTGTCCCGCATGGTCATCACCTCCGTGGTCATGCCCCGTATGGTCGCTGCCTCCATGATCGTGACCGGAGTGATCATGTTCCGAGTGCCCGCCGGCCCCACCGTGGTGGTGGTGATCATGGCCGTGATGATCCTGCTCGTGGTGCTCATGGCCATGGTGATGTTCGTGACCATGGTGCTGCTTGTGATCATGATGATGGTCGTGATCATGGTGCTGTTCGTGCCCGTGGTCCTGATGATCGTGGTGTTCATGATCATGGTGATGGCCGTGCTCCGTGATCGTTTCCCCGGCGCCCTCGTCTTCGCCGGCCTCGCGGGCGACCAGATCCATGCCGCACTTGGGGCAACTGCCCGGCTCGTCCTGGACAACTTCCGGATGCATGGGGCAGACATACTCGATCCTGGCATGCAGGACAGAGGCGTCGAAATCCTCGGGTGAGGCTGCAAAGGCGCCCTCAGCCACTGCGCGCTTCAGCCAGTCAACCGCGCTGGCCAGTTCCTCTTGAGAAAGACCTGCGGAAACATCGGCGTTCGGCAAAGATGACGGTGCCTGCCCGCCCATCACGAGAATGGCGCGTGGCCGGGGCATCTGCGCGTAGAGCACTGCCGCAGCCTCGCTCATTTTCCCTGATAACTGCCCGACAATCAGCAGCACACCTGCATCGCGGGGCGTGGCGGTGATGCGCAGGCCTGCCGCTATCACATCCAGACCGTGCGCCAGGGCCACTTCCGGACCCGGCACAACCAGACAACTCAGGTTACGCGCGAGGGCCCGGGAGACCCACTTCTGCAGTATTGCGGACCGTTCCTGTCGCTGCCGCGCACCCGTGATGGCCATTACCGAATCAGAAGTCATTGCCGCCTCAGAGCCCCCTGGCTCCATCCGTAGAGCAAGCCGAGAAAGAGAATGGCAAGAAACACGCCCATATCAAGCAGGGCAACCAGACCTACCTCTTTGTACGCGACTGCCCAGGGGTACATGAACGCCATCTCCATATCAAAGGCCAGAAACAGCAATGCGTAACCGTAGTAGCGGGCGTGATAGCGCCCCCACACCGGATTCCGCGACAGCACACCAGAGCTTGCCGGCACATCTTTACCCGGCTCCCGACGTGTCGGACCCATCGCGCGGGCAAGGCCGTACAGGCTCAGGACGACGCCACCGGTGCCAATCACCAGACCCAGCAGCAGGCTGTATTGCTCCAGAGCACTCATGCTGTATTCTCCATTTCACGCAACCATGCGTTTCGGGGGTGGTGCTGAAGCCAGGATAGCTCTCGCCGACAACCTCCCCGGCGACCGTAACAAACAGGCAATACCGAAAACAGTCTCGCAAAATCCGTGCCTTGCATGCAAGGAGCGCTGCCAGAAACCGTCATTTCAAATCGCCGCGATCTGAGCGGTCCTGCGACGCATTCGCAAGCCGCCGCCACTGCCCCCAGCGGGGGATAAACATGGGCACTTGGCGTTGATAGGTCCGATAAGCATCGCCGAACCTGGCGACCACCTGTTCTTCCTCGCGATACGCCAGCCAGACGTAGACGAGCACGATTACCGGAAACAAGCTGATCGAGAACAATGTTGGCCAGTGCACCACACCCTCGCCGAACAAGGCGATGAACAAGCCAGTGTACTGAGGGTGTCGAACGTAGGCATAAAGGCCATCGGTGACCAGCCTGTCTTCCTTGCGCGCCCGGTACACCTGGCGCCACCCCTGGATGAACAGGCCCACGCCGAGAAATGCAATTGCGTAGCCAAGCAGCATCGAGACGAACATGCCGGTCTCACCCAGCCCGACCAGTGTGGACCAGAGACTTGCACTGACGTACTCACTGTCGAGCCCGAAAAAACGCACCAACAGATAAATGGTGAGCGGAAAACCGTACATCTCGGCATAGAGGGCGATAATAAAGGCCTGGACTGCCCCGGCGCCCGCCCACTCGCGCCAGTTCTTCGGTGCAAAATAGCGGTAGAAGAACCAGGATATCAGTACGATCACAATAATCGCGATGCCCCATGCTCCACTATGACTGATCGACTCATTCATTACTCAACTCCGGAGCCCTTGCCGACGGTTGTCATTATGTATGCGGCTCCCGGCCATGGCGACACCAGACACAGCTGCAATCGACATGATTGCAGCCTATATCCTCGCGCTGGCTCCGCAAATGCAAACCCGCCAACGGCGCCAGCAAACGTCTGGCAAGTGTGGGCCGGTAGAGACGGCGCAAGAACTCGCGCGCATCCAGATGGTTTTCCTGGCGGCGCATGCACCAGCGATAACCGCGGTTACCCAGCAGCCCATAAAATGCGCGGTTCACCAACGCCGCCGCCATCGGACGCTTCAGGGATTCTCGCCAGAGCCGGTTGTAGTCGTCACCATGCAGCAGACTGCGCGCTGCCAGCACACCGGAGGTGATGGCCGCACGCATCCCGAAGCCCCACAACGTATCCTGGAAGCCGGCCTGCTCGCCCGCTACCGGGTGCGCCCCGGACAGTGCGGTTGCAGGAATCCGGAAGTTCCCAACACCGCCGTGGGGCCGGGGATTCATCATCTCCATGCCGGCCAGCCTCTGGAACGCACTGACGGTACGCTCCACATACTTTGCTTCATCCCTGAAACCAGTAAACATGCAACTTTTTACCGTTCCCTTGCCACCCATTACCAACAGATAGGCATACCCTTTCGGGGCAAGGTTGTCATCACAAATTGCCCAGAAACCGTCCGGCATGGTTGTATCGAAATGATAGCCGACCGCGATGGCATCGGCGGCCTTTGGTCCGGTCGCCAGGATGGCCGGGCCCCGGGCATGCCGCAGCCGGCTTTTGAAATGCACCTGCACGCCAAGATCCCTGGCCTGTCTCAACAACGCCGTGTCCAATGTGTCTGGCCCGGAGCCACGCTCCACCAGATAGAACAGCGGCTCAACGCTCTCAATGGCGTACGGGGAATCCCAGGCATCGAAGGCGGTACCCCGGCGGCATGCAACTCGTTTGAAGTCGGTAGTAATTCCAAGCTCCTGCAACACCATCAGGGCATCCTGCTGCGTGGTCCAGTTCTCCAGACCCTGCAGGTCCCGTTTGAAGCGGTGCCCCACCTCGGCCCGGGCCTCATGCACAACCACCGCGCGTCCGGCGCGCGCCAGTGTGATGGCGGCCGCCAGCCCGGCCGGCCCGGCACCGGCAATTTCAACCGTGCCATTTCGGCCAGATAACATGGTGGCTCCGGTTCCGGCGCCAGCCCCAGTCTCAGTCTCATTGCCATCCATCATGTCCGCTCTCGCCTTCTCATCACCTTGCCGCAAGGACATACAACACCGTGGCGCCCGATCACTCGGCCTCCTTAAAGTCACGGATGTGCAGCAGGTCTTCCACCGGTAGAACAGCTATGATTCCGTCGCTGTCGAGCCCCTTGTGTACCGTTCGGGCGATGGTGTTAACGACGTTGTCCGCCTGCTCCGCTTTCACGAATACCTCCACGCGAACAGAGTCAGCCATGGTGTCTTTTGCGTAGTAGTTTTTATATCTGCCACGGCCATGCGTTCTGGACACCGTCATGGCGGAAAAACCTGCCTCGATCAGGGCCTCCTCTACTTTCTTCAGGTCCAGACTGGAGAAGATCGCAGTCACTTTGCAAAAATTCGTATTCATTTCACCTCCTCGTCAGTGAGCTGAAGAAGGATCTCTCCGATTCTTCAACCTTGCGGCCACAGTTAACCACCCAAAACTGAACTGACACTGAAAATAAGAATCAACCTGAAAAATCCGGTGCTATCCTCCTGCCCTGGGAGTCTGCGCGGCAGAAATCACGCAGACTCCCGGAGCAACAAAGCCCCGTCACCTCTCACCGGGCGCGGGACAATTCTCCGGAGGAAGCTCTGTTTCGGGCGCTCAGGCCGCCCAGGTAAGACCGGCCACCCAGTCAATCACCGGCGCCGGGTAAATGCCCAGCAGAAGTATGGAGGCGGCAATAATCAGAAGGGCAAGCTCGCCCATCCGCCCATGGCCGACCTCGGTAACGTTTTTCTGTATGCCAGGTTCACGCAGATACAGAGTGACGATCACCCGCAGGTAGTAGAACAGCCCGACAACACTACCAATAACGATCCCCCCAACGAGCCACCACCGGCTGCCCTCCACACCCAGGGCAATGATATAGAACTTGCCAATGAACCCGGCGGTCAGCGGAATACCGGCCAGGGACAACATACTCAGAGTCATTAGTGCCGCCAGCCAGGGACTGTGCCAGAACAGCCCCCTGTAATGGTGCAGCCCGGCGGCATCCTCGCCACTGAAGGGGCTGGAGACGTGCATAATCACGCCAAACGCCCCCATTGTGGCAACAAGGTAGGTGAACAGGTAAACACCGGTGGTTTCCACCGCCAGGGGACCGCCCACTATAACGGCCACCAGCAGGTAACCCATGTGGGCTATGGAGGAATAGCCCAGCAGTCGCTTCAGGTTAGACTGGAAGAGGGCCAGCAGGTTGCCACCCAACATACTGAGGAGGGCCAGCAGACTGATCAGGATAAGGAGCCACTCACTCTTGAACACCGGCGCCACCAGCACCAGCCGCAGCAGTACCAGAAACACCGCCAGCTTACTCACCGTGGCCAGCACGGTGGCCGCCGGGGCCAGACCTCCCTGATATACGTCCGGTGTCCACTGATGAAAGGGCATGACGGATAACTTGAACCCCAGACCCACAAGGATCAGAACGGCACCGCCCAGCATCCAGGGGTCCTGACTGCCGGCCAGCCCCGCGGCAAGAGCAGCCAGCTCAAGTTGGCCGGTGCGGGCATAGATCAGCGCCATGCCGAACAGCAAAAAAGCGGTGGCGGCGGCGGACAATATGAGATATTTGATCCCCGCCTCCAGGGACCTTTCTGTCCGGAAACTGTATGCCACCATGCCGTACAAAGGCATTGACAGCAACTCCAGGCTGATGAACAGAATCGCCAGATGGTTGCTGGCCACCAGGCCCAGGGCACCCGTCACCGCGCAAAGCAACAGCAGGTAAAACTCTTCCTTCGGCCCCTGGTAGCCGGCCAGGTACCCCTGACTCAGAGCGGCGACAAACAGGCCGCTCACCAGCACAAGCACGCTGCCCATGAGGGCAAGGCCGTCCAGGGCCATCAGCGGCGGCGTCGAGGAGGCAGCCGAGGCCAGCGGCAGGCTCGCCAGGGCCAGGACCAGGCCAGTGACGGTTACGGCCGCCGTACCACCGTGATGACGCTGCCAGGCGACTCCCAGCATCACCAACACGGCTGTAGTGGCAACGATAAGCAGAGGCAACAGCCCTACGAGATCGCTCAGGGTCAGCATCAGTTCATCCCTCCTGCCCGGGCCGGGCCGGCCACAAACAACTCCGCCACCGGCTGCACCATTGAGACGGTCATCTCAAGCAGGGGTTGCGGGTTAAGGCCCACCGCCAGAGTGAGTCCAAGCAAGGCCAGCATCATGCTGTATTCCCGCACATCCGGGCCGGCGAGCCGCCCCGGATGCTGTTCGCGCCCGAAATGCACTTGCTGCATCATCAGCAGCGAATAGATCGCCGCCAGCACCAGCCCGGCGCTGGCGATGACCACTACGACCGGAGCACTGCGGAAAGTACCGAACAGCACCATGAACTCTCCTATGAAATTGGCTGTGGCGGGCATCCCCAGGGAGGCCGCCATGAAAAACAGAGTAAATCCAGGCAATGTCGGTATCCGGCCCCACAACCCGCCCATGCGACGCATATCCCGGGTGTGAATACGTTCATAGACCTGGCCGCTGAGGATAAAGAGAGCGGAGCTTGAGAACGCGTGGGCCACCATAATAATGATCGCCCCCTGAATCGCCAGCTCCGAACCTGAGTAAAGCGCAATCAGTATGAACCCCATATGGGATATACTGGCGTAGGCAATCAGCCGCTTTATGTCCTGCTGGCCGCAGGCCAGCACCGCGCCGTAGATGATGCCAACAACCCCCAAAGCCATGGCCACCGGCGCAAAGGCCTGTGACTGCTCCGGGAACAGCGGAATTGCAAAGCGCAGTATGCCGTAGGCGGCCGTTTTCAGCAGAATGCCGGCAAGGTCCACGCTGCCGGCGGTGGGCGCCTGGGCGTGCGCATCCGGCAGCCAGCCATGAAAAGGCACCACGGGAAGCTTCACCGCAAAGGCGACAAAAAACCCGAGCATAATCCAGAAGGACACGTTATCGGGCAAATCCGCGTTCAGCAGTGCTTCATAGCTGAAGGTTATCTCTCCAGAGCTGGCATAGTGCAGGAAAACCAGCGCAAGGATCGCCACCAGCATCAGCAGACCGCTGGCCTGGGTGTAGATGAAGAAGCGGATGGCCGCTCGAATCCGGGTTTGCCCCGGCGAGCCACTGTGCCCCCAGAGGGCGATCAGAAAATACATGGGCACCAGCATCAACTCCCAGAACAGGAAAAACAGGAACAGATCCAGCGCCAGAAAAACACCCACCACGCCGCCCAGGACAAACAGCAGGTTCAGATGAAAAAAGCCGACCCGCTCGACTATTTCTTTCCATGAGCAAAGTACCGCCAGCGTACCGAGAAAGCCGGTCAAGCCAATCAAAATCAGCGACAAGCCGTCCAGGGCCAGATGAACCTCAATACCAAAACGAGGAATCCAGGGTATCCGCCACTCCAGCAGCCACGGCCTTTCTCCGGCGCCGAGGGCGCTGAAATCGCCGCCTGCCCAAAGCACTATGCTGGCCACCAGCACGAACAGCATGGTGCCCAGGGCAATCCAGCGCGGCGCCTGTTCGCCCCAGCGCTCCGCCTGCCAGCATAGTAAGCCACCGAGGAAGGGAATCAGAATCAGCCAGAACAGAATCATGCGCCACCTCCCTGAGTCAGTGCCAGGCCAACCAGTATGATCGTGGCGCCGAACACCATCATTCTGGCGTAGGTCCGTATCTGGCCGTTCTGGGTCTTTACCAGGCCGGCGTTGCCAATGCGGGCAAGCAGGGCCGGCAGGTTCATACCCAGGTTAATGAAGTCGAAACGCAGCACACGTACCAACCCCTGCCAGGGGCGGACCAGTGTCCTGTCGAACAGGGCATCGAAGCCCCACGCCTGGTTGAACAGGGCCCAGAGTTGCGCCCCCAGGCCGCGACGGACCTGATCGTCAAGCCACCGGCGCCGCGCCAGGAACAGCCAGCCGGCCAGAGCGAGGCCAGAGAGTGCCGCTCCGATGGCCAGGAACTGAAACAGGGTGTAGCCGGCAGTTGTGGCGTCACCGGGCGGCGCCGGAAACAGCTCATCAAGCCCCGGATACAGCCAGGCACCGATGAAGGTTGAGAGCACGGCCAGAGTGGCCAAAGGCAGGTGATGAGTGAGAGGGCTGGTGCCGGGCCGGGGATGGCGTGCATGATCACTCCCGGGCTCGCCATGAAAAATACCCAGGATAAGCCGCACTGTGTAAAGGCCAGTAAGCACTGCTCCGATCAGGCCCGCTGCGAACAATCCGGAATGGCCCGAGGCCATGGCCTGCCAAAGAATCTCGTCCTTGCTGAAGAAGCCAGCGGTTACCCAAGGCAACGCCACCAGCGCGGCGCCCCCCACCAGAAAACCTCCGTAGGCGACCGGCAGTTTACGCCAGAGCCCCCCCAATCGGCCCATATCCTGCTCATGGTGACAACTGATGATGACAGCTCCGGCTGAAAGGAACAGCAACGCCTTGAAGAAGGCATGAATCATCAGGTGAAAAATCGCGGCGTCAAAGGCCCCGACCCCCAGGGCCAGGAACATATAGCCAATCTGACTCATGGTGGAGTAGGCCAGCACACGCTTGATGTCGGTCTGGGCCAGAGCCGCGAAGGCCGCCAGCAGTAGCGACACTGCACCGATGATGCCCACCAGCAACATGACAGCCGGTGCCTGCAGGAACAGCCCGTTCAGGCGGGCGATCAGATAAACCCCGGCGGTCACCATGGTCGCCGCGTGGATCAGGGCCGACACCGGGGTGGGGCCTGCCATGGCGTCCGGCAGCCAGGTGTGCAGCGGTACCTGCGCAGACTTGCCGAGGGCGCCGCCAAGGACCAGCAAGGCCGCAAGATTGGCCGTGACACTGCCCTCCGCCCAGACCCGTGGAGCCTGCTCCAGCACCAATCCAATATCAAGGGTGCCCAGTTCCACGAAAATCAGGAACAGCCCCAGGGCGAGGAACACGTCGCCTATGCGGGTGACGATAAACGCCTTGAACGCCGCCCGCCCACTGGTCTCATTCTGGTAGTAGTAGCCGATAAGCCCGTAGCTGCAGAGACCGACGCCTTCCCAGCCGAGGAACAGCAACAGCAGGTTATCGGCCAGCACCAACACCAGCATGCTGAACACAAACAGATTCATCCAGGCATAGAAGCGGGTTACGCCAGCCTCGCCCACCATGTACCAGGCAGCGAACAGGTGAATCAGGAAACCCACGCCGGTGATGATCGACATCATGACCAGCGAGAGACCGTCAACCGCCAGCCCCACGGTTGGCTGAAACTCTCCCACGGAAACCCAGGTCCAGAGCGTGAAGCCCTGGCTATCGCCGGAGAACGCCAGCAGCGCCCAGCCGGTGGCCAGCGCGGCCAGCCCCACACTGCCCACACCAATGGCCGTGCTGGCTCGCGGCCCCAGCCGGCCGCCGGAAAAGGCAAGAACAACCGCACCGGCCAGGGGCAACAGAAATGAGAGTAACGTTGCAGCCATCATCATCCACGCATCCTGCTGACTTCATGCAGCTCAAGTGAACGGAAGCGCTGGTACATCTGTATCATCAGCGCCAGGCCGATGCTGGCCTCGGCGGCTGCCAGGGTGATCACCAGCAGGAACATGGCCTGCCCGTCCGACTGATTCCAGGCGGTGCTGCCCACCACAAAGGCCAGCGCGGCGGCATTGAGCATTACTTCCAGGCTCATCAGGACGAACAGCATACTGCGCCTCAGCATCAACCCGGCCAGTCCCAGGCTGAACAGAATGGCGGCCAGGATCAGGCCATGCTCCATCGGGATACCAGTCATTGCGTGCCTCCACGGTTGCGATTGCCTCGGGGTTTGATGCGCCGGCCCACGTGGGAAGCCGTTACCAGCGCCGCCAGCAGCAGAATGGCCGCCAGTTCCACCACGATCAGCCAGGGGCCGAACAAGGTGAGACCGATGTCCCGGGCGGTTATCAGCTCACCGTCAATGGTCATGCCTGCGTGTCCGCCGTCGATGAGCGCCACCACTGCCACCAGCAATACCAGGGCCAGCAGCGACGGCCCAAGCCAGTAACCCGGACGTCGCCACGGGGAATCCCGTTTCGCCTCCGGACGCAGATTGAGCATCATTATCACGAACACGAACAGCACCATGATGGCGCCGGCATAGACGATAATCTCAAGCGCGCCCGCAAAGGGCGCGCCCAGGGCGAAGAACACCAGGGCGACCGCGATCAGCGAAACAATCAGGTACACCACCGCATGCACCGGACTGGAGCCGGTGATGAGACCAACCGTGGCCAACACCGCCACGAGGCCGCTAAGGTAGAATCCCAGTTCCATCAGTGCTTCCTTTTTGGGTCAGGGTAAAAGCGTACGGACATCTTCCGGGGCATCCTCATTCAGCGCCTCGCCTTTGTCCTTGCCGGCGATAGCCATGCCGGCAACCTTGTAAAAGTGGTAGTCGTGGTCCTTGCCGGGGCCATTGATCAGCAGGTCTTCCTTCTCGTATACCAGTTGCTGGCGCTGGTATTCACCCATCTCGAAATCCGGTGTCAGTTGGATGGCGGAGGTGGGGCAGGCCTCTTCACACATGCCACAGAAAATGCAGCGCGAAAAGTTGATACGGAAGAACTCCGGGTACCAGCGGCCGTCGTCTTTTTCACCTTTCTGCAGGGAAATACAGGCCACCGGGCAGGCCACCGCGCACAGGTTGCACGCCACGCATCGTTCTTCGCCGTCCGGATCCCGGGTGAGTATGATGCGGCCCCGGTACCGGGGAGGCAGATAGACCTCCTCTTCCGGATAATTCACGGTTTCGCGCTTGCGGAAGCCGTGCATGAATACCATGCCCATGGTACGCAGCAGTGACCAACTGGCCGGTATCAGCCAGAACACGGACAACACTTTGTTTTTACTCATCTTTCCTCCCTATGAGCCGGTCAGCAGTAATACCGCCCCGGTCGCCAGCAGGTTGACCAGGGTCAGCGGCAGACACACCCGCCAGCCAAAGCTCATTACCCGGTCATACCTGGGTCGTGGCAGCGATGCCCGGAGCAGAATGAACAGCATCAGGAAGAAGCTGGTCTTGAGGGCAAACCACACCACAGGTGGCAGCCAGGGGCCCTGCCAGCCACCGAAAAACAGCGTCACGATCAGCGCCGAAACCAGCACCATGCCCACGTATTCACCAATGAAAAACATGCCGA
Source organism: Marinobacter sp. B-21 (assembly GCF_056857895.1). Taxonomy (NCBI): domain Bacteria; kingdom Pseudomonadati; phylum Pseudomonadota; class Gammaproteobacteria; order Pseudomonadales; family Marinobacteraceae; genus Marinobacter; species Marinobacter sp. B-21. The sequence continues at coordinate 38,903 of NZ_JBSXNZ010000081.1, forward strand.
ACTTCATACCGGAGTACTCGACATGGTAACCATCCGCCAGTTCCTGTTCCGCCTCCGGCTGGTCGAAGGGATGGCGGTGTGTCACGGCGATGCCGGCGATCAGAAAAGTGACGAAACCCAGGAACTGGGGGATCACGAACCACAGGCCTTCCTGGGCCGCAACGATATCACGCAGGTTGAAGGAGCCGGCCATGGCCACGACACCCATGAGCGACAGTCCCATGAACACTTCGTAGGACAGGGTCTGCGCCGAGGCCCGCAATGCGCCCAGCAAGGCATACTTATTGCCACTGGCCCAGCCACCGATTAACACCGCGTAGACATTGACGCCGGCCAGCGCCAGAAAGAACAGCAGTCCGATGTGCATGTCCGCCACCCCCCACCCGGGTGTTATGGGGATAATCGCGAAAGCCAGCAGCAGGGACGCGAAGGCAATGTTGGGTGCCAGCATAAACAGGCCGCGGCTGGCAAAGGGTGGAGTCCAGTCTTCCTTGAAAAAAATCTTCAGCATATCGGCAATCAGTTGAAGAGTGCCGAATGGCCCCACCCGGTTAGGACCATAACGATCCTGCCAGAGGCCAAGCAGCCGACGTTCCACCACGGTCAGTGCCCCTCCCACCACGACCACGACAAGCAGGATCACCAGCGCCTGGAACATGGCCCAGAGAGTGGCTGCCAGTTGCGGAGTCCACCAGCTCATGACTCACCTCCCGAGGGTTTTCCTAAAGTGAGTGTCGCGCCCTGCCCCAGGCCGGGCAACAGTCCCGCGGGCAGGCCAGCCCAGCCGGGGGGCCAGTCTTCCCGCTCTGATACCGTGACGACCGGGCCACCAAACAGCATCAGGCTGTCGCCCTCGCGCACACCAAGCAGCGTCAGGCTGTCGCCGTCACGTACGCCCAGCGCCTCGGCGTCCGGGTGGGCCAGCATGACCACCGGCGCGGTCATGCGCTGCCGGATAGGTTCAGCCAGGGCAGACGTCTCCTCCCCCCCGAACACGCGCGGCAACACCAGGGCCCGCAGCCCGCTACTATCAGTGGCACCATCATTAGAGACCGGGGCGGGGTATTCGCGATGGCCGGGCTGAGGCCGAATCAGTCTCACGCCCGGGTCCCCCCCGCGCAGGTGGCCGCCGACTTCATCGGTGAACTTGTTCCAGGCCTGAGGGGAATTCCAGCCCGGCGCCCAGGCGAAAGGTATCTGCTGCCGGGGCCGGTCAGATCCGCTGTAGCCTTCCATGGAGTACGCGAAGGGCGTATCGGTATCCTGTGGAGGGCGGGGCTCATTTACATCGAGGTTGGCTCGCATGGCGGTGCGGCCGCTGTAACGCTGGGGCTCACGGGCCAGCCGCAGGCCCTCTATACGATAATCGGAGCCGGGCGCAGCCTCCACAATCCCGGCCAGGCCTGGATGGGCCTCGGCACAGGCCCGGATGGCCATATCCAGGCTGATGTCTCCGGGGGCTTCCCCCCGCAGTCCGGCGGACAGGGCATGCAACCAGCGCCAACTCTCGTGAATTCGTGTCTCCGGGCGCAGGTAGGCCGGTTCGAACACCCGGAAGAAACGCTGGGCGCGCCCCTCCAGGTTTACCAGGGTTCCGCTCGCCTCCGCGAAACTGGCGGCAGGCAGTATGAAGCCCGCCCCCTCCGAGGTTCTCGTCCGCTGGTGATCCAGCACCACGCGGGTGTTCGCACGGGCCAGGGCCTGTTCCACCCGGTCGGCGGGCAGACGTTGATACAGGTCGTTCTCCAGAACCACTACCGCATCGGCCTGGCCCTCACTCAGTTCATCCAATGCCCAGTCCAGGGTCTGGCCACCCATGAGCGATAGCCCAGTACTGTTGGCCTCCCGCCGGATCAACACCAGCCCACCCTGCGCTGCCCGGCTGGACAGGGCCCGGGCGACCGCACCGGCGGCTTCCAGGATGGCCTCGCTGACGAGGGAGCCACCACTGACAACCAGCGGTCGCTCAGCTTTTATCAGACTGGCGGCAATTTCGCCGGCCCGCTCCTGGCTGGCCGGGTCTAGACCGTGCACCGGGGGCGCCGACGGGTCGATGGCATGAGCCACCGCAAAACCGAGCCGGGCGATATCGTCCGGCGCCAGGGCATGGCGCGCGACAGCGACGCTGTCCAGTTCCGTGGGCGCAGGCCAGACAATGTGCAGCGGGTAGTACCGATCCTGCCCCAGGGTCTTAACGGCCTCCGCATTCCAGACAGGCACGCCGATCTTTTCAGCCAGTTCTTCCCGCCGTGACAGCACCGTCTGACGCAGACTCAGCCCCAGGCGCGCGGCACTCTGGACCGGGTCCTCACCCAACACCAGAATGGCATCGTGGCGTTCTATTTCCCGGGGTGTCGGGGTGGGCAGTCCCGACGTTTCCTGCAGCCGGTTCATTATGGCCAGGCAGGCCTGCTCCCGGGACTCTATCCCGGTGGAAAAGTTTTCCGGCCCCACCATGGCCAACAGTTGATGATTGCTTTCCAGGCTGGCCCGGGGCGATCCGATGCCGATAATGCGCCGGGCCTGACGAAGGGCGCCGGTAATACGCTCCAGGGCCGAGTCCACGCCCAGCGCCACTGCCTCCTGCCCCGGCCGTTCGATCCATTCCGGAACCCGTGGGCGGTCAGAGCGGTTGACGTAACCGTAACCAAACCGACCGCGGTCACAGAGGAAGTAGCTGTTAACCTCACCATGGTAGCGGTTTTCGATGCGGCGAATCTCACCGTAGCGTTCTCCGGGGCTGGTGTTGCAACCGACCGCGCACTGGTGGCAGATGCCGGGTGCATACTGCAAATCCCACTTTCGGGTGTAATGATCAGAATGACTCTGGTCGGTGAACACGCCAGTAGGGCAGACTTCGGTGAGATTGCCGGAGAACGGGCTTTCCAGTGTGCCTTCGGCGTAACGTCCGAAGTAGATGTTGTCCCGGGAACCAAAGGCGCCCAGATCGGTGCCACCGGCGTAGTCATTGTAAAAGCGCACGCAACGGTAGCAGGTAATGCAACGGTTCATTTCGTGGGCAATGAACGGCCCCAGGTACTGGTTGCGGCGAGTACGCTTGTTGAACCGGTAGCGGCGGCGGTCATGGCCGGTCATTACGGTCATGTCCTGCAGGTGACAATGGCCGCCCTCCTCGCATACCGGGCAGTCGTGGGGGTGATTGATCATCAGCCACTCCACCACACTGGCACGGAAAGCCCGGGCTTCCTCGTCATCAATATCGATTCGGGTCTGGTCTGCCGCCGGGGTCATGCAGGACATGACCAGCACGCCCTTGTTGTCGTCCTTGTCCTTGTACTGGCGCACGGCACACTGCCGACAGGCGCCCACACTTCCCATGGCCGGATGCCAGCAGAAATAGGGAATATCCAGGCCCAGTGACAGGCAGGCCTGGAGCAGGTTGTGCGCCCCGTTGACCTCGTAGGTTTTTCCGTCCACGTGAATCGTCGCCATGCTTGCTTCTGCCTTCACCTAGAAAGTGCGATCAGTGTTTGTTAAAAGTGACTGTTGAAACTAACGGCTGTTTGCCGGCGCGCTCGCTGCGACCCGGTCCGGATCGCCTCGGGTGTCGCCGCTTACCTTGCCAATGCCCTGCTCAAACTCCTGCCGGAAGTGCTGCAACGCCGTTTCCAGCGGCATGGCGGCACCAGGGGCAAGAGCGCAGAAGGTCAGCCCCGGACCACAATCCGCCGCCAACTTGTCGAGCATTTCGATGTCGCCGGCCTGCCCCTGCCCCTTTTCCAGGTCCCGGAGCAGCTTCACCACCCAGGGCAGACCATCACGGCACGGAGTGCACCAGCCGCAGGATTCCCGGGCGAAGAACTCCTCCAGGTTGCGCATCAGCGATACCATACTCCGGTCCTCGGGGACCGCCGTCATCAGGCCGGTGCCCAGCCGGCTGCCGACACTGGCGATGGTGTCAAAGTCCAGGGGCAGCTCCAGGTGCTCTGGCAACAGGAAGCCGGTACTGGTGCCACCGGGCAGCCATGCCTTGAGCCGGCGGCCTTCCCGCAGCCCCCCGGCCCGGTCGAGGAGCTCGGCTCCGGTGACGCCCATGGGCAACTCCCAAAGGCCCGGCTCCGCAACCGGCCCCGACACGCCATAAAGCTTGGTGCCGCCGTCGCCGGTACGGCTACCGGACAGGTTCCGATACCAGTCAGCGCCATGGAGAATCACGGCGGGTATGTTGCACAGGGTCTCGACGTTGTTGACCACCGTGGGCCTGCCCCAGGCTCCGGACTGGCCGGGGAACGGCGGCTTCGCCCTGGGGTTGGCGCGTTTCCCCTCCAGCGCATTGATCAGAGCCGTTTCCTCGCCGCAGATGTAGCGCCCCGCCCCCGTATGCACCGCGATGTCGAAATCGAACCCGCTGCCATCGATATCCGGCCCCAGCCAGCCGGCTTCGCGGGCCTCGTCAATGGCCCGGTTCAGCACCCGGGCGGCCTCCACGTATTCACCCCGCAGAAAAATATAGCCTTGCCGGGCATTATTGGCCCGGGCTCCGAGGATCATCCCCTCAATCAGCAGATGGGGTTGCTGCTCCATCAGCAACCGGTCCTTGAAGGTGCCCGGCTCCATTTCATCAGCATTACAGATCAGGTAGCCCCGGGGCATGTCACCCCCCTGCAGCGTCAGGCTCCACTTGACACCGGCGGAAAAACCGGCGCCGCCCCGGCCACGCACATTGGCGTCTTTGACAAGGGCGATGATGCCCTGGGGATCGCTCTCGGCCAATGCCCGGCGGACCGACTGATAACCATCCTTATCCAGGTATTCGCCAAGCCAGACCACCTCGCCGTCGTCCCTCAGCCTCCAGGTCAGCGGGTGGGTTTCGGGTTGACGCTCCGCATTGGGTTGCCGTATCCGGCTGTGATAGCGCAGCGAGTAGCCTCGACCTGAGATGGATCGGCTCATTGGTAGCCCTCCAGAAGGTCGGGCAGATCCTCCGGTGTGACCGGCCCGAAGGTTTCGCCGTCAATCATCAGCGCCGGAGCACCGTCACAGGCGCCGAGACAACACACGGGCAACAGCGTGAAGCGGCCATCGGCGGTGGTGGCGCCATAGTCCACCCCCAGTTGCTCCACCAGGGCCTTTTTCAGCGTTTCATACCCGTCCAGGAAGCAGGAACTGCTGTCGCAGACCAAAATCACATGACGCCCGACCGGCTGGCGGAAAATAAGACTGTAGAAGGTAGCCACCCCCTCCACCGAAGCAAACCCCAGGCCCAGCAGCCGCCCGATGGCCGATATGGCACCGTCAGGAACCCAGCCATGTCGACGCTGGACAATTTTCAGCGCCTCGATACACGCGGCCTGGGGCTGTTCATAGTGTTGCTTTTCCCGGAGAATCTCGGCTTCGTCATCCGGGTGCAGTTCAAAACGGTCACTGCCGATCAGGTCGGTTGTGTGCGGAGTTGTTGCCATCATCAGCGATCCACGTCTGCCATTACGAAATCGATACTGCCCAGGTGGGCGATCAGGTCCGGCACGAAGCCCCCACGCATCAGGGACGGTATCTGCTGCAGGTGCGGAAAGCTCGGCGTCCGGATGCGGGTTCGGTAGCTCATGTTATTGCCGTCACTGGTCAGGTAATAACTGTTAATGCCCTTGGTGGCCTCCACCATTTGCAGGGATTCACCGGGTTTCAGAACCGGGCCCCAGGACACCTGCAGAAAGTGGGTGATCAGCGTTTCGATGTGCTGCAACATCCGCTCCCTGGGTGGCGGGGTGGTCAATGGATGATCCGCCTTGTAGTCGCCCGCGGGCATATGGTCCACGCATTGCTGAATAATGCGCAGGCTCTGCCGCATTTCCTCAATGCGCAGTTGGCCACGGTCGAAAACGTCTCCGTTCTGCCCCAGGGGCACCTCGAAGTCGAAGTTCTCATAGCCGGAATAGGGCCGCTGCTTGCGCAGATCGAAGTTGCAGCCGGTGGCCCGCAGGTTGGGACCGGTCACGCCCCATTCCAGGGCCTCGGTGGTGGTGAAAGCAGCCACATGCCGGGTCCGATCCCGCACCAGGGCATTTTTCATCATGGCCAGCTCATACTCCCGCAGCCGCGGCGGCATCCAGTCAAGGAACTCCTGCACCAGTTGCTGCCAGCCCCCGGGCAGGTCCTGCGCAAGGCCGCCGATCCGATACCAGGCCGGATGCATGCGAAAACCGGTAATGCCCTCGATCACCTTATAGGCCCGCTGGCGGTCGGTGAAGCTGTAGAACACCGGCGACATGGCGCCCAGGTCCTGCAGGTAGGTCCCCAGGAACAGCAGATGGCTGGTGATGCGGAATATCTCCGCCATCATCACCCGGACCGTCTTGACCCGGTCAGGCACCTCGATACCCGCCAGCTTCTCAACCGCCAGGACATAGGGAAGGTTGTTCATCACACCGCCGGTGTAGTCGATGCGGTCGGTATAGGGAATGAAGCTGTGCCAGGTCTGGCGCTCAGCCATCTTTTCCGCGCCCCGGTGGTGATAGCCAATATCCGGCACGCAGTCGATGATCTCTTCGCCGTCCAGTTGAAGGACTATCCGGAATGCACCGTGGGCAGAGGGATGATTAGGGCCCAGGTTGAGGAACATAAACTCGCTGCCATCCCGCTCACGCTGCATACCCCAGGCTTCCGGTTCAAATTTCAGCGCCTCCTGCTCCGCCTGCTGCCCGTCCACCGTCAGGGTGTAGGGATCGAATTCCGTAGCCCGCGCGGGGTAGTCCTTGCGTAATGGGTGGCCATGCCAGGTGGGAGGCATGAGCAGCCGTTGCAGATGGGGATGCCCGGTAGCGGTAATGCCGAACAAATCCCAGATTTCCCGCTCATACCAGTTAGCATTGGCGAACACCGGGGTCACGGTGGGCAGGTTCAGGTCGCCACTGGTCAGCGCCACCTTGATGATCAGGTCTTCATTGCGATCCACCGACAGCAGATGATAGAAGACAGTAAAATCCGCGGCCGGCAACCCGTCCCGGTGTGCACGAAGCCGTTCGTCCACGGCCGAGAGATCGTAGAGCATGGAAAAAGACGCCGGCGGTGCCTTCAGGTGGCGCAGTATCTCCACCACCCGCTCACGCCGCACCCACAGCACCGGCATCCCGGTCAGGGTGGGCTGAACGTGCTCGATGTGCTCCCGGAATCCGTCCAGCAGCCCGAGGGCGCGATCAATGCCGGACTGGGCCAGTGCGTTGGTATCGAGAGCGTCTGTGGTCATGATGCTGACTAATCTCCTGTCACGGTCGGACGAATCGGTAATCGACGCTCAGAGTTTGTCCGGCGTCCTCAGTTCGGTGGCCTGGATTCGCCGGTCCCGTTTCTGCGCCCGCTGGGACCCCATCTCGGCCTTGTAAACTCCTTGATCTCCCACAACCCAGGACAGCGGCCGCCGCTCCTCCTGAATCGAGTCCTGCAGCAGGCGAAGTGCCTGCAGGAAAGCCTCGGGCCGAGGCGGACAGCCCGCCACATAGACATCCACGGGCAGGAACTTGTCGACCCCCTGAACCACCGAATAGATGTCATACATACCACCGGAGTTGGCACAGGAACCCATGGAAATGACCCACTTGGGCTCCAGCATCTGGTCGTAAAGCTGCTGGATGACCGGCGCCATTTTGATGAAACAGGTCCCCGCGATCACCATGAAGTCGGCCTGCCTCGGTGAGGCACGAATCACCTCCGATCCGAAGCGTGCAATGTCATGGGGCGAGGTAAATGCGGTGGTCATTTCCACGTAGCAGCAGGACAGGCCGAAGTTATAGGGCCACAAGGAGTTCTTGCGCCCCCAGTTCACCGCCGAGTTGAGGACGTCACTCAGTTTGCCGGTGAACACGTTGCGTTCCAGCTGGCTTTTGACGTATTCCTCCGATGACTGGCGCCCCAGCGGATAACGGCCGCTGGATTCCGGCTCTTCGTCGACTCGTGTCAATCTGTAAGGCATGGCGGGTCTCCATAAAGGTTTGCTGGCGGTGATCAACGTCCGGGAACCAATCTGATTCAGTCCTCCCTGTACCCCTGAGAACCCTCGGGAGCCCACTCCAGAGCCCCTGAGCGGCTGTCGTAGAGCAGGCCGGCAAGCAGTATCAGTATGAAAACCGCCGCGCCCCAGAATCCGCTCCAGCCCGTTTCCGGAATCACAACCGCCCAGGCAAACAGAAACACCGCCTCAATATCAAAGATCACAAAGAGCATCGCGACCAGATAAAACTTGACCGAAAACCGCTGGCGGGCGTCACCGACACCGACAATACCGGACTCGAACGGGATGGTTTTACTGACGCCATGGCTGCGCCCGCCAAGCAGGTGGGAAACGCCTGCCATAAAGGCACACAAACCCAAGGCAGTGATCACAAAAAAACCAGTAGCCCAATAGTTGACCAGCAAGTTATTGACCGTGTCCGGCATACCCCCTCCTGTCCTGAACCATTACCCTATCCGCCCAGCCTGAAACGGAACTGAATTAACAGGCCACTCATTCACATTCGTTGATCCCGATCAAATTCACAGACACATTCCATGGAAATCACGACTGGATTCAGATGCTGGCTTTCTGACCCGTAACCGAATTCCCCGGGCAGACGAAAACCAGCACGCCCGCGCCCTGGAGGCCCTCCCCGCCCTCCGGGATTGCCCGGCCCCGGCGTGGATTTAACCCCTGCTCCCTGGCCAGTAAAGCTGACAGAACTGCTCCCGGCAAGTCTCAGGTAGCAGACCAATACTCACTGCCGGGCATCAAGACCTGCAAGAAACAGTAACCCTGCGGACATAAAAAAACCGGGGCAACGAACGCCGTCCCGGTTTTTCAGGCCCGACCGAACTCTATTTCACCGGCGCATTCAGAACTTCGAGCACCTCTTCCAGCTCGGTGATCATCTGGCGGATCAGTTGTTTGTACTGGGAGGTGTCGTCTTTTACCTCGTGACTGCTCAGCTTCTGCTTGGCGCCACCGATGGTGTATCCCTGATCATAGAGCAGGCTGCGAATCTGGCGGATGGTGATCACGTCTGCCCGCTGATAATAACGGCGGTTGCCCCGGCGCTTGACCGGCGACAACTGAGGAAATTCCTGCTCCCAATAGCGCAGAACGTGTGCTTTTACCGCGCACAGATCCGCCACCTCACCTATCGTAAAATAGCGTTTTCCCGGAATGGCGGGAAGCTCGTTATTATGACTGGGTTCCAGCATACGCTTCTACTTTCTGCTTGAGTTTTTGCCCCGGGCGAAACGTAACAACGCGGCGTGCACTGATCGGGATTTCTTCCCCGGTTTTCGGGTTCCGTCCCGGCCGCTGTTTCTTGTCGCGCAGATCGAAGTTACCGAAACCCGACAACTTCACTTGCTCATTATGGCTGAGTGCGCTTCTGATCTCATCGAAAAAAGCTTCCACCATCTCCTTGGCTTCGCGTTTGTTCAGGCCCAACTCCTCGTACAACCGCTCTGCCATTTCCGCTTTCGTCAAAGCCGCCATATCTCAACTCCTCAGTGTTGCCCCCAGCTCTTCTTTCAATGCGTCGATCACACCGCCGAAGAGCGAATGCACTTCATCCTCGTTCAATGTCCGCTCGGGGTGCTGCCAGAACAGGCTCAGAGCCAGGCTTCGGTTACCTTCACCCAGGCTCTCGCCTTCGTAGACATCGAACGCACGTAACGCTGTCAGGCGTTCACCGGCATGCTTTTTGGCCACACGCTCCACATCCGCAAACGCCACATCGCTCCCGATAATAATAGCCAAATCCCGCCGAACTTCCGGGAATTTTGAAATTTCTCTGAAATTAGGCACATGCCCGGTAACGACCGAATTCAAGAATAGCTCAAACATCAGGACCGTGCCATTAAGTTCAAGATTTTTCTGAACTTGTGGATGCAACGTGCCTAGCCAACCGACATGTTCTCCGTCCCGCAACAGCTCCGCGGTCTGTCCGGGGTGCAGGGCAGGATGCTGACTGCCGACAAACTGAATTTCGATGCCCAGCAAACGGAAAAGGCTCTCCAAATCCCCTTTTACATCAAAGAAATCCGCCGTTCTGCGGCCGTTCGCCCAGTTTTCGGGATACTGACTGCCAACCACCACACCGGCAAGCATCGGCTGCTGGTCAATCCGCTCGCCCTCCCGAAGGAAACGCAGACCGGTCTCGAACAGGCGAATACGCAACTGTTGCCGGTTCTGGTTATAGGCCACCGTTTTCAGCAGACCACTCCAGAGGCTGGTGCGCATCACCGAGAGGTCGGAGGAAATCGGATTGGCCAGAGCGATACCCTCGCGCCCAGGGTCAACCAGTCGCTGCACCTTCGGATCCACGAAACTGTAGGTCACCGCTTCCTGATAACCATGATCCACAAAGAAATTGCGAATGGCCGATAACGGGCGGACAGCCTCTTTCTCCGGGCGCAGCCCAAGGGGACCGGCAGGCTCGGTAACAGGCAGGTTGTTGTAACCGTAGATCCGCCCCACTTCTTCGATCAGGTCTTCTTCGATTGAAATGTCCGGACGGAAGCTGGGCACGCTTACCCTCCACCCGTCTTTCAGCAGCTTCTCTATCCTGAACCCGAGCCTGGCCAGGATCTCCTCGACCGTGGTGCGGTAAATTTCCACACCCAGAATATCATTGAGGCGCCGGGCCCGGAGGTCGACTACACGATCCCCGGGAATATCATCCTCGCTGACCACCTCGACAATTTCGCCCGGCTCACCGCCGACGACGTCCATCAGCAGGCGGGTTGCACGCTCCATGGCGTCACGGGCCAGCTTGTAATCCACACCCCGCTCGAAGCGGTGGGAGGCATCCGTATGCAAGCCATAATGACGTGCCTTGCCGGCCAGAATAATGGGGTCGAAGTAGGCCGACTCCAGAACCAGATCCCGGGTTTTCGGGCCGACGCCGGAATGTTCGCCGCCCATAACACCGGCAATGGCAATTGGCTTTTCATGATCAGCAATCACCAGTGTGCCCTGGGTCAGTTCCACTTCCTGGCCGTCGAGTAGCACCAGTTTCTCACCGACCCTCGCCATACGCACAACGATGCCACCACAAATCTCGTCACGGTCGAACGCGTGCATGGGCTGGCCAAGCTCCAGCATCACGTAGTTGGTTACGTCCACCGCCGCATCGATGGAGCGAATGCCGGAACGGCGCAGCTTCTCCTGCACCCACAGCGGCGACTCAGACTGCAGGTTCACATTACGAAGAATCCGGCCGAGATAGCGCGGACAACCGGCCGGGGCCTCGACCCGTATATCCGGCACTTCTGAGTGTGCCGCTTCTACCGGCTCAATGGCCGGGGCCTCTACCGGCACGCTATTGAGCACCCCCACTTCCCGGGCAATGCCTTTGATAGAAAGGCAGTCGGCCCGGTTGGGGGTCAGATCCACATCAATGGTTACATCGTTCAGCCTGAGATAATCCGCGACATCCTGGCCAACCGGCGCATCGGCCGGCAACTCCATCAGTCCGTCATGATTCTCGGACAGCCCCAGCTCCGACCCGGAGCACAGCATACCTTCTGAAGGCTGACCACGGAGCCTGGCTTTCTTGATCCTGAAATCACCGGGCAGAACCGCACCAACCACAGCAAACGGTACCTTGAGACCTTCCCGAACATTGGCGGCACCGCAAACCACCTGCACGGTATTTTTGCCATCACTGACCTGGCAGACCCGGAGTTTGTCCGCATCCGGATGGGGCTGCACAGACTGAACCTCACCGACAACCACACCGCTAAACTGGCCCGCCACCGGTTCAAAACCGTCCACTTCCAGACCCGCCATGGTGATCTGGTCCATCAATTCCTGGGTACCGATTTGCGGATTAACCCACTCGCGTAGCCACTGTTCACTGAATTTCATGGTTATTGCCTTGTCCTGATGCGGTTATGCCTGTTTGTTTGGATGCCCTGGTGTCGCCTGTCAACGGAACTGGCGCAGGAAGCGCAGATCGTTCTCAAAGAACATACGCAGGTCGTTCACGCCGTAACGAAGCATGGCCAGGCGCTCTACACCCAGGCCGAATGCAAAACCACGGTATTCCTCGGCATCAATTCCGCAATATTCAAACACCTTGGGGTGCACCATTCCGCAACCCATGATTTCCAGCCACTTGATGCTGCCATCGGCTTCCCGCCCCCATTCAATATCCACTTCCGCGGAGGGTTCGGTGAAGGGGAAGTAGGACGGACGGAAGCGAACCTGCAAATCCCGCTCGAAGAACACCTGGAGAAACTCCTCCACAGTGCTTTTCAGATCCGCAAAGCTGACATTTTTCTCCACCAGTAAACCTTCCACCTGGTGGAACATGGGAGTGTGGGTCATGTCCGAATCGCAGCGGTACACCCGGCCCGGACAGATCATTCGGAACGGAGGCTTGCCGGCCTCCATGGTGCGGATCTGAACCGGCGAGGTATGGGTGCGCAGCAGGGTGCCCGGGTTGAAATAGAAAGTGTCGTGCATGGCACGGGCAGGATGGTGCCCGGGAATGTTCAGCGCCTCGAAGTTATGGTAATCATCTTCGATTTCCGGCCCCTGCTCAACGGTATAGCCGGCCCGGGAGAAAAACTGCTCAATCCGCTGCAGGGTACGGGTAACCGGATGCAAACCGCCAAGCTCCTGGCCACGGCCCGGGAGGGTAACGTCAATGGATTCACTGGCAAGTTTCTGCTCGATGGCGGCGCGCTCAAGATCAGCGCGCTTCGCATTGATCGCGTCTTCCACCTGCCCCTTGACTTCATTGATCTTCTGGCCGGCCGCCGGCCGCTCTTCAGCGGAAAGCTTACCCAGGGTTTTGGCCTGCTGGGTAATCACACCCTTTTTGCCAAGATACTCAACACGAATTTGATCAAGTGCCTGCAGACTGTCAGCTTTGTCTACTGCCGCCAAACCGTCCTGAACCAGTTGCTCCAGGTTTTCCATTGACCCTGCTCCAAACCAGAAATGGAAGTGCTAAAACGTAATTTTATAAACAAAAATAGGGGAAGAGCGTGCCCTTCCCCTATCAGAAGGCGCCGTCATGATGTCATGAGACGCCCGTATCGATCAGTAATCGATGAAAGAGCTAAGCGATCACAGGGACGCCTTGGCCTTCTCAACAACAGCGGCAAACGCCTGCTGCTCGTTCATGGCCAGATCGGCCAGAACCTTACGATCGATTTCAACGTTTGCCTTTTTCAGGCCAGCGATCAGACGGCTGTATGACAGACCGTTAGCGCGGGCACCAGCATTGATACGGGCAATCCACAGAGCGCGGAAAGCACGCTTGCGGTTACGACGGTCGCGGTAAGCGTACTGACCGGCTTTGATAACCGCTTGCTTGGCTACACGGAATACCCGGCTACGAGCGCCGTAGTAACCTTTGGCCTGATTGAGAATCTTTTTGTGACGACGGCGTGCGACCACACCACGTTTTACACGAGCCATACTCTAATCCTTCTACCTGTACTTTCTAAGGAATGATTCTCGCGGCTGGATCAGCACGCGGTCATACGCTTGATAGATGCAACATCCGACTTGGCGATGAGCTTGGTGCCGCGCAGCTGACGCTTACGCTTCGGGCTCTTCTTGGTCAGGATGTGACTGGTGAAGGACTGCTTGTGCTTGAAGCCGGTGGCGGTTTTCTTGAACCGCTTGGTGGCTCCGCTTTTGGTTTTCATCTTAGGCATTTTTTAAAACTCCGCATTCTATTTTTAAATAAACAACGATGTGCCCCTGAACGACAAATCCCCCGCATGCGCGGGGGACAAGCACCCGATCAGGTTCACTTCTTCTTGCGGGGCGCCACAACCATGGTCATCTGCCGGCCTTCCATTTTCGGCCGCATCTCTACCTGGGCAAGCTCTTCCACATCTGCTTCTATGCGCTGCATGAGTTGCATACCAATTTCCTGGTGTGCCATCTCACGGCCACGGAAGCGGATCGTGATTTTGCCGCGGTCCCCGTTTTCAAGGAAACGTACCAGGTTGCGTAGTTTTACCTGATAATCCCCTTCTTCAGTTCCGGGACGGAACTTAAGCTCTTTGACCTGCGTCTGCTTCTGTTTTTTCTTGGCAGCCGCCTTGGCCTTCTTCTCATCGAAGATTTTCTTGCCGTAGTCCATTATCTTACAGACGATCGGATCGGAATCCGTAACCTGAACCAGATCAAGAGACGCTTCTTCTGCCTGCTTGATTGCATCTTCAATCGGTACGACACCGACCTGATTGCCTTCGGCATCGATCAGACGGACTTCGGTTGCGTCAATATTCTCATTGATCGGCGCCTTTGGTGTACGCCCACCCCGATTCGCTCGCTGTTTAATAATTAGATCTCCGTCTTTGTTTTGCCCTTGCGCTCAACATCTTTCTGCAAAAGTTGCTGAAACGCTTCGAGCGATAGCGTTCCCAAATCTTCGCCTTTGCGGGTTCTCACCGCAACGGTGTTGTTGTCGACCTCTTTGTCGCCGACGATGACAAGATAGGGAACCTTGTTAAGAGTATGCTCGCGGATTTTAAAGCCGATCTTCTCGTTTCTCAAGTCAGCATTAACCCTAAAGCCCAAAGAATCCCACTTTTTCGCCAGATTCTGACAATAATCACGCTGATTATCGGTGATATTGAGGACCACAACCTGGGTTGGTGCCAGCCAGGTGGGAAATGCGCCTTCGTATTCTTCAATCAGAATACCGATGAACCGCTCGAACGACCCGAGTACCGCTCGGTGCAGCATGACCGGCGTCTTACGCTCGGAATTATCTGCCACATACTGGGCGCCAAGGCGGCCCGGCATGGAAAAATCGACCTGAATGGTACCGCATTGCCATACCCGGCCGATACAGTCTTTCAGGGAGAATTCGATTTTAGGGCCGTAGAAAGCACCTTCGCCCGGCAACAATTCCCAGTCCACGCCCTCACGATTCAGCGCCTCTTCCAGGGCGGCCTCGGCCTTGTCCCAGACTTCGTCGGAACCGACCCGCTTCTCAGGGCGAGTGGACAATTTGTACAGAATCTCGGTAAACCCGAAATCTGTGTAGATCTCGTGCAGCATTCCAATGAATGCCGATACTTCCTTCTGGATCGCGTCCTCTTCGCAGAAGATGTGGGCATCATCTTGGGTAAAACCGCGAACACGCATCAGGCCGTGCAGCGCACCCGACGCCTCGTTACGGTGACAGGAACCGAACTCTGCCAGTCGCAGGGGAAGATCCTTGTAGCTCTTCAGCCCCTGGTTAAAGACCTGAACGTGGCACGGACAGTTCATGGGCTTGATGGCGTAGTCGTGCTTCTCCGACTCCGTGGTGAACATGTCGTCTTTGAACTTGTCCCAGTGACCCGACTTTTCCCACAGAGTACGGGACACCACCTGGGGCGTCTTGATTTCCTTGTAACCATGCTCCTGCTGCTTGCGGCGCATGTACTGCTCAATTTCCTGGTACATCGACCAGCCGTCCGGGTGCCAGAACACCATCCCGGGCGCTTCTTCCTGCATATGGAACAGATTAAGCTTCTTACCAACCTTTCGGTGATCACGTTTTTCGGCTTCTTCCAGACGGTGCAGGTACGCCTTCAGGTCCTTCTTGTTGCCCCAGGCTGTACCGTAAACACGCTGCAGCTGTTCGTTGCTGGTGTCACCACGCCAGAAAGCGCCGGAAACCTTGGTCAGCTTGAAAGCCTTCAGCTTGCCGGTACTGGGCACGTGAGGGCCGCGGCACAGGTCGATGAAGTCGCCCTGGCGATAGAAGGACAGGTCCTCATCACCGGGAATGTCCTCAATGATGCGCACCTTGTACTCTTCCCCCATCTCCTCAAACAGCTTGACGGCGTCTTCCCGGGACATAACAGACCGGGAAACCGGAATATCCTGTTTCGAAAGCTCCTCCATACGCTTCTCGATCCGCGCCAGGTCCTCGTTGGTAAAGGGGCGATCGAACTTGAAGTCGTAATAGAAGCCGTTGTCGATGACCGGGCCGATGGTAACCTGGGCTGCCGGAAACAGCTCCTTGACGGCCATTGCCAGCAAATGGGCAGTGGAGTGACGGATGATATCGACGCCATCTTCATCACGCTCGGTGACAATGGCCAGCTCAGCATCGTCTTCAATGCGGTAGCTGGTGTCTACAAGCCGGCCATCCACCTTCCCGGCGAGAGCGGCTTTGGCGAGGCCAGCACCAATATCGGCGGCGACGTCATGGACGGTTACGGGTTCAGCAAAACTGCGATGGCTGCCATCGGGCAGGGTTACGACGGGCATGGAAAGCTCCTGTTGGTTACTCAGCGGTGATCTATACCAGAGACCACATGTTGACGGCACTGCGCGACACAAACCGCGGGCCGATTCGAGGCGAAGTCTAACAGAAAAAAACCCGACAGGTTAATGCCGGGCTTTTACGGACAGAAACATTGGTCAGGCTGGCTCCACTGCCCCCTCTTCCCTGGCCCGTCGGCGTAACTGCCCGAAGGCAACCAGCCCCAGAAGCACCAGTGCCGGAATGAACATCAGCTCCTTCGGCGGGCGCTCCAGCGGCACCTGAAAGGCATCGATCGTCCAGTCGAAGTACAGGCCAGCAGTTTCGGCCACACTGCCGTAGGACACAAAGTCCACAATCATCTGATCGCCGTCCCGGCGCAGACCAAGACCTGATTCCTGGAGCCGGGCTTCGGGAGTCTCGCCCGCAGGCAATGGCAGTTGCAGGAATGTTGACTTCTCATCGCCATCAATGGTCATACCCGTGGCCTTGATAACAATATCCTCACCCGCCGGAACAGCCTCGATGTATTCCATGATCTCGGTTCCGGGGCGGCTCTCAACCGGCGGATAGACCCTATCCCACCAGAACCCGGGCCGGAAAAGAGTGAACGTTATCAACAGCAGAAAAAGGGTTTCCCACCAGCGGGTGCGGGTAAACCAGAACCCCTGCGTTGCCGCGGAGAAAACCAGCATGGCCGTCACGGCACTGAATACGGTGACCAGAAGATCAAACCAGCCTGTCAGCCCGATCAGCAACAACTGGGTGTTGAAGATAAACATGAACGGCAGGATCGCGGTCCGGATATCGTAGGTGAACCCCTGAACACCCGTTCGAATGGGGTCGGCCCCGGAAATCGCAGCGGCGGCGTAGGCCGCAAGCCCCACCGGCGGCGTGTCGTCCGCCAGTATCCCGAAGTAGAACACGAACAGGTGCACAGCGATGAGCGGCACGATCAGCCCATTCTGGGCCCCCAGTGTCACAATAACCGGTGCCATCAGGGTCGACACCACAATGTAATTGGCGGTGGTCGGCAGCCCCATGCCCAGGATAAGACTGATCACAGCAGTGAAAACCAGCATAAGCATCAGGTTGCCGCCGGAGATAAACTCGACAAACTGGGCCATGACCAGGCCAATGCCCGTAAGCGTAACCGTGCCAACAACGATACCCGCTGATGCCGTCGCCACACCAATGCCAATCATGTTCCTGGCGCCGGTTGCCAGTGAATTCACGACATCCACAACGCCTTGTTTGGTCGCCCCTCCGATTTTTCCCCGTTTGCGGAACAGGTTCTTGAGTGGTACCTGGGTAACCACAATAAAGATCATGAACATGGTCGCCCAGAATGCAGAAAGCTGCGGTGAGAAACGTTCCACCGTAAGGCACCAGATCAGAACCACGACAGGCAAGAGATAATAAAGACCGGTTTTCACCGTGCGCCCCAGTGGTGGCAGCTCGTCCATTGAATCGGCCGGGTCATCTTCCTGCAAGTCCGGGAATTTGGCCGCATAACCCACCAATCCGATATAGATGGCCAACACAACGGGCCCCAGAACCCACACCGCCGCGGCACCAAATACCTCTTTCGTCCAGCCAATTCCGTAGTACACCGCCAGGGTCAGCACCGACAGGCCCAAGAGCATAAAGACCCAGGTCAGCAACCGCTGGGCAAGCGTCGGCTTGTTTGGCCGCTCCAGCCCCTGCATGTTCAGTTTGCAGGCCTCGAGGTGGACAATATAGATCAGGGCAATATAGGAAATCATTGCGGGAAGGATCGCGTGTTTCATCACCTCCAGATAGGAGATGCCCACGTACTCCACCATCAGGAACGCTGCCGCCCCCATTACTGGCGGCGTCAGTTGGCCATTGGTGGACGCAGCCACCTCTACGGCACCGGCTTTGGTGGCTGGGAATCCGACCCGCTTCATCAGCGGAATTGTGAAGGTGCCGGTGGTAACCACATTTGCAATGGAGGAGCCGGAGATGATCCCGCTCAAGCCACTGGACACCACCGCCGCCTTCGCCGGACCACCCTTCATGTGACCCAGGGAGGCATAGGCAACCTTGATGAAATAGTTACCCGCTCCAGCTCTCTCCAGCAAGGCACCAAAAAGCACAAACAAGAACACGAAGCTCGTGGAGACACCCAGGGCAACACCGAACACGCCCTCGGTACCCAACCACTGATGCGAGGCGAGTTTTTCCAGGCTGGCGCCGCCATGGGAAATCACATCCGGCATGTAGGGGCCCGCGAGCGAATAGAAAATGAACACGGCAGCCACAATTGTGAGTGGCAGGCCGAGGGCACGGCGGGTCGCCTCAAGCAGAAGCACCAGGCCGAGCATTGCGATGATCAGATCCTGCAGAATTGGCGCACCCGGCCGAGTCGACAGCTCCTTATAGAAGATGTACAGGTACGCCGACGAGAACGCTGCCAGAAGTGCAAGAATCCAGTCATAAAAGGGCACTGCGTTGGAGGTGTCGTGCCGCCCCTTGATCATGGGGAAGGCGGCAAACGCCAGGAAAGACGCAAACGCCAGGTGGATCGAACGTGCCTCTGTTGAGTTAAACACCCCTATTTCAAAAATGTAGGGCAGTGGCGAAGCAATCCACAATTGAAACAGAGACCAGACCACCGGAATAACAAACAGAAGCACCGCAGCATATCCGGTGCCGGCACGCCCGCCGGTTTCTGTTTGCAGGAACTGATCTACGGCTGAGTTATCTACGGAATCCCCGGAGTTAGGATCTTTGCCGGTCATAGGTATGTCCTGTGAAGGAGGGAAAGGAAACAACAATCGGGGTGGCACAGGCCACACCCGATTGCCCGGTCAGTCGTTATTTGATCAGACCCGCTTCCTTGTAGTACTTCAGGGCACCCGGATGCAGCGGCGCACTCAGGGCATCAGATACCATTTCTGACTTCTCCAGATTGGCAAATGCCGGATGCAGGCGCTTGAAACTGTCAAAGTTTTCGAACACTGCCTTGACCACTTCGTAAACCACCTTTTCGGACACATCGGTTGAGGACACAAAGGTCGCGGCTACCCCGAAGGTGGCCACATCCTCGTCGGTTCCGCGGTACATGCCACCGGGAATGATGGCTTTACGATAGTACGGATTCTCATCGATCAGCTTTTTGGTGGCGGCGTTATCCACTTCAACGATGACGCTGTCACAGGAAGTGGTCGCTTCCTTGATGGCGCCGGAGGGATGCCCGACTGTGTAGAAGAAAGCATCAATGTTGCCATCACACAGCGCCTGGGACTGTTCTGCCGCTTTCAGTTCAGCAGCCAGTGAAAACTTGTCCATGGTCCAGCCCATCTCATCCATCAGCACTTCAGCCGTTGCACGCTGGCCGGAACCGGGGTTGCCCACGGACACACGCTTGCCTTCAAGGTCTTCAAAAGTCTTGATGCCGGAGCCCTTGCTGGCAACGACTGTGAACGGTTCCGGATGCAGGGAGAAAACCGCACGAAGCTTCTTGTTGGCGCCGTCGTCTTTAAACTGGCTCGTGCCGTTGTAGGCATGGTACTGCCAGTCAGACTGGGCAACCGCCAGATCCAGCTCGCCCTGGCGAATGGCGTTCAGGTTGTAGACGGAACCGCCGGTGCTTTCTACGGAGCACCGAATACCATGTTCTTTGCGATCCATGTTCACCAGACGGCAGATGGCACCGCCGGCCGGGTAATAGACCCCGGTCACACCGCCGGTACCGATGGTCACGAACTGTTGCTCCTGTGCGGTCACCGATGCTGAGGCCACACCCAGGCCAACAGCAGCAGCAACGGCAAATGCAGAGGCTTTGAGTTTCAGTGTCATGTGAGTTCTTCCTTTTTCTGGTCGTTATCATCAATTGCCCGCCTTTTGCTGCGAGCAGACATCGCGGTCGTCTTAGAACATAGACCACTTCACGCCATAAATAAAGTGTGGATTAGCTCGCTAACCGATTGAGCAGACAACAAAAAAACCCGCAATGCGGGCTTTTTTGTTCAAGTCGCTGCGAATCTTATTTCGCAGTGCGCGCTTTTGCAAGCATTTGATCCGGCCTCAACAGGAACCGGGCGAGAGCCGGTAGCAGCCAGATGGCTCCAACCATGTTCCACAGGAACATAAAGAACAGGAGAAAGCCCATGTCTGCCTGGAACTTGATCGGGGAGAAAATCCAGGTAACAACGCCGAGACCCAGTGTTACACCGGTGAACATAACAGCCTTACCGGTGGAGCGCAGCGTCTCGTAATAGGCCTCCTGAAGGGGTTTGCCCTCAAGAAGATACTTCTCCAGCTTGCTGTAGATATAGATGCCGTAGTCAACACCAATACCAACCCCCAGGGCGATAACCGGCAACGTCGCTACCTTGATGCCAATACCGGACACCGCCATGATCGCTTCGCCGAGGACAGAGGTCAGGCCAAGCGGTATCACAATGCAGAACACCGCGCGGATCGAACGGAAGGTAACAAAGCACAGTAAACTCACCACGCCGTAAACCAGCAGCAGCATCTTGTCCTTGGCGCTGGAAATCACCTCGTTGGTCGCCGCTTCCACGCCTGAGTTGCCTGCTGCCAACAGGAACCTGTGCTCCTCGGTACTGTTGGCGCTGGCGAACTCCTCAACACGTTCAATGACCGTTTCCAGCGTTTCCGCCTTGTGATCTTCAAGGAAAACAAGCACGGGTGTCAGACTGCAGTCGGTATTGATCAGCCCCGCCGGTGCCTCACGAATGGACGCGTTGATGATGGTCTGGTTGCGGGAAATCTCGTACCACTTCCAGTTACCCTCATTCAGGGCTTTGGTCACCATTTTGGACACATCCGCCAGCGACACGGAAGACTGTACACCCGGTGTGTTCTGCAACTCCCACTGCAGGGCGTCCATGGCACGCAGCACGTTGTACTGGGTGCACTGCTCTTCCGGCGTTTTCACCATTACCACAAGCACATCGGCACTGGTGGAGTAGTTGTCGATGATGTAGGCGTTGTCCTTGTTGTACCTGGAGTCCGCACGCAGTTCGGGTGCGCCCCGGTCCAGATCGCCAATCTTGAGGTTTTGTTTGTAGTAGAGGCCGAGCCCAAGGCCAATCACGGCGATCAGCAGGGAGATGGGTGCGACGCCCGGATGTGAGAAGTAAGACATCACGCGCCACTTGCGGTCCTGCTTTTCCCCGTGGTTCTGCACATGGCGAATACCGCTCTGGGAGATCCCGATGTAAGACATGATCAGAACATGCAGCACCAGGTTGGTCAGGATAACGAAGGCCACGCCAATACCCGCTGCCACCGCCAGATCCCGGATTACGTCAATCTCAATGAAGATGAGCGTGAGAAAACCGAACGCATCAGAGATCAGTGCCAACATACCCGGGATATAAAGGGCACGGAAGGCAAGGCGGGCAGCCGTCACCGAGTCAAAGCCCTTGGCCGCCTCAACCGCCATGGCGTTAACAATCTGGACGCCGTGACTGATACCAATCGCAAACACCAGGAACGGCACCAGAACGGAATACGGATCCAGGCCATAACCCATCAACCGCAGAGTTCCCAGCTGTAGGAAAACCGCAATGATCGAGGTAAAGACGGGAACCAGAGTTCCGGCAATCGAACGGGAATACCAGAACAGCAGCAGCGTGGTCAGCAGGATGGTGATGCCGGCAAACCAGGCGATGGAGCCAATCCCTTCAATCAGATCACCAACCTTTTTTGCAAATCCGACAATATGAATCTCTATGTTCGGATTCTGGGCCTCATACTTTTCACGGATCTTTTCTTCCAACTGGCGAGAGAATTCGCCGTAGTCGAGAGCCTCACCGGTCTCCGGATTTTTTTCATACAACGGCGCGTAAACAATCGTTGACCGGAAGTTATCGGAAATCAGGCGCCCGACTTCATTGGAGCGCAGAACATTCTGACGCAACCGTTCAAGACTGCCTCTTGAACCATCGTAGTTATCCGGAATGACGGTTCCACCCTGGAAACCCTGCTCGGTCACTTCCACCCAGCGAACGTTCGAGGTCCACAGGGATTTAAGACCCGATCGGTCCACGCCATCCAGATAGAAAACCTCGTCCGTGATCTGCTTCAGGGTTTCCATGTATTCCTGAGTAAAGATATCGCCATCTTCAACCTCCACGGCGATACGAACGAAGTTACCGAGATTTTCGAGATCGTCCCGATGCTCCAGCATGTTAACGATGTACGGATGTTCAAGCGGGATCATGCGCTCGAAACTGGCATCAGGCTGGATCTTGATGGCGTTGTAACCCAGAAACAGCGTCAACACGATAAAGGCAATCAGAATGAGTGCCCGGTTGTTGAAAATCAGCCGCTCCAGGAATGGTTCTGCCTTGGGCGTCGTCAGGTAGTGTTCGCCCTTGTCATGCTTAGGGTTGGACATTCAAAAGCCCCTCTATTATTCGTTCGGTTGTTGCCACATCAGGGCGTTATTGAAGGTTCTTTCCACGGGCGTCTGTAATTTTTACGCCGCCTTCGCCGACAAGCAGCAGATCTGTCCCTGAAATGGGCACCACGCTCATGACCCCATCCCGATCACTACGGAAATTCTCCCGGAAGGTTTCTGCTCCGTCGGTACTGAGAAGGACGGCGCCACCGTTACCCACCAGAGTAATCCGGCCGTCTTTAGCAACGGCGCCGTCGTTGAGAGTTGCGCCAGCCGAATTGGGAATCATGCGCCAGCTCTTGCCAAGATCCGTTGAGAACAGCATGTTGCCTCTCAGGCCAAACGCCAGGACTTCGTTCACCTGGCCGGTACCGATCACCCCAAACAGGGAGCCTTCGTAAGGAGACTCGCGGCGCTCGAACGTCTCGCCGCCATCCACCGAGACATGGATCTGCCCAGCCTCACCAACCACTACCAAAGCGCCACCGGTGACCCGGGTAATGCCATTGAGGTGAAAATTCTGCCGGTTTTCGATCCGGGGTGCCCAGTCCTTCCAGGTTTCACCGCCATCCGTTGTTCGCAGGAACATTCCGTAGGCACCCACAACAAAACCGCGGTTCTCGTTCTCGAACCAGACATCCAGCAGTGGGTTTACCGGCCCGACATCCAGATCAGCCTGCAGGTTTTCCAGGGCAAAGTAGAGGTCGTCAAGTGCCCACTCCAGGTCACTTTTTTCAGATTCGGGAGCCCCTTCAATGCGCTCCTCCATCGCTGCAATCTGCTCTTCCCTGCTCTCGATGGCCAGTGCCGCTGCTCTGATACCGTCAAGCTGAAGGCTCCAGGTGGCACCGGCATCCTCGGTATGCAGAACCACACCACTGTGCCCTACCGCCCAGCCATGAGTTTCTGAACCGAAATCGATTCCGGTCAGGGTGACCGAGACAGGAACTTCACCCTGAACCCAGGTCTCCCCTTCATCATCCGAATAAATGATATGGCCTCGCTCTCCTACGGCCACGATACGATCTCCGGTCCGGGTCGCATCGTTCAGAAGATTCTCCGGGGCCAGATCGGTTGGCCGGGCCGGGGTTTCGATGACATCTGCAAGCGCAAACGCCGCAGGGGCGGACCACGCCATGGAAAGTCCGAGACAGGCCGCTCCCAGCGTCTTGCACATCAACCTATTAGCCATTCAGATTGCCTATTGTGTTGTATTGAACTGTATCTCTGACCGGCCAAGCCGGGAATAACTGTGAACATACCGGCCACCTCATGGTGGCCGGTATGTCGGGTCGCCACTTCCTATGGACGGGGACGCATCCCTTGATCACCCAAGCCTTATCGAATGCTCCTGCGGCGCAGGGACGCGGGAGAGAAGTAACGCTTGTTCGGAACCTCGTTGGTGAACACCCGGGTATTGGCCTCTTCGGTATCAAGGCCAAGCACGTGATAACGCCGGGCCTGAAGGTCATGATAGACGTCCAGCACTGTCCACACACCCGGAAGTTCGTAATAATTTTTCGGCAGCCCCATGGTCACCCGCCAGAGTTCGCCACGGCCGTCGTACTGGTCCAGCAGAACGGTGTTCCAGCTGTCCTCATCAATATAGAAGCGGCGCTTGCCGTAGATGTGGCGCTCGCCCTCCTTCAGCGTGGCTTCAACCACATGGACCCGGTGCAACTCCCAGCGGGTAAGATCGGGATTCAGGTGGGAAACCCCCAGGATCTCCTCGTAAGGCGTACCCTTCTCGCCGATCCGGTAATTATTATAGGGAATATAGATTTCCCGCTTGCCCTCGTAGCGCCAGTTGTACCGGTCCAGGGCACCGTTAAAGATATCCGTGTCATCGGCGGTTCGCAGGTTGTCCGCGGCCGCGATCGGTGAATCATATCCCAGGTTCGGCGCCCGGCGCACACGGCGCTGGCCCGCGTTGTAACCCCATCCGTTCCGCGGATTGATGATCTGGTTCAGAGTCTCGTGGACGAGAATGGCGCCACCGGCAAGGCGGGGGGGAGACTGGGTGAACGACAGGTAGTAAAAAATGACGTTATCGAGATCTTCTTCACCACCTTCGGGGTTGTAGAAGTTGAAAAACGCTTCCTGCTGCGAAGTGACCAGAGTGTAGTCACCATTGGTCTGGACAGCCACCTCACTGGAGCGACGGGTAAGCGATACACCGCGCCAACGGGTCAGATGGTTCCAGATTGCCTGCCAGGCTTTCTGCTCGTTGTCGCCATGCAGTATGGGAAAGGGGTAGCCCCCGAACGCGCCTTCGAGGCCCTCACCCTGGCCGACGATTTCCGCATTCACCGCGTTCTCGCGGGTGTTCTCCGCCACCCAGTCGGGAACTGCATGGGTTCGACGGGACTGGTACACCGGCACACGGAAAGTGGTCGGATAGGTTTCCAGCAACGCTTTCACACCATCCGTCAGATAGTCCCCGTACTGATCCATATTGGCAGGCGTGATGGTGAAAAGGACGTCATCGTCCGGAAACGGATTTATGTGGTGTTGCCCGCTGCCCTCATACCCGGGAGGTGGTTCTGTCAGCCCCCCGGTCCAGGCCGGAATAGTACCGGCACTGTTACCGGCCGTGGGGGAGCCAAAAGGGGTCAGGTCCTGGCCCAGACGGGCCGCTTCACTGGCGGAAACCGCCGACCAGGCAGGCGACGATGCCACGGAAAGAGCCAGCAGACCGCCGAGAATCGCATTTTTGTTGTAACTCATTGTAAAACCTTAAGTGCGTCTGGAAGCCTCTGAAGAGGCATTTTATTGTCATCTGATGGAATTTCAGACCTTCAGCCAGATTAACGGATCACGCCTTAAAGTCTATCGACCGAAAGTGCGATTTTGTATCCGGCTGTGACAAAGCTCCCGGTCACAGCCGGCTACCTGAACCACCTTCGGGTTTAGCCGGCAAGGCTCTTGTGCACCACCTCATAGACATCCCGGGACAGGCCGTCTTTGTCGCGGATACGTTCCAGCGCGGACTTCATCGGCCCGCTGTAGGCCGGCGCAAACTTTTGCCACCGGGTCAGCGGCGTCACCAGGCGCGCCGCAATCTGCGGATTGCTGTCATCCAGCCGGCAAACCTGATCTGCCAGGAAGTCATAACCGGAACCGTCCGGATTGTGGAAAGCCGCCAGGTTCTGCCCGGCGAATGCACCTACCACTGAACGAATCTTGTTCGGATTCTTCCAGTCAAAGGCCGGATGCTCTAGCAACTTCCTGATATCCGGCAGCTGCCCGGCCCGGTCGCTGGCCGCCTGTACGGAGAACCACTGCTCAACAACCTGCGGATCGCCCCGGAAGCTGTTGTAAAACTCGTCCAGGGCCTGACGCCGGTCATCCTCGTAGTCGGAGTTGACCAGCGCCTGCAGGGCACCCATCCGATCTGTCATATTGTCGGCTTGGTTCAGCTGGCTCACCGCCAGAGTGCGGCCTTTGTCATCATTGATCACCAGCAGCCAGGCGAGCGCGGTATTACGCAGGCTGCGACGGGCAATGGCCTCCGGAGTCACCTCATAGGCACCGGTTTCGAGATTACGCTGGTAACACGCCAGTAGCTCGTTCCTCAGGGCGTGAGCCAGGCATTTAAGCACTGTTTCGCGGGCCTCGTGAATCGCGGGAACATCGGCATTTTCCGCCAACTCAATCAGATACGCCTCGGACGGCAGCTGAAGCATTTTTGCCACCAGTGCCTGATCAAGATCCGTATCGGAAACCAGTTTCCGGTAGGCCTCAACCAGCCTTGGCTCCACTTCCGAGCCATCCGCGGCACCCACCAGGGACTGAATCACGTCCACCGCCAGCCTCTGGCCGGCATCCCATCGGTTGAATCCGTCCGGATCGTGACTCATCAGGAACAGTAACTGCTCGCGGGTCCACGGATAACGAACCCGGACCGGCGCCGAGAAGTGCCGCAGCAGAGAGGGAACCGGCTTCGCCTCAACGCCATGGAAGTCAAAGGTATGGACGGACTCGGTAAGCTCAAGCACGCGCTCTGTGGGCGCTTCAGACGCATCCGCCTCCAGCTGCAAGGGCAGTGGCTGACCATCCTGCCCCAGAAGTCCCAAAGAAAATGGAATGTGCTGGGGCTTTTTATTGGTCTGGCCCGGTGTATCCGGAATGTTCTGCTCAATCGTCAGTCGATAAATGCCCGGGCCGGCGTCGAATTCATCGGAAACGGTCAGCACCGGCGTTCCCGCCTGCTCGTACCACAACCGGAACTGGCTCAGATCACGGCCCGAAGCATCCTCCATGGCTTTTACGAAATCGTCGGTGGTGACCGCCTGGCCGTCATGGCGCTCAAAGTACAGATCACTGCCCTTGCGGAACATGTCCGGTCCCAGCAGGGTATGGATCATGCGCACCACTTCCTCCCCTTTCTCGTAAACGGTCAGGGTGTAGAAGTTGGTAATTTCCATATAGGAAGCTGGCCGAACCGGGTGCGCCATCGGGCCGCTGTCTTCGGCAAACTGGGCGGTGCGCAACAGGGTGACATCTTCAATCCGCTTGACGGTGGGCGAGCCCATATCCGCTGAAAACTGGGAATCCCGGAATACGGTGAAGCCTTCTTTCAGGCTCAGCTGGAACCAGTCACGGCAGGTGACCCGGTTCCCGGACCAGTTGTGGAAGTATTCGTGGGCGACGATGGCCTCAATGCGCTGAAACGCCATGTCCGTTGCCGTTTCCTGGCTGGCCAGCACGCATGAGGAGTTGAAGATATTGAGGCCCTTGTTTTCCATGGCGCCCATGTTGAAGTCGTCCACCGCCACGATCATGAAAATATCCAGATCGTATTCCCGACCGTAGACCTCCTCATCCCAGCGCATGGAACGTTTCAGGGAATCCATGGCGTGATCACATTTCCTGACGTTCCGGGGCTCCACATACATACGCAGATCAATGTCACGACCGGAGCAGGTGGTAAAGCTGTCACGCTTCTCTACAAGATCCCCGGCTACCAGGGCAAAGAGATAACAGGGTTTGGGGAACGGATCTTCCCAGGTCACGAAGTGGCGCCCGTTTTCCAGCTCGCCCTTCTCGACATCGTTACCATTGGACAACAGGATCGGATACGCCTCCTTGCTGGCCTCAATGCGGGTGCGGAAGCGTGCCATAACGTCGGGACGGTCCGGGAAGTAGGTAATACAGCGGAATCCCTCGGCCTCACACTGGGTACAGAACATGCCCGAGGATTTGTAGAGACCTTCGAGCCGGGTGTTATTCTGGGGTTCGATCCAGGTTACGGTGGTCAGACGGAACCGGTCCGGTACAGACCGGACGACCAGCTGATCGCCCCGGTCCTCGTAATCGCTCGCCGCCAGTTTGGCGCCATCCAGGGCAACGGACTCCAGCTTCAGGCTGTCACCGTCAAGCTCCAGGGGTGCCGATGCCTCGGCGGACTCAGGATTCCGGCGAAGTTCAAGCGTGCTGTGTACCCGGGCACCATCCTCAAAAAGCTCGAAGGTCAGTTCCACGGTATCGACCAGATACGCGGGCACCTTGTAATCGCTCAGGTAAATGGTTTGTGGCTGGCTGGTACGCATTGGTTTTCTCCAGAATTCGCTGCCTGCATGGACCAAAAATCAGGGTCCAGAGGCATGAACGGAATGGCCGGGTGGGGAGCGGTTCAGCTCTCCGCAACCCGGAAACGGACTTCATAACCGGTGAACTTCCTGATGTTCATTACACCGGTATCAAGAATAAGATACTGCCCCTTGATGCCTTCAAAGACGCCTTCAACTTCCGGCGTTTTGTCGAGGTTATGGGTTTTGATCTTCTCTGGCCAGACCTCAACGGGATAACTGAGGCCGAGCCCCTGCTCATCCACCTCACGGATAGACTCCTGGCCGTGAGTTTCTCTCAGTGCTTCAAGATCCCCGGCAATCAGCCCCAGAATTCTCCAGCGCTCTTCGGCCAGGTCCAGCTCCGGTACGTCGCCCCTGAGCATCGCCCGCCAGTTGGTTCGGTCGGCAACGTGGGCCTTGCAGGCAACTTCCACCAACCCGGCGATGTATCGGGTCGCAACCCGCACCATGGGAATGGCATCTACCGCGCCCTGGTCAATCCAGCGGGTCGGCACCTGGGAGGCCCGGGTGATACCCACCTTGAGACCGGATGAATTCGCGAGGTAAACCACGTGCTCCACCATACAGTGGGTCTCGCCCCACTCCGGCTCACGACAGGTTCCCAGATGATAATGGCACTTTTCCGGGCTCATGATGCAACTGTCACAGGCTGCCAGCTTGCGAAAACAGGGGTAGCAAAACCCCTGGTTGAAACTCTTTTTGGTGGTTCGGTCGCAGTGGATACAACGAATGATGCCGTCGAAATCAAACCGCAACGGCCTGCCAATCAGCTCGTTCAGGGGTATACGGGTATCGCCGACGGCAATGGTGTAGGCCACCGGATCTCCCGCCTCTGCCGGCATTTTCCGAAGCCGACCGGTTACATCAATGGTTTTACTCAAGACTTGACCTCAACAAACTGGCCCGGATCTGCGTCGCCGTCACTCAGATTGCGCGTTATGGAGGGATCGCAGGCGGTTCCCGCCTTGCTGCCTCTGTCGAGGTAACCCACACGCTCCTCTTCGGGAATGTTGTGCAGGTTTTCGTAATAGATGACTGCCTCCAGGCTGATTTCCCGCTGCCCGGGAGTCAGCTTGCGGCCGTCGGGCCATTTTCCGAGCTCAATGGACTGCCGGAGACTCCGGTACACATTGGGATCCAGCCGATCAATCAGTTCTTCGTAAGTCATCCCGCTCTCCTGAAAAAACGTTCATAAAAAAGTGGCGGAATCGTTTGACAGAATCAAACGATAATGATTATCATTAACTCACCAAATGACGACGGTCGTATCATTTGGTCTCTCTCATCAGGAGCTTACAGCTCTTTTCACGCCCCACCTCTGGTGGGGCTTTTTTTTATACTCCGCGTCTGGCTCTTACGGGCAAAATCACCGCAAGGGCCAATCCCGCGACAAATCCTCCCAGATGGGCTTCATTTGCCATACGCCCGAGACCGAGCATTTCAGGAAGCGCGGTAAAACCGATCACCATCCACACCACGGCAAAGGTTACCAATGCCGGCGGAAACTGGAACCTTGGTGCATACCGCTGGCTCAGCCAGCAATAACCCAGAATACCGTAGACAACACCAGACAGCCCGCCAAAAAGGGGCCCGGAAACAAAATACTGCAACCCGTTGGAGAGCAGGCTGGTCACCAGGAAAAGAGTGACCAGCCGTCCCCGCCCGTCAAACCATTCAATCTGACTGCCCAGGAACCAGAGCATGACCGAGTTGAAAATTATATGGGTCCAGCTGAAGTGCAGAAAATCCGGAGTCAGCAGACGCCACACCTGGCCACTGGCGAGAGTCGCCGATAAGGCATCAATACGACCGGCCATGGTGCTCCAGTCATAATCACGCGGGTCAATCATCATCAGTGTGGCAGCGAGTTCATTCTGCCCCATGGCTGTGAGCCAGACCATAATCACTGCAAAGCCGATAATGCCCAGAACCAATGGCGCATGGCGAGGCGAAGGCTGCCAGCGCCCGCCAACAAAAACCGGCGACCGGTTCTGGCGATCGACCGCATCCCGGAGCTCCGGTTCCGCAATGAAGCGCTCCAGGGCTGCAAGAACCGGCTCAGCGTGGGCCGGATCCTCCAGCCAGATCACCTGAAAACCACCCTCCTCCGCAATCCGGTGAGTAACACCCTGCCCGTTCAGCCAGCGGCTGAAGCCGGCCAGATTCACCGTGGTATCCACCTGTTTGACTCGGTACACCGTTTTTTACTCCGCCTCCAAAAATGGTTGGGCCGTTCTATACGGACTAGCGTGCAACACTGTCTTCACTGGTGGGATAATCCGGCTGCTCCGGTCGTTCCACCTCTACCCAGACAAACTTGTCCCGGGAAAGTGCCCGCTCTCCGTCCATCCGGTAGGCCACCAGCCGGCCGTACTTCACGGCGCTGAAATCAATACAGGCAACGTTGGACTTGAGCGGGGCTGGCTCACCCTCCATCCAGTAATGCCCGACGAAGACCGGCGGTGCGCCCAGGGGATAGCTGATCAACTGCTTTCGCTCGTTCTCCGTTAACACACGGCGCGCCACTTCCGGCGGCAGTGGGTCCGGCTGGAACACAACATCGGCATACGTGTGGGGATCGTCCGCCCAGAACTTGGTGCGGAAAAACTCGCGGACATAGCCGTCCTTTCCGGTAATTGACATGCCCTCGGGCAGCCGTAGATCCGTGCCGCGGAGAAGGGTATCCATCACCTGCCCGGCGAAAGATTCAATGGCCGCCGAGGCGTGCAGGAAATCCTCATCAATACAGGCACCTCCCTGCACCCGCTTGAATTTCCCGATCAGGTCGCCATCCCAACAGGCGTGAACCGCACGAAAACTCTCATCCTCAATGAACAGGGGAATAGTGTAAAACCACTCAAGAAACTCATTCCACTCGTGGGGGTAGGCTTCAAACTGATCAAGTGTCTCCTTGATCAACCGGTCATGACGGGCGTTGTGCTCTCGCAACCACTTCTTGCCACTGCCCGGACGGGCTCGGGTACAGTAGCCCAGAGCGTTGTATTCGTGGTTACCCATAACAATCCGGGCCGAGCCGCGCTCCACCATGTCTCTGACAAGGTGCAGCGCTTCCCGGATACGGGGGCCCCGATCAATGATATCGCCAATGAAAATGGCCTGCCGGCGCGGGTGCCGGTACACACCGTTGACCTTGCGATAACCCATCTGATCCAGAAGCCTGGCGAGCGTGTTCGCACAGCCGTGTACATCGCCAATGATGTCATAACCGCGGCTTGCGGTTTGTCTGTTTCCAGCCATGATCAACTCGCTGATATTTCGCTAGCCCAGCCAAGCTTGTCACGGCAGGTGGCGTAGAAATTGTGGTCGGTGGGATGAATCAACCGGATCTTGAACGGCTTTTTGGTGATGCGGATGATATCGCCCGGCGCACAGGCGATGTTCATCTGCCCGTCGAAACTGATTTGCGGATAGGTTTCGTTGGTCTCACCGATCACCAGCTTGATTTCACTCTTGCCGTCGACCACGATCGGCCGGCTGCTGAGAGTGTGGGGAAACATCGGCACCAGAACAATGGCGTCCAGCTTGGGATGCATGATCGGCCCGCCTGCCGACAGTGAGTACGCCGTCGATCCCGTGGGCGTGGAAACGATCAGGCCGTCCGAGCGCTGGCTGTAGACAAAGTGACCATCAATGAACAGGTCAAAACCGATCATCCGGGTGGATTTACCCGGGTGCAGCACCACATCATTCAGTGCAGTACCAAAGCCAAGGGGCTGACCGTTTCGCTCCACATTGCCATCCAGAAGAAACCGGGTTTCTTCCATGTATTCGCCCTGCAGCACCTTGCCAAGACGCTCCTCCAGGTCAGACGGAGAAATATCGGTCAGAAAGCCCAGCCGGCCACGGTTTACCCCAAGCAGGGGAATCTTGGATTTTGCCAGTTCCCGGGCGGCCCCCAGCAAACTGCCGTCGCCGCCAACCACGATCACCAGATCACAGATTTCGCCCAGCAGCTTTTTGCTCGCCACCTGCAGGCCGTGGCCAGGGAGCATACTCGCGGTATCTTCCTCGAGAATGACGTGGTAGTTGTTGGCGATCAGATACTGTTTGAGCTGGCGCAGTGATTCAACCACTTTAACGCTGCCCATCCGGCCAATCACACCAATGTTCCTGAACTGATCCATGAAGTTTCCTGTGGTGTCGGGATGCGGCGGGGCCAGACGAATCCGTTACCCCCGTGACAATCTGGCGTACAGTTTAACGAAAGTCACCCCGATACTGAAAAAACTTCCCACACTCAGTCCCGGTGTTTCTCGCAGCGGTCATCAATCCCCGGACGGAACTCCGCCGGCTGGCTTATCCGAAGGATGGGCTCTTCACAGAACTTGCCACCTTTGCCCTCGTGCTTGCAGACTGGGTTTTCGTAATGCTCCAGCCACTCCCGGTAGGCAGGCTCATTCATGCCGCAGCGTTCTGCCGCGTAGGCGGTGGGGTTATTGAAGTAGGTTTCGATGTCTTTGAAGGGCAGCGTCACATGGCCAACGCCGGGCTGATAAGCCACCAGGAAAACGGACTGGCGTTTAAGGTGATCGAGGATGGAATTTTCGGCGGGCTCCCGGTGCCGAAGCTCATGAATTTCCTGCTCAAGGGCTACAATCATGTCGTTCCGGAGCTCCAGCTCCCGCTGCCGGCGCTCAAGTTGCTCCCGCAACAGCACCAGCTCTGCATCCACGCTGGCATCGTCCTGCTGCTTGCCCTCACCGCTGGAGACCATCTGTTCCTGCATGGTCAGGTATTGCTCATTACGTTCCGACAGGCGCTTCTTGAGCTGCTCATTGCTAAGGCGCTGGCGCTCGTATTTCTGCTCAAGATTTGCCATTTCACTGCGCAGGCCCTGCATTTCCAGCCGATGCTCCCGCTGGATATCCGACAGGGAATCCCGGTGAACGCTTTGCAGTGTCTTGATCCGCAGGCGCTGTTCCCGGATAAGCTGTGCCAGGCGGGAGCGATTCGCGGCAGCCGCGGACTCTTCCGGATCGGCCGAATCCTCGGCCTGGGCACTTAGAACCGGAATGTTTTCTTCCTGAACCGGTTCAATCTTGCGGAATTTGAGGTTATTCGCCTCAACCGCTTTGCGAATCGCCTGAAAGTGGTTGTTCCCCGGCGTCATATCCGGGTCCCACAGATCTTCCTTGTACTGGGGATCAGGACACTGGCTACGGCAAACAAGGCGGATAGCGCCACCACCCATGTCGGGCCCCTTGGCACCACGCCCTGCCAGCGCCTCAATAGGCACGTTCCAGTGGCTGTCTGCCCGGCCCTCCTCATCAAACCAGATCCGGAAAAACACCAGAGCCTGCACAAGAAGATCATCACTCAGCTCGACCAGAACCGCCCTGACTTCGGTTTCGGCGAGATCAGACAGGCCCACATAGCCGTCCAGGAAGGCGCCGAATTCGCTGGCACGCATCTCGCGCGCCACCTGGCTACCCTCCATGAAAAATACCGCCGAATAACCCTCGGCTGCCTGGCCGGCAGACTCCATTGCTGACTCCCATGATTCAAAGATTGGACTGACTCAAACGTAATAGTCTAGCCAGACAATCCTTGCTGCACAGGGAAATACTGCAACATTTTGTGATCGTGTTTGCGCTTAAAGCTCCGCAGCCAGGCGACTTCCCTGATTGATGGCCCGCTTGGCATCCAGCTCCGCCGCGACATCCGAACCACCGATCAGATGAACCGGCAGCCCGGCAGCCTCCAGATCCGCCTGCAGTTCACGCAACGGCTCCTGCCCTGCACACACGATGACCGTATCCACGGGCAACACCCGATCCTCACCGTGCTCTGCCCCTTTCGGCGTAACCGTGATATGAAGCCCTTCGTCATCAATCTTGCGGTAGGTTACCCCGGGGACCATCTGGACCTCTCGATTCTTGAGAGAGGTACGGTGAATCCAGCCCGTGGTCTTGCCGAGGTTTTTGCCTACCTTGGAGGCCTTACGCTGGAGCAGGTAAACCTCGCGGGCAGGTTCGGGAACCTCTGGTGTAACGCCCTGGATGCCGCCGCGATGCTCAACGCTCAGATCGACACCCCACTCACGCATGAAGAGTTCGGTATCCAGCGCCGCAGAGGTCCCCTTGTGAACGATAAACTCGGAGACATCAAAGCCGATGCCACCGGCGCCGATAACCGCCACTTTCTGGCCAACCGGTTTGCGCTCCAGAAGAGCATCCAGATAGCCAATCACCTTCGGGTGATCAATTCCCTCAATGTCCGGGGTCCGCGGCTTGACGCCGGCAGCCAGAATCACCTCGTCAAAGCCGCCGGCCTTGAGATCATCGGCGCTGACCCGGGTATTCAGCCGCACATCCACCTGATGCTTGTCCAGCATGACCCGGTAGTAGCGAAGGGTTTCAAAAAACTCTTCCTTGCCCGGAATCAGCTTGGCCACGTTGAACTGGCCACCAATTTCGCTGCCGGCGTCAAACAGGGTTACTTTGTGGCCCCGCTCCGCGGCCACAGAGGCAAACGCCAGGCCCGCAGGACCCGCACCGACCACCGCAATGGATTTCGGCGCAGACGTTTTCACGTAGGTCAGCTCGGTCTCGTGGCAGGCCCGGGGATTTACCAGGCAAGAAGTCAGCTTGCCGCTGAAGGTGTGGTCAAGACACGCCTGATTGCAGCCAATGCAGGTGTTGATCTCATCGGCCCGGTCTTCCGCGGCTTTCAGGACCAAGCCAGCGTCCGCGAGGAAAGGACGGGCCATGGACACCATATCGGCATCTCCTTCGGCCAGAATCTTTTCGGCAACATCCGGCATGTTGATCCGGTTGGTGGTTACCAGCGGAATACTCACCTCACCCTTCAGGCGCGCAGTCACCTTGGTAAAGGCACCGCGGGGAACCGACGTGGCGATGGTGGGCACACGGGCCTCATGCCAGCCGATACCGGTATTGATGATGGTCGCGCCGGCCTTTTCAATTTCTTTCGCCAGGTACACCACCTCTTCCCAGGTGCTGCCATCTTCAATGAGATCCAACATGGAGAGACGGTAAATCAGGATAAAGTTCTCACCCACCCGCTCACGAACCCTGCGCACAATTTCAATCGGCAGGCGGATACGATTCTCGTAGCTGCCACCCCAACGGTCGGTCCGATGGTTGGTATGGGAAACGATGAACTGGTTGATGAAATAGCCTTCCGAACCCATTACCTCAACGCCATCATATCCGGCTCTCTGGGCCAGGGCAGCACAATCTGCATAGTCCTGAATCTGCTTCTCAATCCCTTCCTCGTCCAGCTCTCTCGGCTTAAACGGGTTAATCGGTGCCTGAATGGCGGAAGGTGCGACCAGCTCAGGAGAATAGGCGTAACGGCCAGCATGAAGAATCTGCATACAGATCTTGCCGTCTGCGCCGTGCACCGCGTCGGTGATGATCCTATGCTTGTCTGACTCTTCTTCGGTGGTCATCTTGGCCGCATGCTGGAATACCCCGCCTTCGACGCTGGGCGCGATACCCCCGGTGACAATCAGGCCGGCACCGCCACGGGCGCGCTCTGCGTAAAACGCCGCCAGACGCTCAAATCCGTTCCTGGCCTCCTCAAGGCCGGTGTGCATGGAGCCCATCAGCGTACGGTTGCGCAGCTTGGTGAACCCAAGGTCCAGCGGCTCAAGCAGGTTCGGATATTTGGCAACGCCCGGCGTCGTACTTGCAGTCATATTCTGTCTCCTCATCGTGATCATCGGCGGGCTTGCAGAGCCCTGCTCATTATTGAGACCTAAATTACCGGTGTGCCTTGCCATCAACAATATCCCGGAATAACATTTTATTATCTTTGGATAACATGTCCGACAAAGGCTTCAATGAGCACGCAATCGACAGACGCCAGGCAATCCCGTAACTCCCTCGGAGACATCAGCGTTCTCTACGTGTCCGTACTGATGCGGGCTGCTGCGGCGGAGGGTGCGGATACGACGGAACTGGCATCCCATTTCCAGCTTGACCGGCAGACACTGACCTCGCCCGCCGCACGCATCAGCATCCCCCGCTTCATGCGTCTGGGGCACGCAGCGATCAGTGAAACCGGCAATCCGGCCCTGGGGTTGCGTATGGGCGCGTTGTCACGGCCTGTCGATGCCGGCATCGCCGGGCTTGCCGGGGAAACTGCCGGCACCGCCGGCGCGGCCATCAGCACGCTGATCCGTTACGCCCTGCTGACCAGCAGGAACAGCCGCGGCAACCCGACCATCAGGCCGGAAACCCGACAGGTACAGTTTTACTCGATACGTCCCTACAACGGCTTCAACTATTTTGTGGTGGATTCAGTGCTGGCAGCCTGGACCCAGTTCCTTCGTAACGTGACCGGCCGGTATGAGGTTCTGGAGAAGGTCACCATTGAATACCCTGCCATCGGCCTGGATGAAGTGTTCGAGAGCTGGTTCCGTTGCCCGGTACACTTCGGAGCACCGGCAAACAGCCTCACTGTCCGCCGGGATATCTGGCAAAGCCCGAGCCTGCAGGCGCAGCCGGCCATGCACGAAAAACTGTCGGAACTTTGCGAGCGGGAGATGCAGCAGATCCGGCGGGGCTGGACAACCGGAGACCGGGTGAAGAGTCTTCTGACCCCTCTGTTCCGGGGCGAAACACCCGGCCTGGGAACCATTGCCATGAAACTTGGCATTACACCCTGGACACTGCAAAGACAGCTGGCGGCGGAAGGAACGGGGTTCAGGGAACTGGTGGATGACACGCGGAAAAGTCTGGCCCGGGACTATATCCGGGAGACCGACACGTCACTGGCAGAAATTGCCTGGCTTCTGGGGTTTGCCAATCCGGCGGCCTTTCACAAGGCGTATCGGCGATGGTTCAACCTGAGCCCCGGAGAGCACCGAAAACGGATCAGGCATTCCCGGGGCGCCTGACTCTGTTAGAACTCAGTGGGTTAGAGCTCAATGGCGTCGTCCCAGCCCTGGTCGTCTTCATATTCCTCGAACTGGCTTTCAATCAGCTCTTCTTCATAGTCCCGCATGGCTATTACCCTGTTTCCTGATTCAGAAACAGACTAGAGCGGATGTATGACAAGCAAATGACAAACATGCTGGCTTGCGAAGACTTAATGCAGGAAAAACGAAAAACAGGAGGGGAAAATGGCGGAGCGGACGGGACTCGAACCCGCGACCCCCGGCGTGACAGGCCGGTATTCTAACCAGCTGAACTACCGCTCCGCGTGAGTTATCACGTCCTGCCTTTAGAAGGCGGTGCAATCAAGGGTGTGACTGCTCGGTGACAACGAGGGCGCATTATAAAGAGGCGCCCCGTTATGTCAACGCTTTTCCTGAAAAAAGTTCAGAAGCCGCGCTCCGTTACATCGCATCAACCACGGCGCCCCTGCCCTGTGCGGTTTTGCGGTACTCGATCGGGGTCATACCAGACCAGCGCTTGAAAGCCCGGTAGAAAGTACTCGGCTCCGAGAAGCCGGTGAGATACACGATCTCATCAATGGATTCGTCAGTGGTCGCCAGCAGTTGGCGCGCCAGCCGGTAACGGAAATCAGCCAGCACCTGGTTAAAACTGGTTTCGGCTTCCGTCAGGCGGGTACGCAGGGTTC
This sequence comes from Marinobacter sp. B-21, assembly GCF_056857895.1. Classification (NCBI taxonomy): domain Bacteria; kingdom Pseudomonadati; phylum Pseudomonadota; class Gammaproteobacteria; order Pseudomonadales; family Marinobacteraceae; genus Marinobacter; species Marinobacter sp. B-21. Next base: position 76,663 of record NZ_JBSXNZ010000081.1, read on the forward strand.
GCGGCTTGATGCCCAGACGGTCAGCCACCGCATCCAGAGTTACCTCGCCACTGTCCAGAAGCTCCGCCACAATCCGCTCTACCTGCCCGACAATATCTCTCTTTTCGAGCCGGGCCACCTGCTCGCTGGCGAAACGCTCATGGAGGTCCAGAAGCTCAGGCTCAGCATGAGGCGACGCGTGGGAAAGCAGAGCAGCAGGAAAGTAGAGACGATTCTCTTCAGCACCGAAGGAGACCTCACAGCCGAGCACCTCCCGCACATGATCCTGGCCATCGGCCCGCTCGTGCTCAAACTCGATGCGTGAGGGATGGAAGTTATCGTCGGTGATGGAGCGGAAAAAGGTAATCAGCCCCTGCACGAAGCATTCGTTGAAATGCCGCAGCCTGCGGACATCATCAGACGCAGCGTCCAGCACCATGCAGGCGTCGTCACCTTCAATAAAGAAATCCGTGTTGGCGGCATCGCTCAGCAACCGCTGGTAATTCTGCGCCCGCCGCAACCCTTCGCCGAAAGTCGGGCTGCTCAGGAAAAGATATTCCAGTACCTGGCCTTTGTAGACGGGCAACAATTGCCCCAGGTGCAACCCGACATCCGGATCGCCGGATACGTCTTCGACGGCCTGCCAGAAGTACATCTGGGCACTGTGGGGGGTTCGGAGCTGCTCGGTATAGACGTAATTCTCATCCACCCCGAGACGGCTGAAGATGGCAGTGGTGTCGACCCCCTTCTTTTTCATCGCCTCATAGATCAGGCGTAACATCACTCCCGCGTCACGAAGTTCCTGCATAAGATCCCGCTTTTTTTATTGGATTGCTACTACTTTGACCGGCCGGACAATTGCCGTAGCACGCCAGGTCAATGCCAGATCTGGCAGGGTTTGCCAGACTTGTGGGGCCTGAAAACAGCCCCTGTTAGACTATCGTCTTATATTAGAGCATATCAGGCCACAGACACACAGTTGTACCAGTTTGTAAGAATGCCCATGACCTTCGCGATAAAATTTCCATTATGGTAGTGCCATACTGACCGTGACCGGCGAAGACGGTGAAGGAGAACGACCCATGCCAGAGACTCCCGTTTATCACAAATCACCACCATCATTGCTGCCGCTTTACGGCAAGGCATTGCTGGCAAAGCAAGGAAAGCACGGTGGCGACATTACTGTCCCGGAATTGTCTGCCAGCCTGCTGGGCGTCAGCACCGGCGGCGATAGCCTGAAACGCTACCAAAAGGTTTGCGGGTTCGCTCCGCACAACCACTTACCGCTCACCTGGCCCCATGTACTGGCTTTCCCCCTGCATCTGAAACTGCTGACCGAGAAGAGCTTTCCCTTGCCGCTACTCGGCCTGGTGCACCTGAGAAATATCATTACCCAGCACCGGCCAATCGGAGCCGGCGAAATCCTGGATATCAGCGTACGTCTGGGAAATTCGGTAAAGAGTAGTCGTGGGGTGGAGTTTGATCTGATCACTCAGGCCCGCTCTGCAGGCAAACCGGTCTGGGAGGAAACGAGCACGACCCTGTTCCGACAACCACAAGGTAATGGGAAATCATCGGGCCAAAAGGCCCCGCCTGAACTGGAACACTACCCCAACACACTGAGCCTGAAGGCGGGAGAATCCATTGGCCGCCAGTATGCCCGGGTGTCCGGGGACAGTAACCCGATTCACATGCACGCCCTGAGCGCCAGGGTCTTCGGTTTTCGCCAGGCAATCGCCCACGGCATGTGGACCAAGGCCCACGCACTGGCGCTACTGGAACAGCAGGACGGTTGGCGACCGGGCGCCATCAGGGTCAGCTGTCAGTTCAAGAAACCACTGTTCCTGCCGGGCACAGCCCAATTGAACTGGCAAGCGGAGGACAAAGGCTGGGACTACCAGGTGCTGAATGCCAAAGGCGACGCGCCACACCTGAGTGGACGCATCGACTGGCTCTAACCCCGGGGGACTTCCTTTAACGCTGAGAAGTCTCGTTTTCCGGTGCACAGGGGGAACCCTGCGCACCGGCGACCGGAAGGGTGAAGTAGAAACAGGCGCCACCGTCTTCCGGGCGCACGAAACCGATGTCTCCGCCCTGGGCCTGAATCAGGGAGCGGCAGGTCGAGAGGCCGATGCCCATGCCCTCATCCTTGGTAGTAAAAAACGGCAGGAACAGTTTTTCCTCGGCGCCGTCAGGCAGGCCAACTCCGTGGTCGCGCACCTGGATTCGCACACAGCTGTCACCCTGAAGGCTGGCTGATACCTCAACAGGCGCCGTTGAATCCACGCAGCTGGTCGCTTCCAGGGCATTCCGGATCAGGTTCAGAGCAACCTGTTGCACCTGAACGGGGTCAGCCAGGACGTCTGGCATATCCCCTGGCACCGAGACCTCTATGGCACCCTTGTTATTGCGCATATCCACCTCGGCAAACTGCCGGGTGTCCTCCAGCAGCGCGGATACCGATAGCACTTCCTTGCCGGTTGCCGGCTTCTTCATGAACTTCCGGATTCGCCGGATGATCTCGCTGGCGCGGTGGGACTGGGCTTCGATCTTGTCCAGGGTCTCCTGGAGCAGGCCCATATCCGCCGATTCTTTCGCCATCATCCGCTTGGCGACCCGGGCGTAGTTGGTTATTGCCGTCAGCGGCTGATTGACCTCATGGGCAACGCCCGCGGCCATTTCACCCATGGTGGTCAGGCGCGAGGTATGAGCCAGCTGATCCCGCTGTTCCTGCACCAGTTGCCGGGCCTCTTCCAGGGCCTTCTCGTTATCCAGCTCGGCAGTGATGTCCCGAAACACCACAACGGCACCGTGGAGCCCGCCTCCATCCCGCTTTGGGGTTGAACGATACTCCGCCGGAAAGCCTGTTCCGTCAGCCCGGAGTATACGGATGTCCCGTCGGTTTTCGGCAACACCCTGCTGACAGGTGGCTTTTACCGGCAGGTCGTCCGGATTGTCCCCCGCCGTGGCGAAATGGGTTTCGAAGAAGTTTCGGCCGATCAGCTCTTCCACCGGGCAGCCGACAATCAGTGCCGCCGCTGGATTGGCAAACTCGATAACGCCGTTCTCATCAAGGCCGTAAATGCCCTCGCTGATGGAATTCAGGATGCGGGCCTGGTCGCTCTGGAGCTCACGGTTACGGGCCTGCAGCTCTCTTTCAAGGCGGATAACCGAGGCATGGGTTTTCACCCGGGCAATCACTTCCCGGGACTGGAACGGCTTGGAAATGTAGTCGGCTCCACCGAGCGAGAAGCCTTTAACCTTGGCCTGCAGATCATCGAGGGCGGAAAGGAACACCACGGCACAATCCGCCGTCTCGGGATCGGCTTTGAGGCGCTCACACACCTCATAACCATCCATCTCCGGCATCATAATATCCAGGAGAATCACTTCAGGCTGGTGGCGGTGGGCAAGGTCGAGGGCTTTTTCGCCTTCGTTGGCAATGAGCAGCCGGTAACCTTTGTCTTTCAGGGTCTCATAGAGGACTTTGAGGTTCTGCGGATTGTCGTCCACGAGCAGAACCGTCACCTCCGAGTTCTCGCTGACAGCTTCAGTCATATATGTCGGGCCGGTTAAAAAAGTAACCGTATGATGCCGCCGGGATCACCCTGCGTCGATAAGGTCCTTTACGGACAGGACCATACGTACGAGATGTGCCAGGGAATGGGTTCCCATCTTGTGCATAACGCGGGAGCGGTGGATCTCCACTGTGCGCTGGCTTATCTCCAGCTCAATGGCAATCACCTTGTTGGCCTGGCCGGCAATCATCCGGTCCATGATTTCGTGCTCCCGGGGGGTCAGGCTCTTGATACGACGGATGATTTCCTGCTTTTCATCCAGGGATTTGCGCTGTTCCAGATCCTGCTTCAGTGCCGCCTCGATTTTCTCCAGCAGCGCCTCTTCACGGTAGGGCTTCTGGATGAAGTCCACAGCGCCCTCTTTCATGGCGTCAACGGCCATGGGCACATCACCGTGACCGGTCACAAAGATGATGGGCAGGATGGAGTGCTTTTCATTGAGTTTTTTCTGGAGTTCCATTCCGTCCATGCCAGGCATGCGGATATCCAGCACAATGCAGCCTGCCATCTTGTCGGAATAGTCCTTCAAAAAAGCAGTTGCACTCTCATAGGTCTTGACCGGCTTGCCGTCGGATTTCAGTAGCAGCTCCAGGGAATCGCGGACTGCTTCATCGTCCTCAACAACGTACACGGTTTGCTGGATATCAGTCATGGGTGTGTTCTCTCCTGTCCGTTTTCTTATGATCGCCGGTCAGTGAATTGACGGGTCTTTATGGTCATCACGGGCATGTTCCTGGCGCTCGTGTTCCCGCATTTTCTCAAGTCGTTGCTTGATAATGCCAAAAACGCTCTGTTTCGGGTACCTGCCTTTGTCATCGGCCTTGCCCGCAGGCTTGCCGAGCAGCAGGGTTATGGCTTCCTCAACACGAGCAACCGCGTACACCGCAAACCGGCCTTCACGCACCGCCTGCACCAATTCGCTATCGAGCATCAGGTTCTGCACGTTCGTGGTTGGCACGATCACGCCCTGGGTTCCTGAGAGCCCACCCTTGAGCTGACAGGTTGTGAAAAAGCCTTCCACTTTCTCGTTCACACCGCCAATGGGCTGAACCTCACCAAACTGGTTTACGGATCCGGTAATCGCCAGATCCTGGCGGACCGGAATGCCGGACAGGGAAGATACCAGCGCGCACAATTCCGCAAGAGAGGCACTGTCGCCATCCACCTCACCGTAGTTCTGCTCGAAGGTCAGACTGGCCGACAGATGCATCGGATCGTTAACCGCAAAATGGGAAGCCAGCCAGGAACTCAGGATCATCACGCCCTTGGAGTGAAGGTTGCCGCCGAGCTTTACATCGCGCTCAATATCGATCACCGCACCATCTCCATAATAGCAGGTCGCGGTCACGCGGTTGGAAAGTCCGAATTCAAACCCGCCCGTGGACAACACCGACAACGCATTCACCTGGCCAACGCAGGTTCCACCAGTAGTTACTAGTGTGGAGCCATCACGGATGGAATCGTAGAACTGGTCGCGAATCCGGCTGCTGCGGTATTTGGCGCTTTCGAGGGCCCGCTCCACATGAGTATCCTGGATCAGCCGCGCCCCTGCCTGCCGGGCCCAGAAATCCGATTCCCGAAGCAGATTGGCGATATCCGCCGCATGCAGAGACAAACGGTCCTGATGCTCGGCCATGCGCGCACTGTGCTCAATAATCCGGGCGACCGCCTTGTTTGAGCAATGCAGCAGTGATTTCTCGCTTACCAGGCTGGCAATGAACTTGGCGTATAGCAACTGACTGTCATCAGAACGGTACATCTCGTTCTCGAAATCCGCTGTTACCCGGAACAGCTCGGCAAATTCCGAGTCATACTCCTGCAGCAACATCCAGGTTTCGCGATCACCAAACAGGACAATTTTGACATCCAGCGGGACTGATTCCGGTTCGATGGAAATGGTGCCGGAAAGGGTCAGCTCCCGCTCCAGGGAGTTAATCTGTATCGATTTCGAACGCAGGGCACGCTTCAGCCCGTCCCACACGAAAGGCTGCTCCAGCACCTTGATGGCGTCCATCAACAGGTAACCGCCGTTGGCCCGATGCAGGCTGCCCGGGCGGATCAGTGAGAAATCGGTAAACACGGTGCCCTTGTAGGTAACGTTCTCCACGTACCCGAACAGGTTGTGGTAGGTGGGATTGTCCTCCACCACCATGGGAACCTCGTTGGTTTTCTGGTGCACCAGCACGTTCACCAGGTATCGGCGGGGCATCTTCTTGTCGAGGGACGCGTAGGCAATCGCCGCCTGCTCCTCGTTATCGTCCAGGAAAATCTCGAGGTTCTCCACCAGATCTGCCCGGACCGCCTCGAAAAAGGCGACCACGTCGGGAAGATCCTTGTACTTCTCGATCAGCTCATCAACCTGATGGCCCGAAATACTCTCCAGGGTCTCCTGGTTCAGCGCCTGCTGTTTGTCAGCGTATTCCTGTTCCCAGTCAGCAAGTTTGCGCAGGGCTTGCCGAAGCTTTTTCTCCAGCTTGTTGATGATGTCTTCAAACTTGTCACGCTGCTCATCTGTCAGCGCCTGGAAGGATTCCACGGTGTGCGGTTCCTCGCCATTCATGGCAACCAATCGGTAACCGCCGGGCGTGGTCACGGTCAGGCTGACTTTTTTGCGTTTGGCCTGGGCAGCCACTTTTTCCAGTTCATCTTCCTGTTTCTTGCCGTATTCATTCTTCAGCTGTTCCGAGCGCTCAAGAAAACTGTCGCTGTCGAAGGTCTGGGGAATCACCTTTACCAGGCGACTCATCAGCTTTTCCATATCCTGCTTAAGCTGGGTCCCCTTGCCCGCCGGAAGCTGCAATAGCTTCGGAATACGGGGCTCCTCGAAGTTGGCTACATAGCACCAGTCATGGCTCTGCTGATCGGTATCCACATGGTGCTCCAGGTAACGCAGCATCATGGTGCGTTTGCCCAGGCCATTACGGCCAACAGCGTACACGTTGTAACCACCGTGGGGCATTGCCAGGGCAAAACGCACGGCTTCCTGGGCACGGTTCTGGCCAACGATTTCGGCCAGAGGCTCCAGTTGCCTGGTGGTTTTGAATGGCAGATCTTTCAGAACACAGGCTTTGTAAAGCTGGTGCAGGGACAGTGACTTCAAGGTTCGGTCCTGTAACGGTTGACTCATTGGCCGGTCATTGTAGATTCTGCAGTCGGCCATGTCGCGTTCAGCGAGCAGATTTCTGGGGTTGCGCACAATGCACAGGAATTTGTTAGTCAGTTCACAGTTTTGCCAGCGTTCATTTTTCAGGCAGTTGTTCCGGAACTACACTTCATCTCCCGGCAAAAAATACAATGCACGCAACGGATGCCAGCGTATGACCAGTGATTCCGCAGATCGCAGAATCAAGGATCGTTATCCCGCTTCCTGCCTGAAGGTTCAACTTCGGGAGCGCGGCTTTTTTAGCCGTGGCAAGCCCGCCACACCCGCCACCTGTCTGGATCTTAACCGCTACGGCATGGCAATACTGTGCCCCAGGCCAGTGGATCCGGGCGCCCGGCTATCCATGGATTTTGACGGCAAGTACATCAGTGAATCGAGGGTATGCGCCCGGGTGGTGGACTGCCAGCCGTTTCAGACCGGTTATCGCATCAGCGTGCAGTTCAGCTACTGCCGGGACAAGAAAGGGTATTCACGAGCGGTGGACAACGCCCTGTCACGAATCGAAGGCTTCTATAACCGGTTCGCCAGCTAAGCCATTTCCGCGTCGTCAGACAAGCCCGGCATCCAGGCTGGCAGCCACATACGTGCCCAGCTCCCGGCACTGTTCCTCGAACTCATTCCGGTATTCGCCCCGGCAGATCAGAGGGTCCTGAATCCGTTTCCAGCGCAACCCGGTAGTGATACTTTCGATCGCCCGGTTGGTACCGGTGCCGTCGTGACCAGCCCGAATGTAGTAGGCAAAGGGCAAACCCTGGGTTTTCTCCAGGCAGGGGTAGTAGCTGCGATCAAAGAAGTCCTTCAAAGCCCCGCTCATGTACCCGAGGTTTTCGGTGGTACCCAGGATGATCGCGTCGCAGGCAAGAACATCCTCAGGGCCGGCATCCAGGGGAGCAAGGACTGTTACTTCAACGTTCCCGACGTTTTCATGGCAAGCACCCTGCTCCACAGCTTCCCTCAGTTTGAGGGTATTCGGGGAAGGCGCATGGGCAACAATGAGCAGTTTCTTTTTGCTATCCATACCTCCCCCGAAGATGCTTAGAGCAATTCGCCGCTGGCTTCCGCCGGTGCCTCAACGGCTTCTTTCCTGGAGACCGGCTTCGGCATCAGCTTATCACGCACCGCAGCTTCGATTTCGTTGGCAATATCCAGGTTTTCTTCCAGGAACTTGCAGGCGTTAGCCTTACCCTGGCCGATCTTGTCACCCTTGTAGGCATACCAGGCGCCGGACTTGTCAACAAAGCCTTCTTTCACGCCCATATCGAGCACTTCGGCCATGTGGTAAATGCCCTTGCCGTACATGATCTGGAATTCAGCCTGCTTGAACGGCGGTGACACCTTGTTCTTGACCACTTTCACCCGGGTCTCATTGCCTACCACTTCATCGCCGTCTTTTACCGAGCCAATGCGGCGGATATCCAGACGCACGGAGGAGTAAAACTTCAGGGCGTTGCCGCCGGTGGTGGTTTCGGGGCTACCGAACATAACACCGATTTTCATACGGATCTGGTTGATGAAGATCAACAGACAGTTGGCATGCTTGACGTTACCTGTCAGTTTACGCAGCGCTTGGGACATCAGCCGTGCCTGAAGGCCGACGTGGCTATCGCCCATTTCACCTTCGATTTCCGCTTTCGGCGTCAGGGCGGCAACGGAGTCGACGATGATCACGTCTACCGCGTTGGAGCGAACCAGCATATCGCAGATTTCCAGCGCCTGTTCACCGGTATCCGGCTGGGACACCAGCAGCTCGTTTACGTTGACACCCAGCTTTTCGGCGTAGATCGGGTCCAGGGCATGCTCAGCATCCACGAAGGCACAGGTTTTACCGGCCTTTTGGGCCTCGGCAATCACCTGCAGGGTCAATGTGGTTTTACCGGAACTTTCCGGACCGTAGATCTCACAGATACGACCGTAAGGCAGGCCGCCAATACCCAGGGCAACATCCAGCCCAAGGGAGCCGGTGGAGACCGCAGGAATGGCTTCACGGGGCTGGTCGCCCATTTTCATCACGGCGCCCTTGCCGAACTGGCGCTCAATCTGGCCAAGTGCTGCGCTCAATGCTTTCTTGCGGTTGTCTTCCATCAGTGCAAAACCCTCTGTCGCCCTGGCCACCGGAGCCGTGAGGACTCCGGCAGCGTAATAGTGAATCGGGAATCCGTACAGTGTAACCAGCCAATTCCCTGTATATTTGAACAGTATTAAAACATAACCGGCAAAGGAGACCAACCCCTCTTGATGTGAAAGCCGTCAAAGCTCATCCAAAAACCCGTTAACCCCCTGAAGGGCAAAGAGAACTGCCTGTCGCCTGACCTGGTCCCGGTCACCCTCAAAGTGCCTGACCACCGCCACAGTGTCAGCCGGGGTACTGCCCCAGGCAAACCAGACGGTACCAACGGGCTTGTCCTCGCCTCCCCCCCCGGGGCCAGCCACGCCACTGATGGCAACAGCCACACCTGCGCCAGTGGCCGCCAGGGCACCGGCAACCATCTCCCGCACCACCGGCTCGCTGACAGCACCGTGTTCGTCCAGGGACTTCCGGGTGACCCCCAGCAGGGCCTGCTTGACCTCGTTGCCATAGGTTACCAGACCACCCAGCACATAGGCTGAGGAGCCGGCCCGGTCAGTCAGCACCTTGGTAACCCAGCCACCCGTGCAGCTTTCGGCCGTTGCAACAGTACGCTCCAGTTCCAGCAGCCGTTCACCGAGGCGGTTACCCGCCTCTTCCAATTTGTAATCGCTGGCCAGCATAATGACCTCCTTCGTTTCATCACGGCCGTTATTTTCTTACAATTCACGCCTTCATCCAAAGCAAGGCAATCCGGACCCGTCCATGTCAGCAGCTCAGACCGATCTTTCCAAGCACACCCCCATGATGCAGCAGTACCTGAAGATCAAGGGCCAGCACCCCAATGAACTGGTGTTCTACCGCATGGGGGATTTCTACGAGCTCTTCTACGAAGACGCCAAGAAAGCGGCCGGGCTGATGGACATTACCCTGACCGCCCGAGGCCAGTCCGGGGGCAACCCGATCCCCATGGCGGGCATTCCTTATCACTCGTCTGAAGGCTACATTGCCCGCCTGGTCCGGGCAGGTCAATCCATCGCCATCTGCGAACAGATTGGCGACCCGGCCACCAGCAAGGGACCGGTCGACCGACAGGTGGTAAGGATCGTTACACCGGGCACCCTGAGTGACGATGCCTACCTCGAAGACCGCCGGGACAACCTGCTGGTGGCCATCTATAACCACCGGGAACAGTTTGGTTTTGCCTCTCTGGACATTTCCAGCGGTCGTTTTGCCGTGTCTGAGCTGGAGAACCTGGAAGCCCTGCAAGGAGAACTCCAGCGGCTGCGACCGGCGGAAATCCTGATCAGCGAGGACTTTCCCTATCAGGAAATACTGGAAGGCTTTACCGGAATCCGGCGCCAGGGACCCTGGCTGTTCGAACTGGACACCGCCCGCCGAGTGATCACTCAGCAGCTGCAGGTGCGGGACCTGACCGGTTTCGGCTGTGAGGACCTGAATCTCGCGGTTTGTGCCGCCGGCTGTCTGCTGCAGTATGCCAGGGAAACCCAGCGCACCACCCTGCCCCATATTCGCAAGCTTACCCGCGAACGACGGGATGAAGCCGTCATAATGGATGCCGCCAGCCGCCGCAATCTGGAGATCGACACCAACCTGATGGGCGGCCATCAGTACACCCTGGCCTGGGTGATGGATCGCACCGCAACCTCCATGGGCGGGCGGGAGCTTCGGCGCTGGCTGAACCGGCCGCTGCGGGATGTGGAGATTGTCCGCCAGCGCCAACAGGCGGTGTCCGCACTCCTCGACGGGTTTCATTACGAGCCGGTGCACGATCTGCTGAAAGCCGTTGGCGATATTGAGCGGGTACTGGCCCGGGTAGCCCTGCAATCTGCGCGCCCGCGCGACCTCGCCCGCCTGCGGGATGCCTTCCAGGCATTGCCGGATCTTCAGGAGACGCTGAAACCGGTGAACTCACACCACATCGTCAGACTCGCCACCATCATCGGCGAATACCCCGAACTGGCGGATCTCCTGGAACGGGCCATCATTGATAACCCGCCCGTGGTTATCCGGGAGGGCGGCGTCATCCAGGAAGGCTTCGACGAGGAACTGGACGAACTGCGCAACATCAGCGAGAACGCCGGCCAGTACCTGCTGGATGTGGAAACCCGGGAGCGGGAACGCACCGGAATCAGCACCCTGAAGGTGGGCTACAACCGGGTTCACGGCTATTACATCGAGATCAGCCGGGCCCAGTCCGATCAGGCCCCGGTAGATTATATCCGCCGGCAGACCCTGAAGAATGCCGAACGCTTCATCACCCCGGAACTGAAAGAGTTCGAAGACAAGGCCCTGAGTGCCAAGAGCCGTGCCCTGGCCAGGGAGAAAGGGCTGTACGATGACGTGCTGGAAACCGTAGCCGGTCAACTGGCGCCGCTACAGGATGCGGCACAGGCCCTGGCTGAGCTGGATGTGCTGAGCAATTTTGCGGAGCGGGCCACCTCACTTCGTTTTTCAGCGCCGGAATTCAGTGAAGCGCCAGGCTTTGACATTGAGGAAGGCCGCCACCCGGTAGTCGAGCAATTACTGGATGAACCTTTCGTACCCAACGATCTGCTGATGGACGTCCAGCGACGCATGCTGGTGATCACCGGCCCGAACATGGGCGGCAAGTCCACCTACATGCGCCAGGCTGCGCTGATTGCCCTGCTCGCCTATACCGGCAGCTTCGTGCCCGCCAACCGCGCGGTAATCGGCCCGGTAGACCGGATCTTCACCCGGATGGGCTCCTCAGACGACATCGCCGGTGGCCGCTCCACCTTCATGGTGGAAATGACCGAAACCGCCAATATCCTGCACAATGCTACCGAACACAGCCTGGTACTGATGGACGAGGTTGGCCGTGGCACCAGTACCTTTGATGGCCTGTCGCTGGCCTGGGCCACCGCGGAGCACCTGGCCCGGGAAATCCGTTGCTACACCCTGTTTGCCACCCATTATTTCGAGCTCACGCAACTGGCGGATGAGCTGCAACACGCGGTGAACGTGCACCTTACGGCCACAGAGCACGACGACAGCATCGTGTTCCTGCACAACGTTCATGATGGCCCGGCCAGCCAGAGCTACGGGCTTCAGGTGGCCAAGCTGGCCGGCGTGCCCCAGGATGTGATCCGCAACGCCAAAACTCAGCTTTCTCACCTTGAGGGCAGCGCAACGCCTGCGGCACCGGCGGGCGCTGCTCATGATAAGCAGAGTGAAGCACCACACGGCAACGTTCCAAAGCATATGAGTGAGCCGGCTTACCAGGGCGATATGTTCGCGAGTCTTGAGCCGAGCGCCGTGGAAGAAGCGCTCAAAGAGCTGGACCTGGACGGTCTGACTCCCCGGGATGCCATGAACCGGCTGTACGAACTGAAGGCCCTGATGAAGAAATAGCGGAAAATTGATCTGTGTAATAAGGTTATAGCAGCCCAACGCTTGCGGCTATGCGGGTCGCTCCCTACAATATCGCGCACTAAAACATAACGGTGGCGCCCACGACGGCGCTCCTGATGAGACTGACCGACCACTGGACCAGGGATCTGACTATGGCGTTTATCGTTACTGATAACTGCATCAAGTGTAAATATACAGACTGCGTGGAAGTCTGCCCGGTAGACTGCTTCTACGAAGGCCCCAACTTTCTGGTAATCGACCCGGATGAATGTATCGACTGCGCCCTGTGCGAGCCTGAGTGCCCGGCCGAAGCCATTTTCTCGGAAGACGAGCTGCCTGCCGATCAGGTCCAGTTTGTGGAGATTAACGCCGACCTGGCCGCCAAATGGCCGAACATCACCGAGAAAAAAGATCCGCTGCCCGATGCCGAAGAATGGGATGGCAAGCCGAACAAGCTCCAGTATCTGGAGAAGTGATTTACCGGAACTGAATGTAACTAAATGTAAAGGGAAGCCGAGGCTTCCCTTTTTCTTTGCCTGCCCAGTGTCCGGAAGCCTCAGGTGCTTGCCAGCTTCGCCCCCATGGCCACAAAGAATCCGCCAGTGAGCCCGTTCAGCACTCGCTTCAGCCGCGCATTCGCGCCCAGGCTCCGAAAACTCACCACCACCCAGGCCAGGCCACACTGCCAGAGCATCGCCAGCAGGAAATGGACCCCAGCCAGCATCAGGGATTGCTGAAAGGCGTTACCGGCAGGGTCAACAAACTGTGGCAACAACGCCATATAGAACAGCGCGGTTTTCGGATTCAGCACGTTGGACAACAAGCCTTCCCGGAAAGAAGTCACCAGGGGGACACTCCGGCGCGCCACCGTCACGGCTTGCACCGAAGGCTCTCCCCCTCGCCTCAGGGCCAGACGCAACGAGCCGATTCCCAGCCACACCAGATAGCAGGCACCAGCCCACTTCAACGCCGAAAATGCCCAGGCGGTTTCTACCAGCAGGAGGGAAATACCCAGGGCCGAGAGAGTCGCGTGGATGAACAGGCCACCAGAGATGCCCACGCTGGTCACACAGCCATCCCTCAAGCCACCGCGGCCGGCATTACGCATCACCAGCAGCGTATCCACACCCGGCGTCATGGTGAGCAATGTGATGGCAACCAGATAGGCCCAGAACAGGTCCGAGAACAAAACCACGCCTCCCAGAACGGTCCACGGAGGCTGGAATAATCAGGCCTCCTGCTGGAGAATCTTGCGCGCCGCGGCAGACTTGTAAAAAGGCGTGAGCCGCCGGCGAACCAGGGCCTCAACATAACCCTCTTCCCGTAAAACGTCTATAACCGGAATTGCGTAGGCATCAACTTCCGCCTTCACCACTTCCCGGGTGACGCCCATGTCCCTGAGCAGGTCGGTGATCGGATGCTCGCCGTACTTCACAAACAGGTGGGAAACCACGGCCCAGGCACAGCCTTCAAAGTACCCGGTCTTGCGGAACTGCAGCCAGAACTCATACCCGAGCACCACAAATTCCTGCAGTTCGACCTCCCCCAGACCTTCACGCAGTTCCTCTATCGTGCGGTCCTCCAGTGACACCCAGGCGGCCATCACGCTGTCCCGCAACTCGTCATCAGACAGCGCCCGGTGCAGGAACTGCTCACTGCGGCTGATCAGGCCCGGCAGGCTGTCGGATAGCCAGATTTTGAGCCGCCGCTCGAAGGTTTCATCCAGGCCCGGCACCGCTCTGTTGGCCATGCGCCTGCCGAACTTCATCATCGAACCGACACCCGGTACGGATTTGGTGATCAGGTTGTCCTCGTACAGATAGTTCACCAGGCCGTGATACACCACATTGGACACCATCTCCTGATACACCGGATGAGCCATGATCTCACTGATCACCCGCTCCCGCTGGTGCTTCAGCTCCAGTGCCTGTTCCAGGAAGCCGGTGGCCTGCTCACGGGTAATAATCTCGCCCAGGGTTGTCCTGGACTGCACCCCGGCATTGAGCACCTCGGTGGCCATTTCGGCCGCCAGCTCGGGAATCCCCGCATCCAGCTCCATATCCATCACAATGCGCTGAATCACGCCCATCACCTGCTCTTCCGAGGTGAGGCGGTTCAGGGTTATCTCACCGGCATAATTCCAGAGCTCATCCAGTTCCTGCTCCAGAAACCTGTGTAGCCTGGCGCCCTTCAGTGATGCCAGCTCATGCTTCACATGCTGTTCCAGCAGCTCGGTGGCGAGATCCGTTTTGCCTTTGGTCATGGCGTCTGATGTCCTGTTGTTGGAATGAAACACACTGCACAAAGGCTAACACGGAGTCCCGGCTGACCGGTTTGCCAAAACTACAAGGGGGAGGCTGCGGCCGGGCCAGTCATAGCCGGCCGCAGCTCATAGCAGGCTGATTACTGGAAATCGTTGAAGCTGTGGGGCTCCGCGGCCAGCGCCAGGCAAAGGCTGCCGGGGCCAACATAGATACTGCTGGTTATACCCATTTGTGAGAGCAACAGTTCCACACCGTTGTGCTCACACGCGTCCCGCAAGCGATTGAGGCCGGGAAGATCCTCGATCTCGGTCCAGGTCAGGCCACAGGACAGGCTTACGTAGGGCGTCAGCAGGCCCGCTTCCACCCTAGCGGCCGCATAGTTCATCACCTTTTCCACCGCCGCATCGAAGCTGCGGGTCTTCGCTACCGGCTGCCCCCCGGCGCCCTGCCCGAAGATCACCGGCGTGATGTTCAATGCCTTGCCCAGGAAGGCAACCAGTGCCGACACGCTCTTATCACCTCGGCGCCTGGCCCGTTCACGGATGTAGTGCAGATCCCGGGGAATCACGCAGGTGTAGATCTTGTCGGTGAAGGTTTCCACCTCATGGCGCAGGGCATTCTTGGACATCTTCTGGTCGATCAGCTTCAGCGTATGCGCCGCCAGCAAACCCTGGCCGGCAAAAATCTG
This sequence comes from Marinobacter sp. B-21, assembly GCF_056857895.1. Lineage (NCBI taxonomy): Bacteria > Pseudomonadati > Pseudomonadota > Gammaproteobacteria > Pseudomonadales > Marinobacteraceae > Marinobacter > Marinobacter sp. B-21. The sequence goes on from NZ_JBSXNZ010000081.1 coordinate 91,796, forward strand.
TTTGCTGTCGATCACCCGCATGAAAAACCGGCCCTTGCGGCCCGCGGCTTCCCGCGCACCTTCATAATGGGCCAGGACACCGTTCATGGCCTCGGTGGCATTCTGGAAAATCAGGCTTCGGGTTTTTGTGACCGTCTCGCAGATGGCCACATCAAACTGGGTAACGATCTTCTCCATGAACAGATCGTGGATCTGCCCGGCGGTGAACGCCCGGGTTTCCGCCTGGTGCCCCTTCTGCAGCAGGCCACTCTGGTAGAACTCCTGGGTCCGGACCGGGTCATGCTCGTCTATGTAGGTTTGGCCGTCGATCACAGCGGTAACGGGAAGGATGAACAAATCGTGCTTGCGGCTGAACTCATAAGGTAAATCACACGCAGAATCAACGATCAAACCAACTCGCATGGCGGGCCTCCAGCTCCGGGCCGCTCCTCGACCGGAAGCGCCCTTTATTGTCGTTATTCTTTATGCCGCTCAGTCTTACATAACCTGGCTGGAATTTCAGCAATCCCGGCTTACCCGGCAGGGGATATCACTTCCAGTTCCTTGAGATTTTGCTCCAGAAGCTCCCGGTTGTCCTGCTGCCAGGGATGAAACCCCTTGCGGAAATAGGCCAGAAATTCCGGCAGGCACTTGCGAAGAACCCCGGGTTTTCCCCACAGGAAATTAAAACCGCCTAGCCAAGTACGCAGGCTCCAGAGCTTGCCATCGGTTTTCAGCAGGCTGCAGGTATTGAGGAAGGTGTACTTGAAGAAGTTCCAGGTAACAAACAGGAAGACCACGCGGCGCAGACGCTCATTACCCACGCACGCCCGGTAAACGTCAAAGGCAACGGATTTGTGCTCGGTTTCCTCTATTGCATGCCAGCGCCACAGTTTCGCCATGGCCGGGGTGGCACCCTCCATCCATTCCGGATGGCTCAGGATGGCGTTCGCCAGTACAGCGGTGTAATGCTCGGCACCGCAGGTTCCCGCCAGCTGCCGGCTAGGCGGAAGCTGGCCCACCCACTCCATATGCTTCCCGAAACGCCGGTCAATGGCATCGATATCGTAGCCCCGCGCCCTCAACGCCTCATTGTAGTGCTTGTGCTCACGGCTGTGGAGGGCCTCCTGCCCGATAAAGCCACGAATCTCGGCCTGCAGCTTCGGGTCTTCGATTCTGTCCCGGTAGAGCCGTACAGCATTGATGAACTGTTGCTCACCATCGGGAAACTGGAGTGAAAGGGCATTGAAGAAAGCAGTCCGGAAGGCATCATTGCCGTGCCAGAGCGTTTTCAGGTCTTCACTGACATCAAACCGCAGATGCCTCGGCTCAACGGACACACCCTCGGGCGTGGAGCTGATGGTCATAACTGCCTCCTGTTTTTGTAATGTTGCTATCAGTAATGAACAGCGGACAAAAAATCATCAGTCAAGGCAGTTTAAACCTGAAAACCTGAGGGAAGGAAGGGAGCCAGGGGAAAAATCGGACATATTGTCACGAAATGACATTCTGTCAAAACAGAGCTCAGAGCGAAAAAAAGGAGGCACGAGGCCTCCCAAGGACACACAGGGGGTCAGCGCTTTCCAGTGCAGGGCCGGAAGGCGCAGGTTTAGTGCTCTTCTGCGGCTTTCACACCCGGCGCTTCCGGGTCCGCTGCAAAGCCAAGCAATTTGGTACGTTCAATCAGAAAGTAAAGGACGGCGCCGGTGGCCAGGCCCCAGCCTGCGCCATAGACCGCCAGAACTACGCCCATGGTGCCGGCAATTCCCCGCTCAGTGTTGTTCTCCAGTTGCTCCAGGCCGACCATCAAACAGATATAACCAGTAAGAAGCAGGGTCAGCGACAGGGCAATCGGCAACACCGGCTGGAAAAAGCTCACCAGGGGCAGAATAAACAGCGCAATAAAGCCGGTAATCCAGAAAGTACCGCCGCCGCTGTAGATGGAATCCATGGCATTGCGACCGTATTTGTAGCGCTCGGCCATGGTGGCGGTAACCGCCGTCCAGATCGGACCGGCCAGACCGGGATACGGAGCAAAAAAGGCATGACCACCGTTCCGGAGTGCGGTTACCAGGTGCACGCGGTCAATGCTGTTATCAATGTCTTCGTCTTTGCGCAGGTGATCCACACGGCTCATCAGTGACTGGCCAACAACGATATCGCCGAAGGCAATGACATACGCGATCACAGCGGTCGGGACGGCGTAGAGGAATACGCTGCTGTCCGGGAAGCCAACGGTAAACGGCAGATAGTTCCAGAGCTCGCCGAACGCCGGTCTGGTAATACCCCACTCCACATTGGGCACGGCGTATTCGCCCGTGGCAAACCCCACTAGGATAGCCACCACCATGCCCGGGACCATGCCGTAGTTGGCGATCTTGCGGGCAATGGAATTGCTTTCAACAAAGCCTTTGAAGGACACCGAAAACATCAGGTACAGGGAGACCAAGCCACCGATGATCAGGGAGATCGGTGTGTTGGCCAGGCGACCGCCGGCTTCGATTTCACCCATCAGGGCCGCAATACCGGCGCCGATGATGATCCCGCCTTTCATAGACCGGGGAATCAGTTCCACCAGCTTGCTGCCGAGGCGGGTAACACCGAGGACCAGAAAAATAATGAACACCAGGAACTGCAGGGCAAACAGCGCCTGAATGGCCTCCGGCCCGGGTTCGTAATCACTCAAGAACAGAAGCACCACGGGAATACCCGGCGTTATCCAGCCAGGCACCAGCGGCACTCCCAGCAGCGCCGGGAGCATAAAGCCGATCCCACAAACCACCACGTAAGCCAGAGCGACGTCGTAGGGAACACCCAGGTATTTCTCCAGCAGGGGGATCATGGCCAGGCTGACCACGAACATGATCAGGGCCTGCACCATCTCCGCGAATTCCCACCGATAGTGGACGAACGGCAGACGAACCTTAAAGGGACCCGCAGGCCAGTATGGCTGCTCTTCCCCGTTCTTCCGATGAAACATTTGCATAAAAAGGTCTCCGGGCTCACGCGGTGCGTGTGCCTGACAGCGTTGTTTTTCTGGTTAACATCGGCTGCGCCGGGCCGGCGCAGCCGTTAAGGGGCTCAGTCCAGTTCTTTGGCCTGGTCCCTCAGCACGAACTTCTGGATCTTGCCGGTGGACGTCTTGGGCAGCTCCGAGAAGACGATGGTTTTGGGCACCTTGAACCGGGCCAGATGCTCGCGACAGAAGCTGATGATGTCTTCCTCACTCACTTGTCCGGCCTCCGGCTTGAGGGTAATAAAGGCGCAGGGGGTTTCACCCCACTTCTCGTCTGGCCGGGCGACCACGGCAGCCTCCAGAACGGCCGGGTGCCGGTAGAGGGTATCTTCCACCTCAATGGTGGAAATGTTCTCGCCACCGGAGATGATGATGTCCTTGAGCCGGTCCTTGATCTCCATGTAGCCGTCTTCGTGCCACACCGCCAGATCACCGGTGTGGAACCAGCCACCGCGGAACGCCTCTTCGGTGGCCTTCGGGTTCTTCAGGTAACCTTTCATCACGGTGTTGCCGCGCAGGAAGATTTCACCGATGGTCTTGCCGTCTTTGGGCACCGGCTCCATGGAGTTCGGGTCGCCAACCAAGGTACCGGCCAGGGTATGGTAACGAACGCCCTGGCGGGCCTTTTTCCGGGCACGGTCGTGCAGGGGCAGTTTATCCCATTCGGATTTCCAGGCACAGACGGTCACCGGGCCGTAGACTTCGGTCAGGCCGTAGACGTGAGTCACCTGAATGCCCATCTCCTCGATGGCCCCGATCACCTGGGCGGGGGGCGCCGCGCCGGCGGTCATGGACTTCACTTCGTGATCGATCCCCGCCTTGGCGGATTCCGGCACGTTCAGCAGGGCATTGAGCACAATCGGCGCACCACACATGTGGGTGACCTGGTGATCGCGGATCAGCTGCAGAATCTTTTCCGGATCAACCCGGCGCAGGCACACGTGGGTACCGGCCATGGCGGTGATGGTCCAGGGGAAACACCAGCCGTTGCAGTGGAACATCGGCAGGGTCCAGAGGTACACCGGGTGCATGTCCATGGACCACACGGCCTGGTTACCAATGGCATTCAGGTAAGCACCGCGATGGTGATAGACCACACCTTTCGGGTTGCCGGTAGTGCCTGAGGTGTAGTTCAGGGAAATCGCATCCCACTCGTTCTCCGGAAAGCTCCACTGGAACGCCGGATCCCCTTCCTGCAGGAAGGCCTCGTAATCGAGATCGCTGACCTGAACACCCTCGCCATACTCGGGATCGTCCACATCTATCACCAGGGGCCTGGTGTCCAGCCGGCTCACGGCGTCCCTGATAACTTCACCGAACTCACGGTCTGCAATGACCACCCTGGCCTCACCGTGCTCCAGCATGAAGGCAATCGCCTCGGCGTCCAGGCGCACGTTCAGGGTATTAAGCACCGCACCGATCATGGGCACCCCGAAGTGGGATTCCACCATCGCCGGAATATTTGGCAGCATCACCGCAACGGTATCACCAGGGCCGATACCGCGGCCTTTCAGGGCAGACGCCAGGCGCCGGCAGCGATCATAGGTCTGCGCCCAGTTGTAACGGATCGCCCCGTGAATAACCGCGGGATACTCCGGGTAAACAGTAGCGGTGCGTTCGATAAAATCGATGGGGGATTGAACGGCGTAGTTGGCATCAACGGGCGCTAGGCCCTGGTCAAATATCGAGGTCATTGTGTGGTCCTCTTGAGTGCTGTTGTTCTTATGGCGTATTCAGGAATATCGCTAAACTAGCTATACTTCGGGTTAGCAAAATAGTATTTGATATAATAAATACTAGAAATTACACCAATGTATTATAGTGATAATACTATATTCTATGAGCCATGAACGATTCTTCCCCTCCCAGTGTATTTAGTTTGCACGACGCCGACCCGCAACCCGGATTGCTCCTGGATGCGGCGGGCGCCGTCCTCAAGGGGAACCGGGCGAGCCGGGATCTGTGCCAGGTTGCCGGTCTGGCTTCGCCCTCCAGGCTCCTGCCAATCAACATTCAGGCACTGGCCAAATCCTCCCTTGAACAGGGTCGGGCCATTGAAAATGTGGAAGCCCGGATTCCCGGAACCATCCTCATGTGGACCTTCATTCCCGACTCCGGAACAGCCCGGGTTCTGGCGCGGGCAAGAGACGCCACGGAAGATGTCCTTACCCAGGAAGAGGCAACCCGATCCAACCGCCTTTACCGGCTGATCACCGAAAACACCACCGATCTCATTTCCCGCCACGCCCCGGACGGACGCTTTATCGATGCCACACCCGCTTCCTGGCGGTTGTTGGGTTACTGGCCGGAAGAGCTTCGGGGCAAACCGCTCGAGGAGGTCTTCCGGGGCAACAATGTGGCCCAGCAACTGGCCGAAACCCGCAACTTACTCCGGGACGACGGCTACGCCACCATGACCCTGGAAATCATTCATCGGGATGGCACCAGACGCTGGTTCGAAATCGCCAGCCGGGCCATCCGGGAAACCTACACCGGCGCCGTCATCGAGGTAATCAGCGTCTCCCGGGATATTACCGCCCGGGTGGAATCCGAAGAAAACAACCGCCGACTGGCCGACGAACTCGCCCATACCGCCAGGCTCGCCACCCTCGGGGAGCTGGCCTCCAGCATTGCCCATGAGATGAACCAGCCCCTGGCCACCATCGTGAACTTCGCCTGCGCCAGTCAGCGTTACCTTAAAAGCGCCCGAACCAACCCCGAATGCCTGGATCGCGTGGACGACGGCCTGCAGAAGATTGTCCACCATGCCAACCGCGCATCGGAAGTGATCAAGCGCCTGCGAGCCTTTTTGCGCAAGGGCCAGAAGCGCACCGCGCCGCTTGCCCTGAACGATGTCGTCGGGAACGTCGCCCGCCTGTGCCAGTGGGAAGCCGAAAAGAACAACGTGCAGATCCGCGAGAAACTGGCCTGCTGCGCCCCGGTAATCACCGCCGATCCGGTGCTGCTGGAACAGGTGCTGATCAATCTGATCCGCAACGGTATTGAAGCCACGGTCGAAGCCCGTGGCGAACGAAAGCCGGGCTCGCCTTCGCAGATCGTCATAACCACCTGCGTCAACGATCAGAATGAAACCCTGATTGAAGTCACCGATGAGGGGCCGGGCCTCGATGAGCAAGGCATCCGCCAGATGTTTCAGCCGTTTTACACCAGCAAGCCCCAGGGGCTGGGCCTTGGGCTGTCCATGAGCCGCTCGATCATTGAGGGATTCGGAGGCTTCCTGGATGCCCGCCCGGCAGCAACTGGAGGCCTGTCCCTGATCTGCCGGTTCCCGGCCAGTCAGAGCCACAAGAACAGAATCACAACCACGGAGATCCAGCCTGATGAGTAATCACTCTGCCCCGGAAGCCACCACCGTCTACGTTGTTGACGACGACGCCGGCATGCTGGAATCCACCCAGTGGCTGCTGGAATCCGTTGGCCTGAAGGTCGAGGCCTACAGCGACGGTCGAAAATTTCTGGACGCTGTAGGCAACAAGAAAGCCGGTTGCGTGGTTCTGGATGTCCGGATGCCCGGTCTCGGTGGCCTGAACGTTCAGGAGGAGCTACAGAAACGGGGGCTGGAACTGCCGATCATCTTCGTTTCCGGCCATGCCGACGTGCTCATTGTAGTCAGGGCGTTCAAATCGGGCGCCTTTGATTTTATCGAGAAGCCTTTCAATGAACAGCTGCTGCTGGACAGCGTACAACAGGCCCTTCAGGAACATCGGCAATCTGGCGCACAGGCGCAGGGCGACGAAGCAACCGAGGCGCTGCTGGCCACCCTCACCCGAAGGGAGCGGGACGTTTTTCTGCCGCTGGCCAAAGGCTACACCAGCCGGGAAATCGCCGACCAGCTGGATGTCAGTGTAAAGACTATTGATCTCTACCGGGCGCGAGTGATGAAGCGCCTCGGTGCAGATCGCCTGCCGGATGTCACCGGCACAGCTATTGCCGCCGGGCTGCTCGACCCAAAGGACCTGCGCGGCGAAAAGCGCTGAATTGTCCTACCGCGCCGCGGTCAGCACATCGTGAGCCAGCACACCAAGCCTGCCAACCGCCTGCTCAATACGCCCACTCCAGGGGTTGGCGCTGTTCAGCCGCAGGCAATTCTCGTATTTGTTGGCGGTGGAAAACATCAGCCCCGGCGCAACGTTGATATTTTCGGCCCTGGCTCGCTGGTAGACCTCCGCTCCGGAAACACCATCCGGCAACTGAACCCAGAGCACAAATCCACCCTGGGGACGACTCACGGCTGTACCCTCTGGAAAAGCCCTTGCCACTGCCGTCCGCATCCGCTCGGTACACTCACGATAGTGCTGTCGTGCTGATCGCAGATAACGATCATAGCCGCCCTGCTCCAGAAAATGCGCCACTGCCATCTGGGGAATGGAGGACGTAGCAAGGTTCACAAAATACTTGTGCTGCCGGGCACTGGCCATGTAGCGCCCGGGCACCATCCAGCCAAGGCGCAGGCCGGGCGAAATGGTTTTCGAAAAGGAGCTGCAGTAAATCACATTGTCGGTTCGATCAAACGCCTTGGCTGGTCGAGGCCGGTCCCCGGAGTGGTGTAGATCCCCGTAGATATCGTCCTCGATCAGCGGCACTGCGGCAGCCGCCAGCATGGAGACTAACTGCTTCTTGCGCTCGTCCGACATCCTCGCGCCCATGGGGTTGCTGTGATTGGTCACCACTACGCAAGCCTTCAGGGGCCATTGCTCCAGAGCCAGCTGTAATCCTTCAAGACTCAACCCCTCGGAGGGATGCGTGGGAATTTCAATAACCTTCAGCCCGACAACCTCAAGGGCCTGAAGAATGCCCGGAAACGATGGGGACTCCACCGCAACGATATCGCCAGGCTGGGTAACCGCCCGGAGCGCCAGAATAATGGCCTCCTGGGCACCATTGGTGGCCAGGACATCATCCGGTGTTACCGGCACCCCGAGTGTCGCCATTCGCTGGGCGATCTGCCGCCGAAACGATTCCTTCCCGGGAAAGGCGTAATCCAGGGTTTCCAGTCCTCTGCGCGCAGCCCAGAGGGTGCTCTGCTGGATCTGCCGGAGTGGCAGGTAATCCGGGTGGGGAATGGCGGTAGCCAGAGGCACCATGCGCTTCTGCTCGTCAGCACACAGATCCAGGGTCATCTCACGGGCACTGACAGGTACCGGGCGGCTCCGGTGCCGGCGCATCACCGGCTCGGGTGCATCCACCGCCGGCAGGCGCACGAAGTAGCCACTACGCTCCCGGGCCTGCAGAAAGCCCCGAGCCTCCAGGGTCTGGTGTGCCTGCAGGATGGTCGAAATGCTCACCCCAAACTGTCGGCTGAGCACACGCACGCCCGGAAGCCGGTCGCCGTCCCGGTACACACCTTCATGAATCAGCACCTGAAGCTGATCCGCTACCTGATTGTAGAGAATGCCCATTACCAGTCCCTCGTCTACGGGCCCATCGGAAGTCACTGATCTATTGCACCAGACCCGGAGCTTATCTGTGCAGTACAGATAGCTTCCAATATGACCGGGACAGATATCGTCAAACCCACTCTGTACCGGTTCAAAAACAGATTATCTGAATCTGTTATGGCAGTCATTTCATTCCCTACAATGAGAACAGAATCAGAAAGCCCTTTCTGCTCAGTCTTAACAACATCATCAGGAGAACACGCCATGACGTATCCCATCTATCAGGTCGATGCCTTTACCAGTGAGATTTTCGGTGGCAACCCGGCGGCGGTCATGCCGCTGGAGCAATGGTTATCCGATAACGTCATGCTCTCGCTTGCAATGGAGAACAACCTCTCTGAAACCGCCTTTTTCGTGCGCCTGCCGGAAGAGGATGAGGCCGATTTCCACATCCGCTGGTTTACCCCGGGCATTGAGGTACCTCTGTGTGGCCACGCCACCCTGGCCAGTGGCTGGGTTATTTTCAACAAGCTCGGCTGGGATCGGGAACAGATCCGTTTTCGCTCCAAGAGCGGCCCTCTCTCCGTGAAGAAAGCCAACGATGGCTGGCTGGTGCTGGATTTCCCGAATCTGGCCTTCGAGAAACAGCCAACGCCGGCATTGATTCGGGAAGCTCTGGAAAGCGCACCGGAAACCGCGTTTTATGTTCCGAACGACACCAATTACATGGTGGTTCTGGACGATGAAACCGCGGTTCAGGCTGCCCAACCGGATATCCGGAAACTGAAACAGCTGGGCAATCAGGGTCTGATTATCACCGCGCCAGGCACAGACTGCGATTTCGTCAGCCGTTACTTTGCCCCCGGAGCAGGCATTGATGAAGACCCAGTCACAGGCTCCATCCACAGCGTGCTGGTGCCCTACTGGGCTGAAAAACTCGGAAAGAATCGGCTCGAGGCCCGTCAGGTTTCAGCCCGGGGCGGTGTGCTGCGCTGCGAGCTGAAAGGCGACCGCGTAGACATCGCCGGCCAGGCGGCCTTCTATTTGGAAGGCTCCGTCCACCTGCCTTGAGACTGGTATACTGCCCGCCCTTTCCTTCGATTGGCGGGCAGTATGGCGGCAGGTTCCACATCACAGTACGACGTAATCATCATCGGCGCCGGCGCCGCAGGTCTGATGTGTGCCGCCACCGCGGGATACCGGGATCGCCGTGTGCTGGTGCTGGACCACGCCAACAAGCCGGGCAAGAAAATCCTGATGTCCGGCGGCGGGCGCTGCAACTTCACCAACCTGAACAGCACGCCCGCCAACTTCCTGTCGGACAACCCTCACTACTGCATTTCCGCGCTCAAGCGCTATACGCCGCAGGATTTTCTGGAACTGGTGGACCGCCATGGCATTGAGCATGAGGAAAAAGCACCCGGCCAGCTGTTTTGCAAGGACAGCGCCAAGGACATCCTCAGTATGCTGCTGACCGAATGCGAGTGGGCAGGGGCGGAAGTGAGAATGAAGACAGCGGTCGACCGCATTACCGAAACCGACGCAGGCTACCGTCTGCGCATCGGATCCGGGGAGATCACCTGCGAATCGCTTGTGATCGCCACCGGCGGATTGTCGATTCCCACCATGGGCGCCACAGCGTTTGGTTACCGGGTGGCGGAGCAGTTCGGCCTGGAAATACTGCCCACCCGCGCAGGCCTGGTGCCCTTTACCCTGCAGCCGGAGCTGAAAGAACAGCTCGCGCCTTTGTCGGGTGTCAGTTGCCCTGTCGATGTGCAATGCCACGACCAGCATTTCCGGGAACCCATGCTGGTAACCCATCGCGGGCTCAGCGGCCCGGCGATGCTGGAGATCTCCAGTTTCTGGGAGCCCGGCGACAGCCTGGCCATTAACCTTCTGCCGGCCTGCCAGATTAGTGACGATCTGTTCAACCTGCGCAAAACCCGGCCACAAGCCACGGTTGGCCACTACCTGGCCCAGCACCTGCCCAAACGGTTTGCCCAGGCCTTCAAGGAATTGCAGGGCTGGACCGGCCCCTTGCAGGGTTACAAGAACGGCGATATCGAACAGGTAGCGGATATTCTGAATCGGTGGTCCATCAAACCCGCCGGCACCGAAGGCTACCGGACCGCGGAAGTCACTCTCGGAGGTGTGGACACCCGCCAGCTTTCCTCCAAAACCATGGCGGTTCTGGAGCGGCCAAGCCTGTATTTCATCGGCGAGGTGGTGGATGTCACCGGCCATCTGGGCGGCCACAATTTCCAGTGGGCCTGGGCGTCCGGTGTTGCGGCGGGGAACGATGCCTGAAATCTGGTCGGGAATGGCAGGCCATGTGATCCGGCCCTTCTCCATTAGTCGGCCTGTGCATCAAACTCTGAAACGGGCCACTTGTGTGCTGAGCCCTTCAGCAAGGCGCGCCAGCTCTTCACTCGCAGCGGAGACCTGTTCGGTGGACGCGGCAGACTGATCACATACATCGCGGATCAGCGTGATATTCTGATTGATATCCTCCGCCACAACGCTTTGTTCTTCAGCAGCGGTCGCAATCTGGCTGTTGTACTGGCGGATTTGTTCAACTCCATTCGCCATTTCCTGAATCGCCGTACCGGCCAATTGCGCCCGTTCTAGCGTCTGCTCCGCAAGCTTTGTGCCGGTCTCCATGCTGGCAACCGATGTTTCAGCACTGTTAACCAGATTGCTGACCAGGGTTTCTATTTCGGTTGCGGAGCTCTGGGTTCGCTGAGCCAAGGACCGCACTTCGTCAGCCACCACGGCAAATCCCCGCCCCTGTTCTCCGGCCCGAGCCGCTTCTATGGCGGCGTTGAGTGCCAGCAGGTTGGTCTGTTCGGCAACCGACTTGATCACGTCCAGCACTGTGCCAATGTTGTTGGTTTCCATTTGCAGGCCGTTGAGCAGTTCCATCACATTGGCGCTTTGTTTGTTCAGATCCGCGACAAACTCCAGGGTTTCCCTGACCGCCATCTCACCATTGCCGGATTTCTCACTGGCGTCTTTGGCCGCCTCAAAGGCGGCCTCGGCGCTTTTGGCAACATCATTGACGGTTGCGACCATCTCATTCATGGCGGTGGCGACCTGATCGGTCTGTGACTGTTGTTCCGCTACGCCCTTACTGGTCTGATTCGTTACGGTAGACAGCTGTTCCGATGATGAGGCGATGCTGGAGGCCCCGGTATCAATTTCGCGAATCAGCTCTCTGAGATTGGTTATCATGGCTCCAAACGCAGCGAGCAGCTGGCCAAATTCATCACCGCGCTGGCTTCGGACATCCACAGTGAGGTCGCCTGAGGCAACCTTGTTGGCTATTTTGACCACTTCGTTGATTGGCGCCGTAATTGACTTTGTCAGTATCCACGCAAGGATGAGGGTCGAGAGAAGGGCAATCACTGTCACTATAATAATTTCCGCAACCGTGAGGTCGTATCGCTCTTGCATCTGTGTTTGCTCGAGTTTTTTCAGGTCCTCTGTCAGGCCAATCGTGCGGGTTGCGACGGCAAGCAGTTGCTCCTCAATGGACTTGAGGGTTTCAGGCGGCCCGTCGATACCAGCCTCATACCTTTTCAGCAGTTCCTCATAGGTCCGTACATCGTCAAAAATTTGTTCTGCCCGCTGCCGGTCTTCGCCCTCGTTCATTTCGATCAGAGGCGTCAGAGCGCTTTTTGCCTCATCAACGTACCCGATGGCGTGCCCGATGTATCGTGGATCCCGTTCAACCTTGAAATTCTTTTGGTCTCTTTCTGCTTCCAGCAGTGCAATCTCTGCCGCGTTAGCGTGCTTTACAATTGAAACCCGATGATTATAGTCATCGAGCGAAAACAAACTGACCCCGGATACGATGACCAGAAATACCAGAAGGATGGCAAAGCTGAGAGTCAGTTTTTTACCGACAGTGAGGTTTCTTAACGAATTGCTTATTGTCACTTTAAGGTTCCTTATAATTTATAGAAATACTTATAGCTGACCTACCATCAGTTACAGGACTGCATGCCAGCACTGCATGTATACGTTCCTTTTCTGTTTTGGTTGTACGTTGATCAGACCGTTTTAGGGAAATCATCAGTGGGTCCACCGGATCAGCATCCACACCGCGACAAATACCTTGATACCTGTGCCCGGTTAGCTGATACAAATACTGAATCGGGAGCCATCTGGCATGGGCCGAACAAGTCTGACGGAACTGAGGGAGAGCTATGAAGACAACAGGACATTGCCTTTGCGGCGAGATCACATTCGAGATTGATGGCGAGCTGGCCTCTATCGAAATCTGCCATTGCAGCCAGTGCCGCAGGGCCCAGGGTACGGCGTTCGCCACTAATATTCCGGTAGCGGCCAGTCAGTTCCGTCTGCTCACCGGAGAGGACAGTCTGTCGAGTTACGAGTCTTCACCAGGCAAGGAGCGGGTCTTCTGTCGCCGGTGTGGTTCCCCGGTTTTCAGTCGGAGAGCCGGCCTTCCCAATAAACTGCGTGTGCGCGCAGGGCTCCTTGACGGCACCCTGGCGACGATACTGTCATCGCACGCGTTCACCGACTCCAAGGCTGACTGGTGGCAGATCACGGATGACCTGCCCCGGTTCCCCGGGGTCCGTGGTCAGGTGTAGCTGCCGTTCAGAAGCCTGCCGGCGTCAGGCACCAGGGGTTTGAGTTTCAGCTCCTTCAGGATCTGATAGGTGGTGCAGGTGGCTGCGGACACCACCGGTAACCCCAGTGAATCCTCAACCTGCTGAATCGAGGCCAGCGAAGGCATCTGTACGCACGCGGAAAGAACAACGGCATCGGCCTTGCTGATGTCGAGGCGCTTCACGATTTCCGTCAGCGCCAGCGGATCGCGCCGACCGACTTCCAGGTTGTCTGGAATTTCCAGGGCAATGCTGTCCACCACCTGAATGCCCTCCGCCTCGATGTAGTCAATGACCATCCGGGTCAGGGGTTTCATATAGGGCGTGATGATCGCAACACGCCTGGCCCCGAGAATATCCAGGCCTTCGGTGAGAGCACCGGCACTGCTGACAATCGGCGTCGGGTGACCGTTTTTTACAGTGACTCCGTGCAGGCGCGCCTGAGATTCACGGTGGTACCCTGCCCCGCGGCTCATGATGGCTACCAGGCAGGCGTAACCCATCACGTCCACGGCGGCATCGGACAGCTCAAGCGCGCAGCGATCCGACTCATCATCCATGGCTGCCAGCTCTTCCCTGGTTACCTTTTTCATACGCATACGGCTGGAGTGAAAGGTAAAGCGCTCCGGTTCCACTGCCTCACGGGCCCGAAGCATTGCCGGTATCTCGGTCTCCATGGTGGTGTTGGAACTGGGTACGATCTGGCCGATACGAAAACTTCTGGTCATGGGTGCTTCTCCAGCGCCGAGCCTGTCAAGCGTCCTGATAGATGTCTTTGAATTGATCCCGGAGCTGCTTCTTCTGAACCTTACCCATGGTGTTTCGGGGCAAGGCATCGACAAAGAAGACGCGCTTGGGCTGTTTGAATTTGGCCAGATGGCCAGCAAGCGCCTTGATGACATCCGCCTCTTCCAGCTTCTGCCCCGGCAGCAGAACCACAACCGCCGTTACGCCCTCGCCGAAATCCGGGTGCGGCACACCGATAACAGCCGACTCCATCACCTCCGGCATGGCATCGATCACCTGCTCGACTTCTTTCGGGTAAACGTTGAAGCCGCCGGATATCACCAGATCCTTGTCACGCCCGACAATCTGCACATAGCCACGTTCGTCGATCAGGGCCAGGTCGCCGGTAATAAAGAATCCATCCTCAAGCAACTCGGCCCTGGTCTTCTCCGGCATGCGCCAGTAGCCTTTGAATACGTTCGGGCCACGCACTTCCAGCATGCCGATCTCACCCTGGGGCAGCGGCGTATGGTCCTTGGTTTCCGGGTTGGTAATACGGATTTCAACACCCGGCAGCGGCATACCCACAGTGCCGGCAATGCGGTCACCGTCATAGGGATTGGAGGTGTTCATGTTGGTTTCGGTCATGCCGTAGCGTTCGAGAATGGCATGCCCGGTCCGTTGCTTGAACTGCTGATGGGTTTCCGCGGTGAGCGGGGCTGACCCTGAGGTGAACAACCGCATGTTTGCCGTCAGTTCCGGCGTCAGGCGGTCATCCTGAAGCAGTCTGGTGTAGAAGGTCGGCACCCCCATGAGCGATGTGCCTTCCGGCATGGCAGCGATGATCGTGTCCACATCGAACCTGGGCATGAAATACAGGCTGGCCCCGGTAATCAGAATCACGTTGCAGGCAACGAATAAACCGTGGGTATGGAAAATGGGTAAGGCGTGGATCAGGCGGTCTTTTTCGGTGAAACGCCAGGCCTCGGCCAGGCTCTTACAGTTCGAACCCAGGTTTTTATGGGTCAGCATCGCGCCCTTGGAGCGGCCGGTCGTGCCCGAGGTATAAAGAATCGCTGCCAGGTCGTCCTCACTCTGCGGCTCGATACCCGTGAAGGCTTCCGCTTCTGACACCACCTCCATCAGTGAGCCATCCGCGTTGGTACCCAGGGTCTGGACACAGGGGCATTGAGTCTGCGCGGCAATAGCCTCTGCCGCCTCGAGCGCTGCCGGCTGACACACAAAAAGCGCGGGCTCCGCATCACCAAGGAAATAGCCGATTTCGTCGGCGGTGTAACCGGTGTTGAGTGGCAGATACACTCCTCCCATACGCAGGGTGGCGAGGTATAACAGAATCGCCTCGGGGCTCTTATCAACCTGCACGGCAACCCGGTCGCCCGGTTTAACACCGAGGTGTTTCAGAGCACCGGCAATGCGCTCCGTCTTAGCCAGCGCATCGGCGTACGAATAGGTACTGCCTTCGGGCGTGGTGATAAAATTCGCCGTGCCCCGGGCCTGCATCCTGGTGGCAAAGGTATCGAATAGGTTGTGGTTCATTTCTCGGGTTCTCCCTGGAGCAGTTTCCGGCCCAGCTTGCTCAGTTCGCGCACGCTAGGGGAACAGACGATCTCACCATTGGTGGTGAATTTTTCGTGGTTGCGCTCGATGTTTTCGAGGACATACAGGTAGTTAACCATCAGGCCGGCCGACTGTTTCATTCCGTTTTCCGAGACATCGCCCAGCCAGTTAATGCGGTGCAGTTCGGCGCCATTGCCCAGGTGAAAACGTGCCACCGGATTCAGCGGCAGGTTGTCACCGCTCTTTTCCTTCAAGAGGTAGCGGGCCGCCAGCGGCCGGATGACCTCGTTCAGGCGCTCCGCCAGTTCCGGATGCCTGGCCCACTCCGGATTATCCAGGTGGCCGAGCACACTCCGCGCCTCCGGTATCAGCTGGCCGGAATCCGGGTGAGAGATCTGCTCCAGCCAGTTGCGGAACATGGGTAACGGCGACAGGGTCACAAAGTTCTTCAGATTGGGCAGTTCCTGCTTAAGCTCCTGAACCACCTGTTTGATCAGAAAATTACCGAAGGAAATGCCCCGGAGCCCGACCTGACAGTTGCTGATACCAAAGAAAGCGGCGGAATCGGCCAGCTCAGGAGCGTCAATATCGTAACGGTCGTGCGCCAGGATGGGCTGGATCTTGTCGGGAATCCCCTTGGTCAGGGCCACCTCCACAAAAATCAGTGGCTCATCACCAATGGCCGGGTGAAAGAAGGCAAAGCAGCGTCGGTCCCGGTTATCCAGCCGGCGACGCAGGTCGTCCCAGCCCTGAATCTTGTGTACCGCCTCATAACGTATGATCTTCTCCAGGATGGACGCCGGCGTAGCCCAGTCAATGCGGCGCAGCATCAAAAAGCCCCGGTTGAACCAGGAGCCGAAGAGGTGCTCAAAATCAGCGTTGATCGGCTCGAAATCCTTGTGGCCTTTCATCAGCGCCAGGAAATCCTGGCGCATTTTCACCAGCTCATAGGTTGCGCCCTGGGCCAGGTTGAGCCGCCGGAACAATTCCTGGCGCAGTGGCTCACAGACTTCGAACAGCCCCGCCAGGTGCTTGTTGGACCGGTCGCCCCTATAAATCCGGTAGGCTTCATCGATCTTGTCCGGATCAGCTGCGAAGTTACTGCCCAGCGCCCGGAAGAACGCGCGCTTATCGTCGTCACCCAGGGACTGATATATATCCAGTGCGCGACTGGCCATAACAATGCTGGCCGCCTCGCCGTCACTGTACAGCAACTCATGACAGGCTGCCTCCAGATCCGTGTGGTCGTAATTGGTCTTCCTGGTGCCGAATCTGCGCTGCAGCGCGTCACGCCGGGTAATGCCGCTGAACAGCTCTTGCAAAAAACTCATGTTCATAGTGATAACCCTTATCTTACGTCAGGAGCCCGCGCCCATAATCAGATCCGGCAGCCACAGGGCAATCTGCGGGAAGAAACTCAGCAGCACGATGCCCAGAATCATGCACAGGGCATAGGGCAGGCTTCCCAGCAGGATGTCCCGGAGCGCTATGTCTGGAGCAATGCCTTTTATGATGAAAAGATTGAGACCGACCGGCGGCGTGATCAGGCCGATTTCCAGGTTAATGGTCAGAATGACCGCAAACCAGTAGGGGTCGAAATCCGCCGCCACAATGATCGGCAGAAGGATCGGCGCCGCCATCACGATGACCGCAACCGGCGGCAGGAAGAAACCAGCCACAAGCAGAAAGAGGTTAATCACGCCCATCAGTACCCAGCGATTCACCTCGAGATCGGCAATGGCTCCGGCCACGGTCTGGGTAATGAAGAGCGAGGAAAGCGCAAAGGCAAAGATTTCGGCGGTGGCAATGATCAGCATGATCATCACGCTCTCACGCAAGGCGTCACGCATGATGATGCCCACCGGTTTGACCTGCCACATGCGGTACACCACAATCGCCAGTACCAGACACAGGAAGGCGCCGACCCCAGCTGCTTCGGAGGGTGTCGCCACCCCGCCGTAGAGCGCAAACAGGATACCCATGACCACCAACAGGAACGGCAGCACGCGCACCAGTGCCTTGATGTTGCCTTCGACGTTCTCCTTGACCTGAGCCGCCGCCTCGGCCACCGGATTCGGACTGTTGTAACCGCCCGCAAGCTTGCAGGCGATCAGTGTCCAGACCATGAACAGCACCGCCAGCATCAGCCCCGGAATCGCGCCGGCAATGAACAGGCGGCCAATGGAGGTTTCGGTGGAGATGCCATAGACAATCATGGTGACGGAAGGCGGAATCAGAATGCCCAGGGTGCCACCGGCCGCGATACAGCCGGCGGCGACCCCATCCGGATAGCCCCGCTTGCGCATCTCGGGGATACCGAGCTTGCCGATGGCGGCACTGGTCGCCGGTGACGAACCAGACAGCGCCGCAAAAATCGAACAGGCGGCAATGTTGGAAATGGCCAGGCCGCCCGGCAGCCTACCCATCCACAGATCGAGGGATCGATACAGATCACGCCCGGTTGGCGAGGAGGCCACCGCAGCGCCCATCAGGATAAACATGGGGATGGCAACGAAGCCGAAAGACGCCACACTGCCAAAAAAGGTTTCACCAAAATAGATCAGCTCTCCGACGCCACGATCAAGGATCAGGGCTCCCAGTGAAACGGCGCCGAGGGCAAAGGCGATCGGAGTACCAATAGCCATCAGTACCAGCAAAACCACAACGACAAGAATACCGCTCGTTACCGGATCCATAGCTACAGCTCCGCTCGAAGAATTTCAGCCAGATATTGCAGCGACAGCAGGGAGGCACCCAGTGCCACCGGCAGGATGGCCGGCCACAACGGCGGATTCCAGACTGTACCCGTGGTCCAGTCAAACGCATAAGCTTCGTAGAAGTAGTACCAGGAGCCGTAAGTCAGGGCCAGGCAGAAGGCCAGGCCAACCAGGGAGGCCGACAAACGCATCAGGCGCCTGGGGAAGCCCCGCAGAGCATCGGGTAACACCGTCACTGCCACGTGGCCGCCGGTTTTCAGCACGTAGGGGGTGCCCAGCAGCATGGAGGCCGTGATCGCAAAGGTGGTGAACTCCGTTTGCCAGACGGTGCTCTCACCCATCACGTAACGGACAAACACCATATGAACGACAGACAGCACGCCAAGGGCGAGCAGGACACCCGCTACAATGGCGGCAGCCACTGACACCGCATCCATGCCGCGAATATAGCCGCCAAACACACCTCGCTCCGAGGCTCGCCGATAACTGGAAGATTGGGACATAGCTCAAACCCCGGAAAAGTTGTGCTTACCCCGCCGGCCGGAAGCCAGGGCGGGGTAGCTAGCCAGAGAACTCGGTACCGAAGGTGCTACTCGACCGCCAGCGCAGCGTCAATCAGTGCCTGTCCGTTCGGAACGTTCTCCGCGAAGGTTTTGTAGGAACTCTTCTTGGCAATATCCAGCCAAGCCTGATAGTTTTCCGGCGTCATCTTGACCACTTCAACGCCGTTTTCGGAGAACACATCGACCATCTTCTGGTCAAGACCAGCGGCTTCTTTGGCGAAATACTCTTCCGCATTCTGGCCGGCCGCGGTCAGTGCCGCCTGTTGCTCCGCGTTCAGGCTGTTCCAGCTGCGCTCGGAGATCAGCACCGGCTCATACATGAACCAGAGCGCGTTCTCTCCCGGCGCGGTCAGGCAGGTAACCTGCTCGTAGATACGGTAGGAGACAAAAGAGCCCGAAGAAGTGTTGGCGCCGTCAAGCACGCCGGTCTGCATGGCGGTATAGATCTCGGACGACGGCATGGAGGCAATGGACGCGCCGGCCGTCGCCAGCATTTCATCAAAGGCCGGGCCGGCGGCACGGAGTGTCTGGCCCTGCACCGTATCCGGCGACGTGATGCATTGCTTGTTGGAGGCAAAGCCACCCGCCAGCCAGGCATCCGCAAGCACCCGGGCGCCCGCATCGTTGATCACTTTTTTGATCATGTCCATGAATTCGGAATCGTTCAGGCGCCGGGCACGCTCGTGGCTGCGAACCAGGCCGGGCATCAGCGTGGCGGAGAACTCGGGATGACGGCCACTGGCATAGTCCAGCGGCAGGGAAGTCATGTCGACCCGGCCTCGAACCAGGGCTCCCCACTGCTCCTTGGCCTTAAACAGGGACTGGCCCGGATACACCTGAAGCTCCAGACCAACGTCGGCCGCGGCCACTTCACGGGCCATCAGTTGGACCATTTCGTCCCTGACGTCTCCTTTACCGCCCGGGAACTGGTGGGAAACACGCAAAACGGTATCAGCCAGGGCAATACCAGAAAAAAATACCGACAGGGAGGCCGCCATGGCCAGTTTAGCGAAGGGCATCTTCATCGTTTTCTCTCCAGAAATTGTTGTTGTAATATCAATCAGAGCATTCTGATGTATATATCATTAGGCTTGATATATACTTCTGTCAACACCAATTGACCAAAGTATGATCAATCCTGTTTTCACCCCGAGCAGGGATAAAAATGAAACGCTCGAATACCCAGAAACTGAAAGACGCGCTCGAGGAAGACATCATCAACGGTCGACTGTTACCCGGCGAAAAGCTTGACCACGATGCCCTCGCCACGCAGTACGGCGTCTCGAGAACCCCTATTCGTGAGGCGGTCCAGCAGCTTGTCGTAAGTGGCCTGGTCATCGTGAAACCCAAAAAAGGCACCTTCGTCGCCAGGGTAGGCTTTGATCAGTTGATTGAGATGTTCGAGGTAATGGCGGAACTGGAGGGAATGTGCGGCAGACTGGCAGCCAGAAGAATTCAGTCATCCGAGCTTGAGTCCCTGCGGGCAGCGTTGCAGCGCTGCGAGGATCCCGATGTCATGGCTGACCCGGACGATTATTACTACGAAAATGAAGAGTTCCACAACTGCATTTACACGGCCAGCCACAACCACTTCCTGGCGACTGAAGCAAGACAGCTTAAACAGAGACTGAAGCCCTATCGCCGCCTTCAATTACAGGCACGTAACCGGGTTTCCAACTCCATTGCCGAGCATCGGGAAATTTTCGAAGCGATCAAAAATGGAAAGGAGCAGGAGGCCGAGCGAGCCCTGAAAGAGCATGTGCTGATTCAGGGAACCCGTTTCAGCGACTTTGTTTCGCAGGTCAAGCGGTTCGGGGAGTCTTCCCGGACAACCGCCTGAGAAGACCCACTCCCGGGAACTAACGAAGGACCACCAGCGGTTTTCTGGCGGTCTTGAGCATGGTGGTGGTTGTGCTGCCCACCAGGAACTGCCGGATACGGGAGTGGCCGTAGGCCCCCATGACCAGGATGTCGATATCGTGTTCTTCCTGATAGGCGTGTAACGCGGGTTCAACATCGCCGGCGCGGATCGCCAGAGTGATCCCGGATTCCAGGCCCGCCAGCATTTTCTCCGCCTTCCTGAGCTGCTCCCGGCGGTCACTGGTATCCGCGCCAATCATCACCAGATGCAGGGGCATACCCTTGAGCACCGGGCTACCGGCCAGAAGCTCCACACCTTTGAACGCCGTTGCGCTGCCGTCAAAGGCCAGCATGGCACTGCGGGGCCGGGTGAACTCATCCGGCACCAGGAGAATCGGACGATGCATGCTGCGGATCACCGTTTCCAACTGGCTGCCAATGTGGGTATCGCGCTCCGAACTGGTTTCACCGTGCAACCCCATGACCAGCAGGCGGGTCTGGTTTTCCAGTGCCAGCAGGGACTCGGTGAGGTCGCCATGGCGCTGGCGCTGCACAACGTCGGTGATGCCCGCGTCACGCACCCGTTTCTCCGCCTCATCCAGCATGTGGTGCCCGTGTTCCAGGGCCAGTTTCGCGCGCTTGCGGTCAAGTTCCGCCAAATCCTCCATTAACTGCTCTCGACTGCCCAGGCCGATGCTTCCGGCGAGGTCCGGCTCGGCCGGATAACGCTCTTCGTCAAGCACGTGCAGGAGCATCATGGGGCTTTCCATGTGTTTACTGGCCCAGGCGGCGTAATCGCATACGGCCGGGGCGGCGTGGGAGCCGTCAATGCAGGCAACTACTCGTAACATCTCAACCTCGCCTTCGTGATCCCTGTAATTGCTATTCTGGCTGTGATCGCTGTTGGATTCCCGGGTCTGTGTCATGTCAGTGCCCCATCAACTGATCAACGGCTTCGGGTTTGTCGTGCACGCCGAAGCGGTCGACAATCGTGGCACTGGCCTCATTCAGCCCGATAACCTCAACTTCCGAACCTTCACGGCGGAACTTGATCACCGCCTTGTCCAGCGCGCCTACCGCGGTTATATCCCAGAAATGCGCCCGGCTCAGGTCTATGACCACGTTATCGACTGCTTCCCTGAAATCAAAGGATTCCATGAATTTTTCCGAGGAACTGAAGAACACCTGGCCCACTACCCGGTAGGTGCGGGTATCCGTGGCCTCATCCAGCTCTGAGGTAACCAGCATGTAGTGCCCCACCTTGTTGGCAAAGAACAGGGCCGCCAGCAGCACGCCCGCCAGCACACCGAACGCCAGGTTATGGGTGGCCACCACCACGATAACGGTAACAACCATGACGATGTTGGTTGACAGCGGGTGTTCCCTGAGGTTCTTGACAGAGCCCCAGCTAAAGGTACCAATCGAGACCATGATCATCACGGCGACCAGCGCTGCCATGGGGATCTGAACCAGCCACTTGTCCAGCACCAGCACCATTACCAGCAGGAACACGCCGGCGGTCAGTGTCGACAGGCGCGTACGACCACCGGATTTGATGTTGATGATGGACTGCCCGATCATCGCGCAACCGGCCATGCCGCCGAGCAGGCCGGAGCCGATGTTGGCAATACCCTGGCCCTTGCACTCACGGTTTCGATCGCTGGTGGTGTCGGTCAGATCGTCGACGATGGTTGCGGTCATCATGGATTCCAGCAGCCCAACAACAGCCAGCCCCACCGAATAAGGCAGGATAATCATCAGGGTTTCGAAATTCAGAGGCACATCCGGCCACAGGAAAACCGGCAGGGTATCAGGCAGCTCGCCCATGTCGCCTACCGTGCGGATACCCAGGTTGAGGTACATCGCCACAGCCGTGAGAACAACGATACACACCAGAGGTGAAGGCAGGATCCTGCCAACCCGGGGCAACAGCGGGAACAGGTAAATGATGCCGAGGCCGGCTGCCGTCATGGCGTACACGTGCCAGGTCACATTGGTCAGCTCGGGCAACTGGGCCATGAAAATAAGGATCGCCAGTGCGTTCACAAAGCCCGTGACCACCGAGCGTGAGACAAACCGCATCAGGCCGCCAAGCTTCAGGTAACCGGCGGCAATCTGGATAATACCGGTCAGCAGCGTCGCCGCCAGAAGGTATTCAAGGCCATGGTCTTTCACCAGCGTGACCATCAGCAAGGCCATGGCCCCGGTGGCTGCCGAGATCATACCGGGGCGTCCGCCCACGAACGCAATAATCACGGCGATGGAGAAGGACGCGTAAAGCCCGACCTTGGGGTCGACTCCGGCGATGATGGAAAAGGCAATTGCCTCCGGGATCAGCGCCAGGGCAACCACAATGCCGGCAAGGACATCGCCGCGGGTATTCGAAAGCCAGTTGGCCTTTAAGGAATTCACCATAATTTCGGGGTTCCGGTTTGCTACGAATTCAAAGGCCGCGAAGCTTATCAGCCCCCTTACAGGAAAGTAAGGTCGCTAGCGGTATCTTCTTAGACGCCTAACGACTGCGTGCCTCTGCTGCTATCATCAGGACATTCAATGATTAACAGGAGACTGCACCCACCCATGAATGATGTTGCTTCCCGGTTTCTGGCCGGAAACCAGACCACCCTGAACCTCGCGGTCGCGCTTCTTCTGGGCGCGATTATTGGCCTGGAGCGGGGATGGGATGCCCGGGAGCAGAAAGCCGGCGAGCGGATTGCCGGTATTCGCACCTTTTCGCTGGTCGGTTTGCTCGGTGGCGTTTCCGCGGTACTGGCACAGGAGATAACCGAATGGGCGTTTCCTGTGCTGCTGGTCAGCGTGGTGGCCATGGCAATCGTGGCCTACAGCGAACGGCTTGTGCACATCCGCAATTTCAGTATCACCGGCATGGTAGGCATGGTGCTGACCTTCTGCTTCGGCGCGGTGGCGGTTGCGGTGGATCCGGTGATTGCCACCGCCGCAGCCGTCGTGACTGCCATCATCCTGGATAACAAGGAAGAGATTCACGGTTGGGTCAACAAGCTGAAGGAACACGAGCTGGATGCGGCGCTCAAGCTGCTGCTCATTTCCGTGGTGATGCTGCCTCTATTGCCCAATGAAAAGCTGGGCCCTGGCGGGGTTCTCAACCCTCGGGAGATCTGGTGGATGGTAGTGATGATCGCCTCCATTTCCTTTGTCGGCTACTTCGCCATCCGGGTGGCCGGCACCCGAAAGGGCATTCTGTTCACCAGCCTGTTCGCCGGTCTGAGCTCATCCACGGCCCTCACCCTGCACTTCGCGCGTCAGGCCTCCAAAACCCCTCAGTTGAATGCCCAGTTCGCAACGGGAATCCTGATTGCCTGCGGCACCATGTTTCCCCGCATCCTGTTTTATTGCCTGGTGATCAACCGGAGCCTGCTGCCGATGCTCATCTGGCCGGTTCTCGTGATGACCATCTTGCTCTACGTCCCGGCGTTGATTATCTGGCGAAAAAACGAAAAACAGTTACAGGTCAGCCAGCCGCCCCTCAACCAGAATCCACTGGATCTCACCTCGGCGCTGGTATTCGGAATGTTGCTGACCGCCATCCTGCTGCTGGGCGAGTTCCTGAGCAGTTGGCTGGGCGACACGGGCATCTATGTCCTTGCAGCAACGTCCGGGGTGGCCGATGTGGACGCCATCACCCTGTCCCTGACCCGCATGTCCAACAACGGCCTCGCCATGAGCACGGCCGTCATTGGTATCGTCATTGCGGCGGCAACCAACAACCTGGTCAAATCCGCCATGGCGGGGTTGATCGGCAATCGCCAGATCGGGCTTCTGGTTGGCGTACCGATGGTGCTGTCCCTGGCCGCCGGATTGCTGGTGGCCTGGTTGCAGTAACCGGTTACCGGGCTTTGCGGAACGTCAGATTGTATCGACAGACGCCGGTCAGAGGGTGATCCCCGGCCTTCAACGTCAATACTCCGTGATATCTCAGCCGTGCCGGGCCACCCCAGACCACCACATCACCATGGGCAAGCGGAACCCTGACAGGACGTTCGTTACGTTTCAGCCCGCCAAACTGAAATACCTGGGGTAAGCCCAGGGATACCGATACAATCGGCTGGCTGAAATCCTGCTCATCCTTATCCTGATGCAGTCCCATTTTTGCCCCGGGCTCATAACGGTTGATCAGGCAGGCATCCGGCTCAAAGCCCTCGAAACCAGCTGCGACTGCGACCTTCCCGGCAAGATTGCGGAAGGATTCCGGCATCGCCGGCCAGGGCTGGCCTGAAGTCGGGTCCTCGGACTGGTAGCGGTACCCCCGGGTATCGGTAACCCAACCCTGATCACCGCAGCAACTCATAGCGGCCGACATGGCATGACCGCCAGGGGTTTTCATATGCCGAAACGGTGCCTGAGTGGTAACTCGCTGAATGTCGTTCAGGAGCCATTCAGCGTCTGCGAGGGCGAACTGGCGAAGCACCACCGCACCTTCCATCAGATGCTCCCTGATCAACTCCGGCGACAGTTCGCCAAACAGGTCCTGTGTCATAACTTTTGGCTTCGTCTGAAAATGAAAACGACCGCGCGTAGATTCTATCAACACTGAGCCCCAGAACCATCTCCCAATGTCCTGCGCGATATCGCACTCAGCAGGATCAACGACGCATCGAAATTTCCAGCGCAAATTGTTTTTAACCTTGCCCCCATGAAAGCCTGTTCATGAAGCCGGACTGAAAAACACGTATATTCTATAGGCTGGTTCATCCCTGGTAAGGACAATTTAATGCTGTTTGCAATCATCGTTGGCGGTCTGATCGGTTACGCCTTTGGCAAATTTCCGGGTTTTCTGGTGGGTGCGGCAATCGGTGCCTTTCTCTTCAACCACCTCAAGCGCCGTCTGATCGGCAAGCTCCAGAGTATCCAATCCGGCTTTGTCGAGTCCGTCTTTGCCGTCATGGGTGCCCTCTGCAAGGCAGACGGCATTATATCCCGCGACGAAATCCAGATGGCGGAAGCCATGTTCGTACGCTTCCGCCTGAACGAAGAGCAGAAAGCCACGGCCAAAGCCGCCTTCAACCGGGGCAAGGAGCCGGATTTCGATCTGGACGCAGAGCTGAACCGGTTCCTCCAGGCTAGTGGCCGGCAACCTGCGTTCCTGCAGATGTTTCTTCAGGTTCAGGTCTCAGCTGTTGCCGCCGATGGCGTGGTACACCCGGCCGAACATGAGATGCTGGTGCGAATCGCCCGCGGCCTGGGACTGCCCGAGAGCCAGGTGGATCAGCTGGAAGCCATGCTACGGGGTGCCCATACCAATCGGGCCGGAGCTGGCCAGCCATCTTCCGCCGATCAGATCAGTGATGCCTACAAGGTCCTGGGGGTTTCATCGTCAGCCAGTGACGCGGAGCTCAAGAAAGCCTACCGCAAACTGATGAGCGAAAACCATCCGGATAAACTGGCCGGCCGGGGTTTACCCGAGAGCATGCGGGAAATGGCAGAAGAACGCACCCGGGAGATCAGCCACGCCTACGATGTTATCAAGGAAGCCCGGAAAACGTCGGCGTAAAGCCCGGCGCTTTTCGCAGGCGGCGGCTCAGAACCAGCGCGGCACCCGAACCCGGTAACGCTCGTAGTCCTCTCCGAATTTGACCGCCAGCGCCTTTTCTTCCTCACCGGCCTGGCGGGTGATTACCAGCACACCGGCCACCAGGCATACCAGCGAGAATACGCTGGGCAGCGCCAGGAAAAAGCCCAGTTGCCCCGCCATCACTGTCAGGAACAACGGGTTCCGTGAGCGGGCAAAGGGCCCGTCCGTCAGCAGCTTTCGCTGGTCCTTCCGGGGATCAATGCCTGAGCGCCAGTCCTCATGCATGTAAGCCTGCAGGTAGTTCACCACAGTGAACGATGCCAATAACAACAACATTCCGGCCAACAACACCGGCCAATGATACAGCCAGCCAAAAACGCCGAGCCAGCCGTCGATATCCGCAAAGATCCGCACCACGCAAACCGCAAGAATCAGTGCCCGGAACACATTGAAGATATGCCGGTGCCACCAGGGCGCACTTCCCCGCTCTCCATAATTGATGTGGGAAAAGCGCATGCGCTGGAACAGGCCCAGACTGCGGCTGGCAAACTGCAGGCCGATCATCAGGAAGAAGATGCCGAGAAAGTGACGTACGAGAGGTTCTGTAAATTCCATCGGGATCACTAACAATGGGTTGAACCTGTCAGCTTATTACCTGACAACGGTTATGGAAAGCCACCCGGCATGGCTCTCTTGCCGTTCCCGTAAACAGGGCCAGGAATACCAGTCCGTTTGCCCGGCAGATGCTGGCCCAGGGGTTTCTCTGCCTGGGCAAGAGCACGCTGCCGGAATTCGGCTTTAACGCAACCACCGAACCTGCCCACGACGTACCCACCCGCAATCCATGGAATCTGGCCTACTCGACCGGTGCCTCTTCCGGCGGCTCAGCAGCCCTTGTTGCAGCAGGCGTAGTCACACGCTCTGTGCGGGACACCGCCAATTTCCTGGAACAGGCCGAGGCCTTCTACAGGAACCCGGAACTGCCAGCGGGCGGCAGAATCGAGGGTCCCTCTGGCCGACCACTGAAGATTGGCTTGATACTGGATTCCATCAACGGCCACAAAACCGACGACATCACCCGGCAGACAGTTGAGGAGACAGCGCGGAAACTGGAAAAGCTGGGCCATCGGATCGAGCCGGTTTCCGTTCCAGTGCATTCTTCATTTCCGGACGACTTCGCCCTGTACTGGGCACTGCTGGCCTTTGGCGTAAAAGCCAACGGCAAAAAACTGATTCATCCCGCTTTCGAAAAACACAGGACCGACGGCCTGACCAATGGCCTGGACACGATGTTCAGGAAACAGTTCTGGCGCCTGCCCACCGCGCTCTGGCGGCTGAAACGCTCCCGGCATGACTACGCCCATGCCATGGCCGGCTTCGATGCCGTGCTCACCCCTGTACTGGGCCATACAACACCGCCGCTCGGCGATCTCAGCCCTGAGGTACCTTTTGATACCCTTTTTGAGCGCCTGCGACAGTATGTCAGCTTCACCCCCCTGGCCAATGCCACGGGTGCACCGGCTATCTCGATTCCAATGGGCCGCACGCCGGATCAACTGCCGGTATCTGTTCAGTTCATGGGCCGCCACGGTGGCGAGCGCACCCTGCTGGACATTGCCTTTACCCTCGAGGCTGAACATCCCTGGCCGCTGCTCAGGGATCTGATTCGCCAGGGTCACGCCAATGACGCGGCGCCACGTGCGGATTCGCTGACCGGGACAGCGTGAATTGGACATACTTAATAAGTGTGTGCTCACACTGGCGCGAGGCCAGAGAGAGGAATATCCCGTTGCCGACGATTTCCGTCAACCTGTCGGCTGAGCAGGTGCTGGTTCCCGATTTTCCGGAACTGGTAAAGGAGATCTGCGACCACCAGGAGATGCCCGTTGAGGCCTTGCAGTTCGAGGTAACCGAAGACTCTATCCAGGGGGATTTCGGGGTCATCGGGCGGGTTCTGGAGAAGCTGGTGGAAGCCGGCGCAGAACTGGCTATTGACGATTTCGGCACTGGCTACTCGTCGTTATCCCGATTGAAATACCTGCCATTCTCCCGGATCAAGATCGACCGCTCGTTCATCAAGAACCTGCCGGATGACGAAGACGATTGCGCCATTACCCTATCCATCATCGGTCTGGCCCGGGGGCTGGGGCTTTTCGTGGTGGCGGAAGGCGTAGAGCATAAAGCCCATGAGGCCTGGTTGTTCGAGAAAGGCTGCGACTATCTCCAAGGCTACCTGTACAGCAAACCGCTGCCGTTTTCCGAAATCATTGGCCGCTATTACTCCGACTGACCCGGCCGGTCAGCCTTCCCAGGGCCTGGCCGGCCCGGCTGCCCAGCACCAGCAGCGCGGGCGTCAGCAACAGCGTCAGCACCGTGGCGAAGGTCAGCCCGCCAGCGATAGCACTGGACAGTTGGGTCCACCACTGGGTCGAGGGCGCCCCGAGGCCCAGGGAAGGTGTCAGCAAGTCCACGTTCACCCCCAGCACCATGGGCATCAGGCCCAGCACGGTGGTGATGGCCGTGAGCAACACCGGCCGCAGACGCAGGCAACCGGTTTCCAGGGCCGCCTCATAGGCCGCGATTCCCTCCTTGCGCATCTGGTTGTAGGTATCAATCAGAATAATGTTGTTGTTCACCACAATGCCCGCCAGCGCAATGGTCCCCATGCCCACCATCACAATGCCGAACGACTGGCCGTTGACCAGCAGGCCAAGAAGCACCCCCGCCGTCGAAAGCACAATGGCGGAGAGGATCAGGAAGGTCTGGTAGAGTGAATTGAACTGGGTCACCAGAATCAGCAACATCAGCCCGATGGCCACCAGAAAGGCGGTGATCAGGAAGTTGGCCGCCTGCTGCTGATCCTCGTTTTCGCCGGCAAATTTTACCGAAATGCCTTCCGGTGGCTCCGGCATCCCGGCCTGCAGGGATCGCAGAAGTTCGTCAACCCGACGGCCCGGGGCCAGATCGGACTTGATGGTCACGGTGCGCTGGCCATCCACCCGGACAATACTGCCGGTCTTGTCCCCCGGCTGAAGGTCGACGAACTGCGAGAGCGGCACCTGGCCCCGGGAGGTACGAATGGTCTGGCGCTGCAGATGGTCCAGCTCCCGCCAGTTGTTCGGTACCCGAACCACAATATCCACTTCATCCCGGACGTCTTCCGGGCGATAGGTCGCCAACACCAGACCGTTGGTGACCAGGCGCACGGCACTGCCAATACCCAGCACATCGGTGCCGAACCGGGCAGCGGCCTCCCGGTCAACCTGCAGCCGCCACTCAATACCCGGCAAGCTCCGGTCATCCTCGATATCCGCAAAACCACCCTGCTCCCGCATGCGGTCTTTGATCCTGTCCACATAGCCGTTAAGGCCGTCGGCCTCACGGCTGCTCACCTGCAGCTCAATGGGTTTGCCCTCCGCCGGTCCGCCCTCCTGCTTGCGGAATTCCAGCTCAATGCCCGGGATATCATCGGTCCGCGCCCGGAAATCCTCCATAATGGCACTGGCCGGGCGCCGGGTGTACCAGTCGGTAAACTGAAACTGCAGAACACCAATCACATCGGGCGCCATCTGCGAACTGGCACTGACCATTGAACGCGCGTACAGGGCCTTTACCTCCGGCATTCCCTGCAGGCGCTGTTCCACCTCACGCACGATCACATCCCGCTCCCACACTGACAGATCGCCTCTGGCACGGACCTGCACCTGGGCCGAATCCGGTTCGACACTCGGGAAAAACTCCACACCGTAATTGAAGCGGGCATAGGCGGCGTATATCACCGCAATCACACACAGCACACCAGTCAGCGTCAGCCCGGGCGACTTCAGCAGCACCGACAGCAGCCAGCGGTAGCCTTGCATCAGCCGGCCTGTTGTTTCTCTCTGCCGGTCCCTCCGGCCGCCACTGACACTGCCCAGCACCGGCAGAAACACCAGCGCCATCGCCAGCGATGCCACCAGACAGATGATGACCGTCAAGGGCAGGAACTTCATGAACTCCCCCACCACCCCGGGCCAGAACAGCAGAGGCACAAACACCGCCAGCGTGGTGGCCGTGGAGGCAATGATGGGCCAGGCCATGCGGCTTGCGGCCCCGGCCCAGGCGTTTTTTACCGCCTGGCCATCCGACAGGTTGCGGTCCGCCAGCTCGGACACCACAATGGCGCCATCCACCAGCATGCCCGCCACCAGAATCAGGCTGAACAGCACCACGATATTGAGGGTCAACCCCATGCTCCAGATCACCAGGATGCCGGTAAGGAAAGCGCCCGGAATGGTCAAACCCACCATGAATGCGGAACGCGGCCCCATGGCTGCAATCACCACGATGATCACCAGCACAATGGCGGTGAGTACGTTGTTCAGCAGGTCGCTGAGAATGTCCCGCACTTCCTCGGACTGATCCATGATGTAGCGGATTTCCAGGCTTTCCGGCAGTTGGGGCCTGGCCTGGTCGATGAGATCGCGGATATGGGCAATGGTTTCGATGATGTTGGCGCCGGAGCGCTTGGAGACTTCCAGCACCAGCGCCGGCTCGCCGTTGATGCGGGCAAAGCCGGTGGGATCCTTGAAGGTGCGCTGTAGCATGGCGACATCCCCGAAGGTCACCACCGTATCGCCATCCACCTTGACCGGCATGAACATCACATCCTCGATGGTCTCGATCACCCCGGGCACTTTCAGGGCCATGCGGCCGTTTCCGGTATCCAGCGAGCCGGCAGCCACCAGCTGATTGTTGCGGGTGACCAGTGAGGCCAACTGATCGAAATCGATGCCGTAGCTTTCCAGAACCTGGGGATCCACCACGATTTCCAGCAGGTCTTCCCGGTCGCCGCCGATCTCGACTTCCAGCACCTCCGGAATGGACTCGATGGCATCCTGGAACTGGCGGGCAATGGTAATCAGCTCCCGCTCCGACAGGGGGCCGGACAGCCCGACCGACAACACTGGGAACAAGGACACGTTGATCTCGTTGACCCTCGGTTCGTCTGCCTCTCCCGGCAGCTCACTGCGGGCGGTGTCGACTTTCTCACGTACATCCTGCAAGGCTTTGTCCGGATCGAAACCGGCATCAAATTCCAGCATCACTGAGGCATGCCCCTCGGACGCGGTACCCCGCATTTCCTTGATGCCCTCGAGGGATCGCAGCTCCTGCTCCATGGGCCGAACCAGCAGACGCTCGGCGTCTTCCGGGCTGATCCCGTCCAGGGTCATGGAGACATAGATCACCGGGATGGTGACGTCGGGATTGGCTTCCTTGGGAATGGTCTGGAACGCCGCGATACCGCCGAGAATCAGGAACAGCAGGGTCAGCAGCGTGGTACGGCTGCGATCAATGGCCGCAAAAATCAGCGCACGCATCTGGCCTAACCCCTGTTTTCAGAGGTGTCGACCGGCATCACTTTCTCACCGGTACTCACGAAACCGCCACCCCGGGTGATGAGACGGATTTCATCCGGCAACCCGGTTACCCAGGCCCCGTCGGTGGAAACACTCAGCAATGTCACCTCACCGAACACCACCCGGTTCTGGTCGTCCACGTATTTCACCCCCGGGCGGCCATCGTCCCCGAGCGAAAGATAAGCCGGAGAAATAAACATCGCCTTCACCTCGGGCAGCGCGATTCGCAGGCTGGCGCTGCCACCGGCCACCCGCCTGCGGTCCGGATTTTCCACGGCGATTTCCACTGCGAAGCTGCGGGTTTCCGGCGATGCCGCACTGGCCACAAACGTTACAACGCCGGAGAGCCGGCTGCCATCCAGCAGATCCACGCGAACGGCCTGGCCGGCTGCCACATTGGTCACTGACTGCTGGGGAATCTGCGCGGTCGCTTTCAGACGGTCCACTCTTACCAGCTGGAAAAGCGGAGAGCCCACCTGCACAAGATCGCCGGTATCCACGGATTTGCTGTTGATGGTGCCGTCGAAAGGCGCCTCAGGTGTGAGATGGCTGACAGCCTGCCGGGCGTTGGTCAGTTCCGCATTGGCGGCGGCCAGTTCACTCTCAAGGGCCAGCACTTCCGACTGGGCGGCAAGGTTGTCGGCCCTCAGCCGGCGGGCAGCGGCCAGGTCTGCCTCCAGCTTGCGAACCCTGGATTGCCAGCGCAGAACCGCGGAACTGCGCCCTTCATCGGAAACCGTAAGCAGCGCCTGCCCTTCCCGGACCTGCTCGCCGAGTCCGACAGCCAGGGATTCAATCCGGCCCGAAACCTGGGCACTGAGCATCACGGAATTCCATGGCTCCAACTGTCCCTGAAGCATCAACCCCGGCTCGTGGAGCTTCGCTGTCAGGATTTCCACCTGCACGCTTGTCAACTGGCCGTCACCGCCATCCTGGCGCTCCAGAGGCTCATCACTGGCTACCTTCACCTCACCGGTAGCCATCCAGATCACCAGCGCAATCACGACCAGAAGTGACAGACCGAGGGAACCCCATTTTGCTTTCGTCATTGAATGCTCACTGTTACTCTCACTGTTACTGATATGAAGCCTCTCTCGAGGCTGGCAGAAAAAACCCGTAATTAACGGTTGCATCCGGCTGAAAACGTGGGGTAGATTCTACACAGAATCTTTTGACGAATTCAGAGCAGACCGTCGATTATATGAATCTCAACGCAGTGATTGTCCTTGTGAAGCTAGTCCTGGTGGTCGTGGTACCGTCTGGGGGCTTCTGCGTGGACAAGCGGGTGAGATAGCGACAAACCTGACAAGACACCAGAAACCCCCGGCACCGAAAGGTCCCGGGGGTTTCTTTATTTGCGGCCAGGAAAAAAGGAAAAACGACCATGAACGGCGCACAGCACATTCTTGAAGCGTTCCACCGCCACAACATCCGCACGGTTTTCGGTTATCCGGGCGGCTGCATCATGCCGCTATACGACGCGCTGGTAGACGATGTGAGCGTGGAACACGTGCTGTGCCGCCACGAGCAGGGTTGCGCCCTCGCTGCCGACGGCTATGCCCGGGCCAGCGGCACTCTGGGGGTGTGCATCGCCACCTCAGGCCCTGGTGCAACCAACCTGGTCACCGGCGTGGCCAACGCTCACCGGGATTCCATCCCCATGCTGGTTATCACCGGCCAGGTGCCCTCCGGCCTGATCGGCACCGATGCCTTCCAGGAAACCGATGTACTGGGCATGACCCTGGGTATCGTCAAACACAGCTACCTGGTCGACGACGCCAATGCCCTGCCCGCGATCATGGAAGAAGCCATGGAACTGGCCCAGAGCGGCCGCCCCGGCCCGGTCTGGATTGATGTTCCCAAAGACCTGTTGTTGACCGAAGTGGCCGATGCGCCCTTCTCCCAACCCGAGCCCCGTGAAACGGCCTCGACAGACCTGACGGAAGCCCTGGCGATGCTGCACGCCGCCCGCAAGCCCCTGCTCTACAGCGGCGGTGGCATCAGCCTGGCCCACGCCGAGGACAGCTTCCGGGCGTTTGCCGAATATTCCGAATTGCCGGCGGTTTTAACCCTCAAGGGCATCGGCAACCCGGGCAAACACAATCCCTACAATCTGGGCATGCTGGGCATGCACGGCTCACGCGCCGCCAATAAGGCGGTGGACGAATGCGACCTGTTGCTGGTCATCGGCGCCCGCCTGGACGACCGCGCCACCGGCAACCTGGACGGCTTCGCCCCCAACGCAAAGCTGATCCACATCGACGCCGATGCCGCCGAAATCAACAAACTGCGCCCGGCCGATCTGGCTATCCGCGGGGACCTGAACGAAATACTGAAGGTACTGGCCGGAGCCTTGCAGGATGAGCCACTGACCATTAGCGACTGGCAGAAACAGTGCCGCACCTGGCACACCACCGGCGGCTTCCACGCGGCCGACAACGATGGTCCTATGGCACCCATTACCGGCCCGGCCTTTATCCGCCAGCTCTCACGGATTGCTCCCGACGACACCGTGATCGCCTGCGACGTGGGCCAGCACCAGATGTGGGTTGCCCAGCACTATGACTTCGACCACCCACGCCACCACCTCACCAGTGGCGGCCTCGGCACCATGGGCTTTGGATTGCCCGCGGCCATCGGCGCCCAGTTTGCCGACCGCAACAGCACGGTCATCAACGTTACCGGCGATGGTTCGTTCATGATGAACGCCCAGGAACTGGCTACCATCCGCCGCTACAACCTGCCGGTGAAGCTCATCATCATGGACAACCAGTGCCTGGGCATGGTCCGCCAGCAACAGGAGCTGTTCTACAACAACCGGGAAAGCCAGATAAACCTGGACGACAATCCGGATTTCGTCGCCATGGCCCGGGCCTTTGACATCCCGGGCCTATACATCGAACGCACCGACCAGATCCGCCGTGGCATCGAAACCATCCTGGCCTACAACGGCCCCATGCTGCTGCACGTGGCCATCAGCCGTGAAGAAAACGTCTGGCCCATCGTCAAACCCGGCGCCAGCAACACAGACATGATCGACGAAACCCGACGCACGCCCAAAGCCGGCAAGGAGCAAGTTGCATGAACCCGCAACCCCAGCCATCAACACCCAGCTACACCATCAATTGCCGGATGACCCACGAAGCCGCCGCCCTGGAGCGTCTGTGCCAGGTGGTCCGCATCCGCGGGTTCCGGATTGCCACCATGGCCGTGGAAACCGCCGGCGAGCATCTGAACATCGCGCTGACTTTGGAGGGCACGCGGCCGATTGCCATGTTGAAGTCGCAACTGGAGAAGCTTCACACCGTTGCCGAGGTTGCACTGGCGGCTGGCTCTGTGGCCCGGTCTCGTTCGGCCTGAGACTTTGGGGGGTATCGTCCTTTCCTAGCCTGAGGTTTGGCGGGCGTGGTCTTTCTGTAGCCTGAGATTTGGCGGGCAGGTACGGGGGTGGGGGAATATTTCGTAGGTCGGATTAGCGAAGCGTAATCCGACAAAACCCGTTGGATTACGCCTGCGGCTAATCCAACCTACAAAAGCACAAAAGTCTTTAATCTGCTGAAACCGTGTTGCACGTCGGCGCGGGGTGGCAGGTGGATTTTTCGCCGGAAAAAGGTGTCTGAGCGAAGCGAGTTCTTTTTCCAAGAAAAACTCCACCTGCCACCCCGCAAGCCCGCCCCTCAACCAACAGGCTACAAGGACGTTAACTCCAAAGTTACCAGGCTTTATAGGGCAGGAACTTCCCGTTCATGGTAACCACAACGCGGTCGCCTTTCGGATTCTCCTCCTTCTCGATGTCCATGGTGAAATCGATGGCACTCATGATGCCGTCGCCGAATTTTTCATGGATCAGTTCTTTCATGGTATCGCCGTACACACCCACCACCTCGTACAAACGGTAGATCAGCGGATCCTGCGGAACGGCACCGTCCCAGGCTTTCTTGGGGCAGACCTGCAGCGCTTCGGCGATTGGCTTGTCGAGGCCGAGGATTTCACAAAGGGCGAACGCCTTGTCTTCGGTGAGGCTGTTCATACCCAGGGCCGCTGAGGTGGTGAACACCGGGGACATGCCGATGGTTTCGGCGATGGCTTCCCAGGTCATGCCCTTGGACACTTTGGCTTCCAGGATTTTGGCGGTCATCAGTTCTTTGTTCATCATGGCTGTTTCCTCTCTTGGCTTTTTGACGTCAGGCATTCACCGCGCGGGCGGCGGTTTCAGATTCGGATTCAGGTTCGGTAGACGCTGGCGTTGACTGGGCAACGCCCTTGGCGGGCTCGGCGACTTTCGGGCTGCCGTCTTTTTCCGGCAAAGCCGAGCCGCTTCGGTTAACCAGGAAGTCCACCAGGTAATCCCGGGTTTTATGGTAGGCCGGGTTCTGGAAGATGGTGGCCCGGGCTCGCGGGTGCGGGATGTCCACCTTCACACTTTCGGCGATGCGGGCGTTGGGGCCGTTGGACATCAGGAAGATGCGGTCGGAGAGCAGGATGGCTTCGTCCACATCGTGGGTGATCATGAACACGGTCTGGCGGGTTTCTTCCCAGATCTTCACCAGTTCATCCTGGATCACACCCCGGGTCAGGGCATCCAGCGCGCCGAAGGGTTCGTCCAGCAGCAGGAGTTCCGGCTGGGTGGCGAAGGCCCGGGCGATACTCACCCGCTGGCGCATGCCGCCGGAGAGCTGGGACGGTTTGCGGTTCAGGGCGTGGTCCAGGCCCACCATTTTCAGATAGCGCTCGCTGTGCGTCCTGACCTCTTCCCTGGACCATTTGGGCCAGCGGGCACGCACGGCGAAGACAATGTTATTCAGTGTGGTTTTCCAGGGCAGCAGGCTGTAGTTCTGGAACACCACGCCACGCTCAAGCCCGGGGCCTTTGATTTCCTTGCCGTTCATCACCACGTTGCCGGCGCTGGCCTCGTCCAGGCCCGCCAGCACATTCAGGATGGTGGATTTGCCGCAACCGGAGTGGCCGATGATGCAGACAAACTCGCCTTTCTCCAGGGCAAAGCGGATATCCTCGAAGACGGTGAGCTCTCCGCCCTGGCCGTCCGGATACACTTTGGACAAACCCTCTACTTCCAGGAATGGCTTATTCATAATTGGTCTCCATTCGGAGGTTTGAGGCCGGCGCCGGCTGCCCGTCACCGAACCGCTCATTCTTTGTATTCCACCAGCTTCTGAGCCTTGCCCAGGGCCAGATCCAGAAGCATGCCGACCACCCCGATCATCAGGATGGAGAAGATCACACTGGCCAGGTCCAGGTTGTTCCACTCGTTCCACACGTAGTAACCGATGCCGGTGCCGCCCACGAGCATTTCCGCGGCGACAATGACCAGCCAGGCAATGCCGATGGAGATTCGCATACCGGTCAGGATGGTCGGTGCGGCGGCCGGCAGGATCACCGTGATGGCGGTGCGCAGCGGCCCGAGTTCGTGGGTGCGGGCCACGTTCACCCAGTCCTGCCTCACATTGGCAACGCCGAAGGCGGTGTTGAGCAACATCGGCCAGATTGAGCAGATGAAGATCACGAAGATCGCCGAGGCATCGGAATCCTGGATAATGAACAGGGCCAGGGGCATCCAGGCCAGGGGCGAGATGGGGCGCAGAACCTGGATGTACGGGTTCAGCGCCTTGTACATCAACGGCGACATGCCAATCAGGAAACCTATGGGCAGCGCGATGGCCATGGCAGCAAGGTAGCCGGTCAGCACCCGGTACACCGAATACCCCAACTGGATGCCGATACCCTTGTCATTGGCGCCGGCGTCATAGAACGGGTTGGACAACTCGGCCCAGGCCAGCTTGATCACCGCTGAGGGCGGCGGCACCCGGGATTCCTGGTCGGCACCCCCCATCAGTATCTCGTATTCGGTCATTCCGGTCTGGGCTTCCGGGGGCTGGGTCGCCATTTCCCAGAGCCCCAGGGCCAGAATCAGGAACGACACTGACAGCAGTGCTGCCCGTACGTTCAACGAAGCCATGATTACACCCTTCCAATCGCGAAGCTGCGGGCATAGGCTTCAGCACGATCCGAATCGAAGGTCTTGCCCATGATGATGTGGGTCTTGTAGGTCCTGTCCGGAGCCGTGTAGCCCAGTTCTTCCATGACCTTGCCGGTCTCGCCCGCCAGGTAGACCTGTTCGGCGATCCCCTTGTAATCCACGTCGCCTTCGATATAACCCCAGCGCTTCATCTGAGTGAGAATCCAGACACCCATGGAGTGCCAGGGGAACGGATCGAAGTCGATACGGTCCGGTACGTTTTTCACCTCGCCCAAACCATCGGCGTAGTAGCCGGTGAGCACCTGCTGGATCACCGGAACCGGCTGGTTCAGGTAGTTCTTCGGCGCAATGGCTTCGGAAATCTCCTTCCGGTTTTCCGGAATATTGGAATACTGGGTTGCGTCGATAATCGCCCGTAGCAGGGCACCGTAGGTATTCGGGTTCTGGCTGGCGAACTGCTGGCTGCAGGCAAAGGCGCAGCACGGGTGGCCTTCCCAGATGTCCTTGGTGAGCATGTGGATGAAGCCCACCTTCTCCCAGACCGCACGCTGGTTGAACGGGTCCGGAGACAGGTAGCCGTCCAGGTTACCGGCACGCAGGTTGGCAACCATCTCGGGTGGCGGAACCACGCGGATCTGTACGTCCTTGTCGGGGTCGATACCGTTCTCGGCCAGGTAGTAGCGCAGCAGGAAGTTGTGCATGGAATATTCGAACGGCACCCCGAACTTGAAGCCTTTCCACTGTTTCGGGTCCCGCTTGTCCTTGTGATCCACATGCAGGACGATGGCCTGGCCATTAATGTTCTCAACCGCCGGCATGATAAACGGCTCGGGTGTTGAACCGGCGCCCATGCTCATGGCCAGGGGCATGGGGGTCAGCATATGGGAAGCGTCGTATTCGCCTGCCAGGGACTTGTCCCGGGCCACCGCCCAGCCGGCGGTTTTGGTGACGGTCACATCCAGGCCGTAGCGCTCATAAAAACCCATGGGGTGCGCCATAATGATGGGCGTGGCACAGGTGATAGGCACGAAGCCCACGTTGAGTTTGGTCTTCTCCAGCTTGCCAAGGGATTCCTTCACGGCGGCCTTGGCCTTGTCCATGGGGAAGACGCTGCCCAGCAGCGCGGCCGCGGTGCCCGCCCCCATCATTTTCATGAAGCTCCGGCGACTGTGGTCGTTGTGGCCGAACACCGACCGAACCACCGCGCTCTCGATCGCCCGGTCCATCATGAACTCGGAATCCATGGTGCCTTCGGAGGCCGATACATCCTGGCTTGTCGATTGCTGGAGATTCAGAGACACCGACGGCGTTTCCTGCCCGGGCTTGCATTCCGGACAGCCACAGGTTCTGGCGTGAATCAGTGACTGGTCACCGTCAAACGGATTACCAAGGCTTTTCGTGGTCATGGGGCACTCTCCCTAATCTTGGGTTGTTTTTGCACTCTCGCGGTGCAGCCAAGGTGCGGTTCGGATCCGGAGTTGAAAAAGGGCCGGACCTTTTTTACGTTCTGAACGAGCTATCGCAGGGTTTGTGCCAACTGCTGTTTTTTTTATTAATGCGCTGTTTTAACGGGTGTTTAAATCCAAGACTACGAATCTCACCAACTACGATTTTTCGTAGTTAACGATTTTTCGTAGCAAATACCACGATTTTTCGTAGTTGGCACAGGGTTTGTCTGGTCTTATCCGGGATAACACAGGACAGACCCATGAGCCCCGAAAACGCTATCACTCCGATAGCCGCCACGAACTGGATCGACCACCTGCCCGACGCCGCCCTGCTGGTGGATGCCAGCCAGGATCTGATCGTTGCGGCCAACAGCGCCCTGGCCCGCATGATCGGCACGGACCGGCAATCCCTGACGGGCACCCCCTGCACCCTTCTGTTCCCTGACCAGCGCCCGCAACTGATTACCTTCACTGAAGAAACCCTGTTCCGAAGCCACGGCTGGAGCAAAGACTTCATGCTCAGGCGCAGGGACGGCCACACAGTGGAGCTGGAGATCTCCTCCTCCCGGGTTGGCGAAGCGGAATCCCGGAACGTCTTGCTGCTGCTTCGGGACCGCCGCCAGTTGCGTACTCTTCGGGAACGACACGATGCCAACCACTACCACCGGGGAGGGCTGCTCGAATGGCGACGGGTGGAGGAACTGTTCAAGGACATGGAACGGGAGAACCAGCTCATCCTGCACGCGGTCGGAGAAGGCATCTACGGCGTCGATGCGGAGGGGCGAACCACCTTTGCCAACCCGGCCGCGGAACGGATGCTGGGCTGGCGTATTGATGAGCTGATGGGCCGGGTCATTCACCGCGTTGTGCATCACTCCCATGCGGATGGCAGCCTCTTCCCCCTGAAAGAGTGCCCCATTTATGCTGCGTTCCGGGACGCCAGCGTGAAGCAGATAGGCGAGGACTGGTTCTGGCGCAAGGACGGCACTGGCTTCCCGGTGGAATACACCAGCACGCCGATTCTGGATAACGGCCATCCGGTGGGCGCCGTGGTGGTCTTCCGGGATATCTCGGCACGGCTCGAGGCCCAGAAAGAACTGCAGAAAGCGCTGGAGGAGGTGGAGACCCTCAAACACCGGCTGGAAATGGAAAATGCCTACCTGCAGGAGGAACTCAGCGCGGAATATCACTTTCACGAAATCCTTGGCCAGAGCGAGGCCATCCGAGCCATTGTGCAACGAATCAGCATGGTAGCGCCGACCGATGCCAACGTGCTGATCACCGGCGAATCCGGCACCGGCAAGGAACTGATCGCCCGCGCCATCCACCAGTCCAGCAGCCGGCGGGACCGGCCCCTGATCCGGGTGAACTGCGCGGCCATTCCCAAGGACCTGTTCGAGAGCGAGTTTTTCGGCCACATCAAGGGCGCGTTCACCGGCGCCGTCAGCGACCGCGTGGGCCGGTTCGAGCTGGCCGACGGCGGCACCCTGTTCCTGGACGAAGTGGGGGAAATCCCGCTGGAACTTCAAGGCAAACTGCTTCGGGTTCTGCAGGACCAGCAGTTCGAGCGCGTGGGCGAAAACCGCACCCGGGCGGTGGATGTCCGGGTCATCGCGGCCACCAACCGGGATCTGAAATCGGAAGTTCAGGAGAAAGCCTTCCGGGAAGACCTCTACTTCCGCCTGAACGTCTTCCCTATCGAGTCGGTGCCACTGCGCCGGCGCCGGGAAGACATTCCCATTCTCGCCCGGGAATTCCTGAACCGGGCCTGCCAGAAGTTCAACCGGCCCCAGCTGACATTAAGAGAGCGGGACGTGGAGACCCTCAAGGCCTACCAGTGGCCGGGCAACGTGAGGGAGCTGGAGAACGTGATAGAGCGCCAGGTCATCACCGCCGACGGCAGACTGGACCTGGATCTTCCCGGGCCGGATTCCGCCGCCAGACCCACGCCCGAACAAACGCCGCCGGCCCGGCATTTCAACGGCGAACTGATGACTGAACACGAACTCAGAGAGCTGGAAAAACAGAACCTGACAAAGGCCCTGGAAATGAGTGGCGGCCGGGTATTCGGGGAGGACGGGGCGGCGGCGATGCTGGGCATCAAGCCAACCACCCTCACCTCGCGGCTGAAAAAACTCCGGATTGAGCCCAGAAATTTTCAGGCCCGTCAGATTTGAAGTGTGAGGAGCGGGGGAGGCAGACCAAAACCGGAGCTGCCTCCCGGGCCAGATCAGATCAGCTCAATGGCCACGGCGGTACCCTCGCCCCCACCAATACACAGTGAAGCCACGCCACGCTTCAGACCACGCTGCTTCAGGGCATTAATCAGGGTAACGATGATCCGCGACCCCGAAGAACCAATCGGGTGACCAAGGGCGCAGGCGCCACCGTGGACGTTGACCTTTTCGGCCGGGAGTTTGAGCTCGTTAATGGCCGCCAGGGTGACCACCGCGAAGGCTTCATTGATCTCAAAGAGATCCACGTCGTCCACGCTCCAGCCGGCTTTCTTCAGCACTTTTTCGATGGCACCGATGGGCGCCAGGGTGAACTCGGCCGGCAAGCGGGCATGGGTGGCGTGGGCCAGGATACGGGCCTGGGGCGTCAGGCCGCGGGCGTCGGCTTCAGCAGCGGATGCCAGCACCAGGGCGGAGGCGCCGTCGCTGATGGAGCTGGAGTTGGCGGCGGTCACCGAACCGTCTTTGGCGAAGGCCGGTTTCAGATGCGGGATTTTCTCCGGTTTGGCGTTGCCCGGTTGCTCGTCAGTGTCGACGTTGGTGTCACCACCACGGCCAGAGACAGTCACTGGAACAATCTCGTCCCGGAACCAGCCGTTTTCGATGGCGGCCAGGGATTTCTGCAGGGAGCCGATAGCGAATTCATCCATGGACTGGCGGCTGATGTCGTATTTGTCAGCAGTGCGCTGGGCGAACACGCCCATCAGGCCGCCTTCATAGGCGTCTTCCAGGCCGTCCAGGAACATGCTGTCCATCACCTGGCCGTGGCCCATGCGCATGCCGGCGCGGGCTTTTGGCAACAGGTACGGCGCCTGGCTCATGTTTTCCATGCCGCCGGCGATCATAATGTTGTTGGTGCCGGCCTTGATCTGGTCGTGGGCCATGATCACGGCCTGCATGCCGGAGCCGCACATCTTGTTGACGGTGGTGCAGCCGGAGCTGTCCGGGATGCCGGAGGCACGGGAGGCCTGGCGGGCCGGGGCCTGGCCGAGGCCCGCGGGCAGTACGCAGCCCATGATCACTTCCTGGATGTCAGCCGGCTGGAGGCCGGAGCGTTCGATGGCCGCCCTGATGGCGGTGGCGCCCAGATCCGGGGAACGCACAGAACTGAGGGAGCCCATCATGCCGCCCATTGGTGTTCTTGCGGAACCTGCTATTACTACGTCATTGCTGTTCATTTGATTGTCCTCCTGATTTGGGGGAGGGCCCGATCAGGGGGATGCCTTTCCGGGACACGCGGTATATACGTCCCTGTACGCTTGACCAAAACATCCATGTTTTGGACAGTCCCGGAAAGGCATCCCCCTGCTCGGACCCCAAACATTCGAATTGCCCTCTATAGAACCGGATTAGGTTCCCGGGTTTCAGGCTTTGCCCAGCACAGAACGGGCAATAATTTCTTTCATCACTTCCGAAGTGCCACCGTAAATCCGCTGCACCCTGGCGTCGATAAAGTTCCGGGAGATCGGGTACTCCGTGGTATAGCCGTAACCGCCAAACAGCTGCAAACA
Source organism: Marinobacter sp. B-21 (assembly GCF_056857895.1). NCBI lineage: Bacteria > Pseudomonadati > Pseudomonadota > Gammaproteobacteria > Pseudomonadales > Marinobacteraceae > Marinobacter > Marinobacter sp. B-21. Next base: position 134,409 of record NZ_JBSXNZ010000081.1, read on the forward strand.
ACCATCGGCCACGCGACACTGCATCTCGGTGGCGCTGTACTTGGCCATGGAGGCAGTTGGGGCATCCAGCTCGCCCAGATCGTACTGATCAATACACTGGTCCACGAACGCCTTGTTGACCCGGTAATCGGTCTCCATGCGGGCGATTTCAAACCGGGTGTTTTGCAGTTGGGCCAGTTTCTGGCCGAACAGTTCCCGCTCCTGGGCATAGGCGATGGTCAGGTCGAGGGAGCCACGGGCGGCGGCAACACCAAGGGCACCAATCACCAGCCGCTCCCGGGGCAGCTCGCGCATCAGGTACATGAAACCCTGCCCTTCCTCACCCAGAAGAGCAGAAGACGGAATGCGCATATCCGAGAAGAACATCTCGGAGGTGTCACCGGAATGCTGGCCGATCTTGTCCAGGTTCCGGCCCTTGCTGTAGCCCGGCAGTGACGTATCCACCAGGAACAGGCTGATGCCTCGGGCACCGGCTTTGGGATCCGTCTTGGCGGCCACGATGACCATGTCGGCATGCTGGCCGTTGGTGATGAAGGTCTTCGAGCCATTGAGGATGTAGTCGTCGCCATCCTTCACGGCACTGGCGCGGATCGCCTGCAGGTCACTGCCGGCGCCGGGTTCGGTCATGGCGATGGCGCCAACCGCCTCCCCGGAAACCAGCTTTGGCAGCCACTGCTGCTTCTGCTCTTCGCTGGCAAGGTGGCTAAGGTACGGCGCAACAATATCCGAGTGCACCATCACATTGGTGGACAGCGCGCCGAACCCCATGCGGGCAAGCTCTTCTCCCACAACCACGGAGAACTGGAAGGGTGCACCGACCCCCCCGCACTCTTCGGGCACGTCGACACACAGCATGCCGGCGTTGCCGAGGGTGTTCCACAGCTCCCTGGGCACGATGCCGGTCTTCTCCCAGGCTTCGTAATGAGGCTTAACCTCGGCTTCCAGAGCCCTGATCACCGACTCACGGAACATCGCCAGTTCTTCTTTATCAACAGACATGGTCATGAATGTCTCCTGCAATTGAATGATGTCACTTGGGCGCCATACGCAGGGCGCTATCGAGGCGGATGACCTCACCGTTGAGAACCGGGTTACGCACCATCTGGTCTACCATCATGCCAAACTCCTCCGGTTTGCCGAGCCGCTTCGGGAACGGCAGCGTAGCAGCCAGGCTCTCCTGAACTTCTTCAGGCATGCCAGCCATCATCGGCGTCATGAACAGTCCCGGCGCAATGGTATTCACCCGGATACCTTCCCGGGCCAGCTCACGGGCGGACTGGAGTGTCAGAGAAACCACGCCACCCTTGGAAGCACTATACGCCGCCTGGCCGATCTGGCCTTCATAAGCGGCCACCGACGCCGTGTTGATGATCACGCCACGCTCACCATCGGCATTCGGCTCACGCTGCGCCATCTCCGCCGCCGCCAGGCGCATAATGTTAAAGGTGCCAATAAGGTTGACCTGGATAACCTTGCTGAAGTTCTCCAGCGGCATCACACCATCACGGCCCAGAATCTTCGAGGCGGGGGCAATACCGGCACAGTTCACCGCAATGCCGCAATGGCCATGGGCTTCCCGTGCTGCCTTGATGGCTGCCTCGGCGCTGTCCGGCGAGCTGACATCGCACTCCAGGAAAATGCCGCCGATATCCGCTGCCACCTTTTCACCCTGCGCTTTCTGAAGATCCAGAATAGCCACCTTGCACCCGGCAGCCGCCAGCGCACGGGCAGCACCCTCGCCCAGCCCGGAAGCCCCGCCTGTTACAATGGCTGCTACATTTTTAAATTCCATCGTTCACTCCCCCTTTTCAGGATTCTGTTTGTTTAAAATCGGCCCCTAAAACTACTTTACGTTTACGTAAACTTTATCTAACCTAAGTCTAAAAAGGAAATCCCAATGGACATAAAGAAGACATTCAGCATCAGCGAGCTCGCCAAAGAGTTCGATGTAACAACCCGGAGCATTCGTTTCTACGAAGATCAGGAACTGCTCAAGCCCTCACGGCGCGGGCAGACACGGATCTTCAGTTCAAAGGATCGGGTGCGACTGAAGCTCATACTCCGGGGCAAGCGCATGGGCTTTTCCCTGGCCGAGACCAAAGAGCTGTTTGACCTGTGGGACGAAACCCTCAGCGGAAATGAGAAACAGCTTCACAAGATGCTGACCATTCTGGCCAACAAACGGGCACAAATGGAACAGCAAAAGAACGACATTGCCCAGGCGGAAATGGAGATAGACACAGCCGAAACCCGGTGCCGGGAAGCCCTGGCCGAGCTGCAGAAGAAAAAGAAACAGCAGGCCCGGGCCGACGAAGAAGCCCCGGCAGACCGCTGAACACCAATGACAAAACCAAAGGTAGCCAACGATGAAATCACAATACTCAGAGCTCAATTTCGGCCTCGGTGAAACCCTCGACATGCTGCGTGAGCAGGTCAACGGGTTCGCCGCCTCCGAAATCGCACCCCGCGCCGAGGAAATTGACCGCAACAACGAGTTCCCCACGGACCTGTGGCGGAAAATGGGCGACATGGGCCTGCTGGGTATCACCGTGAGCGAAGAATACGGCGGCTCCGACATGGGCTACCTGGCACACGTCATCGCCATGGAAGAAATCAGCCGCGCCTCCGCCTCCGTTGGCCTCTCCTACGGTGCCCACTCCAACTTGTGTGTGAACCAGATTCACCGCAACGGCACCGAGGAACAGAAACAGAAATACCTGCCGAAACTCGTCAGCGGCGAACACATCGGCGCCCTGGCCATGTCCGAGCCCAACGCCGGCTCCGACGTCATCTCCATGAAGCTCAGCGCCAAAGACGCCGGTGACCACTACCTCCTCAACGGCACCAAAATGTGGATCACCAACGGCCCGGATGCCCACACCTACGTCATCTACACCAAGACCGACACCCAGGCCGGCTCCAAGGGCGTTACCGCCTTCATCGTCGAGCGCGACGCCCCGGGCTTCAGCCGCCACCAGAAACTCGACAAACTCGGCATGCGCGGCTCCAACACCTGTGAACTGGTGTTCGAAGACTGCAAGGTTCCCAAGGAAAACATTCTGGGCGGCATTGGCAACGGCGCCAAAGTCCTGATGAGCGGCCTCGACTACGAGCGCCTGGTACTCTCCGGTGGCCCGCTGGGCATCATGCAGGCCGCCATGGACGTAGTGGTTCCCTATATCCGCGAGCGCAAACAGTTCGGCCAGGCCATCGGTGAATTCGAACTGGTACAGGGCAAAGTAGCCGACATGTACACCTGGATGAACACCGCCAAGTCCTACGTCTACATGGTCGCCATGTCCGCCGACCGGGGCGAAACCACTAGAAAGGACGCCGCCGGCGCGATCCTCTACTCCGCCGAAATGGCCACCAAAATCGCCCTGGACGCCATCCAACTGCTCGGCGGTAACGGCTACATCAACGAATACCCGACAGGCCGCCTGCTGCGGGACGCCAAGCTGTATGAGATCGGTGCCGGAACGTCCGAGATTCGTCGGATGCTGATCGGTCGTGAGCTGTACCTGAACAAGTAAAACGCAGCTTCACGCCGGAGGCTGTCTATAGCCTGAAAAGACTGGGACGGCCGCACCCAAAGTACGACGGAGGGGGCGGGGGGAGGGCGGTCCGGGAATGTAGAGGGCCATGGATGGGCCGAAACAAGCGCACATGGGTGTGCTGGTGCGGGTTGGCGGACCGCGCGTCCCCCGGCCCCAACTCGCCCAAGGTCAGGAAGTCAAAACCATGACGATACTGCAGAGCAAGATTAACCCCAGGTCCGAAGAGTTCCAGGCCAACCAGGACTCCATGGCAACTGCCGTAGCGGACCTGCGAGACAAAGTTGCCACCATCCAGCAAGGCGGCGGCCCCTCCTACCAGGAGCGCCACATCGCCCGTGGCAAACTACTGCCCCGCGAGCGCATCAACCGCCTCCTGGACGACGGCTCCCCGTTCCTGGAAATCGGCCAGTTCGCTGCCTACAACGTCTACGATGAAGAAGTCCCCGCAGCAGGCGTGATCGCCGGCGTGGGCCGCGTCTCCGGCACCGAATGCATGATCATCGCCAACGACGCCACGGTGAAAGGCGGCAGCTACTACCCGCTGACCGTCAAAAAACACCTGCGCGCCCAGGAAATCGCCCTGCAGAACCGCCTGCCCTGCATCTACCTGGTAGACTCCGGCGGCGCCAACCTGCCAAGACAGGACGAAGTCTTCCCGGACCGCGACCACTTCGGCCGCATCTTCTACAACCAGGCCCGCATGTCCGCCGACGACATCCCCCAGATTGCCGTCGTTATGGGCCTGTGCACCGCCGGCGGCGCCTACGTACCCGCCATGGCTGACGAGTCCATCATCGTCCGCAACCAGGGCACCATCTTCCTGGCCGGCCCGCCGCTGGTGAAAGCCGCCACCGGTGAAGTGGTCAGCGCCGAAGACCTGGGCGGTGCCGACGTACACTGCAAGATCTCCGGTGTTGCCGACCATTACGCCGAAAACGACGCCCACGCCCTGGAAATCGCCCGGCGCTGCGTCTCCAACCTCAACCGCCGCAAGCCAGTGGACGTCGAGATCCGCAAGCCGAAAGCGCCGCTGTACGACGCCGAGGAAATCTACGGCATCGTCGGCACTGACCTGCGCAAACAGTTCGACGTACGCGACGTGATCGCCCGCATCGTTGATGGCTCCGAGTTTGACGAGTTCAAACGCTACTACGGCCAGACCCTGGTGACCGGTTTTGCCCATATCCACGGCTATCCGGTGGGCATCATCGCCAACAACGGCATCCTGTTCGGTGAGTCTGCCCAGAAAGGCGCGCACTTTGTGGAGCTCTGCTGCCAGCGCAACATCCCGCTGCTGTTCCTGCAGAACATCACCGGCTTCATGGTCGGCCAGAAGTACGAATCCGAAGGCATTGCCAAGCATGGCGCCAAGATGGTCATGGCCGTGGCCTGCGCCAACGTGCCCAAGATCACCGTACTGATCGGCGGCAGCTTCGGCGCCGGCAACTACGGCATGTGCGGCCGCGCCTACAGCCCGGACTTCCTGTGGATGTGGCCCAATGCCCGCATCTCGGTGATGGGTGGCGAACAGGCCGCCGGCGTCATGGCCACCGTGCGCCGCGAGGGCATGGAACGTAAAGGCCAGGAGTGGAGCGCCGAAGAAGAGGCCGAATTCAAACAGCCGATCATCGACACCTACGAGCACCAGGGCCACCCCTACTACGCCAGTGCACGGCTGTGGGACGACGGCGTGATCGATCCGGCCCAGACCCGCGAAGTGGTTGCCCTGAGCCTGTCTGCCACCCTTAACCGCCCGGCCAAACCGACACGCTTCGGCGTGTTCCGGATGTAATCGGGGAGAATGACATGACAGACACCGAATCCGCAGTTCTGCTCAGACACCGCGCCGGGGGCATTGCCGAGGTGGTCCTTAATCGCCCCGACAAACGCAACGCCTTTGACGACGTGATCATCCAGCAGCTGATCAACACCCTCACCGAGGTGAGCTCCAACAGCAAAACCAAGGTGGTGATCCTGCGCTCCGAGGGCAAGCATTTCTCCGCCGGGGCCGACCTTGGCTGGATGCGCCGCATGGCCGACAACGGCCACAAGGAAAACCTGGACGATGCCCGCCAGTTGGCCCGGCTGATGGAAGTACTCAATGGCCTGCGCAAGCCGGTGATTGGCCTGGTACAAGGTGCCGCCTACGGCGGCGCCGTGGGCCTGGCCGCCTGCTGCGACATCGTCATCGCCACCGAGAAATCCAGCTTCTGCCTGAGCGAAGTGAAGCTCGGCCTGATTCCGGCGGTGATCAGCCCCTACGTGGTGCGCGCCATTGGTGAGCGCCAGGCCCGCCGCTACTTTATCTCTGCCGAAGTGTTCAACGCCCGGCAGGCACAGGACTACGGCCTGGTGCACATCGTCTGCGACGATGTCGAGGCCATGGAAGCCCGCTGCAACGAGATGGTGCAACAACTGGCCACCAACGGCCCGGAAGCCATGCGGGCTGCCAAGGACCTGGTATTTGCCGTCAGCCACAAGCCCATCAACGACGACGTGATTGACGACACCGCGCACCGCATAGCGGATATCCGGGTGGGTGAAGAAGGGCAGGAAGGGCTCAGCGCCTTCCTGAACAAGCGCAAGGCCAACTGGGTTCCGGAGACAGACTAATGTTCAGCAAAATCCTTATCGCCAACCGGGGCGAAATCGCCTGCCGGATCATACAAACCGCCCACCGCATGGGCATTCGCGTCGTCGCCGTCTATTCTGAGGCCGACGCCAATGCACGGCACGTGGCCATGGCCGACGAAGCCTTCCATATCGGCCCCGCGCCCAGCTCTGAGAGCTACCTGCGGGCTGAAAAGATTATTGAGATTGCCAGGAAGAGTGGCGCCCAGGCCGTTCACCCGGGCTACGGTTTCCTCTCTGAGAACACCGCATTCGCCGAAGCCTGTGAAGCCAACAACATTGTCTTCATTGGCCCGCCCTCCCCGGCTATTGCCGCCATGGGCTCCAAGTCTGCGGCCAAGGCAATCATGGAAAAAGCCGGCGTACCCCTGGTGCCCGGTTACCATGGCGACGACCAGTCCGTTGAAACCCTGCGGGCCGAAGCCGAGAAATGCGGCTTCCCGCTGCTGCTCAAGGCCGTCGCCGGTGGCGGCGGCAAGGGCATGCGCGTGGTGAATAACATGGGCGAGTTCGACGATGCCCTGGCGGCCGCCAGGCGCGAAGCCCAGAACGCCTTCGGCAACCCGGACATGCTGATCGAACGCTACCTGACCCAGCCACGGCACGTGGAGATTCAGGTGTTCTGCGACAAGGATGGCAAGGGCGTGTATCTGGCCGAGCGCGACTGCTCCGTGCAGCGCCGCCACCAGAAAGTCCTGGAAGAAGCCCCGGCCCCCGGCCTTAGCGAAGACACCCGCAAGGCCATGGGTGAGGCCGCCGTGCGCGCCGCCCAGGCGATCAACTATGTGGGCGCCGGCACCGTTGAATTCCTGTACGACGTGGACGGTTCCTTCTTCTTCATGGAAATGAACACCCGCCTGCAGGTAGAGCACCCGGTTACCGAAATGGTCACCGGCCAGGACCTGGTGGAATGGCAATTAAAGGTAGCCTGGGGCGACCCGCTGCCGCTGGATCAGTCCCAGGTAAAAACCCGGGGCCACGCCCTGGAAGCGCGGATCTACGCCGAGGATCCGGACCAGGACTTCCTGCCGGCCACCGGTAACCTGCGTTACCTGAGCACGCCGGATGAAAGCGCCCACGTGCGGGTCGACACCGGTGTGACCGAAGGCGACGACATCAGCATCCATTACGACCCCATGATCGCCAAGCTGATTGTGTGGGACGAAACCCGCGACCAGGCTATCAACCGCATGGTCCAGGCCCTGGAGCATTACCGCATTGCCGGCGTGAAGACCAACATCCGGTTCCTGCACGCCCTGGCCGACGCCCAGCCGTTCCGGGAAGCGGACCTGACCACCGGCTTTATCGACGATCACCGGGAACTGCTGTTCCCGAAATCGAAACTCGATACCCACAAGGCCCTGGTACTGGCCGCCGGCTTCGTACTGGAGCAGCGTAAATCCCGGGAAGTGGTGAGCACCGACCCCTGGTCACCGTTTGGCCGCCAGAACAGCTGGCGCATGAACTCCGAATACGCCCAGCCCCTGCAACTTCAGGTGGGTGAGGAGATTCACGACCTGAAGATCCTGGAACGGGACGACCGCTATCAGGTGTTCGTGGGCGGCAGCGTATACAACCTCACCGCCCGCCTGGATGACGATTACCTGCAGGCCGTGATCAACGGCCACCGCATCAGCATCCACGGCAACCTGCACAACGACCAGCTGGTGCTGTTCTACGAAGGTGACACCTTCAACTGCACCATATACCGGGAAACCTACGGCTTCGAGGAAATAGCCGGCGAAGGCAGCCTGGCCGCGCCCATGAACGGCGCCATCGTGGCCGTGCAGGCCAGGGTCGGTGACAAGGTCACCGCCGGCCAGAGCCTGGTGATCATGGAAGCCATGAAGATGGAACACGCCATCAAGGCCCCGGCCGACGGCGTGGTCACCGAAATCTTCTTCGCCGAAGGCGACCAGGTTTCCGAAGGTGCCGAACTGATCGCCATTGAGGTGAATGACCCTGAAGCGAAACAAGAGGAGGCAGGCTGATGGCCTTTCCCAAACAGGTCCGCCTGGTTGAGATGAGCCCCCGGGACGGACTCCAGAACGAGCCCGGCCCGGTGATCGCCACCGCCATTAAAACCGGGCTGATCGACCGCCTGGCCGACAGCGGCCTGAGCCACATCGAGGCCGCCAGCTTCGTGTCCCCGAAATGGGTGCCACAAATGGGCGATGCCGCCGAGGTTATGGCCGGCATCAACCGCAAGGCTGGCGTTCGCTACTCCGCCCTCACCCCGAACCTGAAAGGGTTTGAAGGGGCACTGGCAGCGAAGGCCGACGAAGTGGCCGTCTTCGGCGCCGCGTCCGAGTCCTTCACCAAAAAGAACATCAACTGCACCATCGCCGAAAGCCTCGAGCGCTTCGCCCCGGTGGTGGAAGAAGCCCGTAAACACGGCATCCCCGTGCGCGGCTACGTCTCCACCGTCATGGGCTGCCCGTACGAAGGCGATATTGCCCCGGAACAGGTCGCTCATGTAGCCAAAGCCCTGTACGACATGGGCTGCCACGAAATCTCCCTGGGCGACACCATCGGCGTGGGCACCCCACTGAAAGCCAAACGCATGCTCGAAGCCGTTGCCGCCGAAGTGCCGATTGAGAAGCTAGCCGCCCACTTCCACGACACCTACGGTCAGGCACTGGCCAATCTGTACGCGGTGTTGGAAGAAGGCATTGCGGTTATCGACGCCTCCGTCGCCGGCCTCGGCGGCTGCCCCTATGCCAAGGGCGCTTCTGGCAACGTCGCCACCGAAGACGTGCTATACCTGCTTAACGGCCTGGGTATAGAAACAGGTGTTGATCTCGAAAAATTAGTGGCAACCGGCGACTGGATCTGCGGCCAACTGAACCGTGCAAATGGCTCCAAAGTAGGACAGGCGCTAGGCGGTAACTGCCAATGATTAACGTGGTGAGCGGGTACGACTTCCCGGGACTGTCTGCAGCAAGGATGCTGCAGTCAAGCGTACAGGGATGTATTCACAGCGTGTCCCGGGAAGTCGTACCCGCTCGCCACTGCACCAAATCCTGAAGGCTAGGAGTCAGCAAGAATGAGTAATAAAAACGTAGTCGCCCTGGATCTCCCGATCCCGGAGATCAGCGACATGCCGGAAGACACCCGGAAGTACTTCCAGATCTGTCAGGAAAAGCTGGGCATGATTCCGAACGTACTCACCGCCTACAGCCAGAACCTCAAACAGCTGGACGGTTTCACCCGCCTGTATAACGAGCTTATGCTCGGTGAGAGCGAACTCTCCAAACTGGAGCGGGAAATGGTCGCCGTGGTGGTCTCCTCCGAGAACAAATGCTTCTACTGCCTGGTTGCCCACGGCGCCGCCGTGCGGGTGCTGAGCGGCGATCCCCAGTTGGGAGAGCACATGGTGATGAACTACCGCAGCGCCAAACTCGACAAACGCCAGCGGGCCATGCTGGATTTTGCATCCCACCTTACCCGCTCGCCGGCCACCGTCACCGAAGACGACATCCAGGCCCTGCGGGATGCCGGTCTCAGCGACCGCGGCATCTGGGATCTCAGCAACCTGATCGGTTTCTACAACATGTCCAATCGCGTGGCGATTGCCAGCGATATGCAACCTAACCCCGAGTATCACAGTCAGAGTCGCTAGCAGGTAAACCACCCTGCTCGCCCTCGAATACAAAAACAATGGAGGCAGAGATATGAGCAAGACTCTACCAAGCTATACCAGCGGAACCGCGGAAAAGCCCCTGCTGGGCATGACCATCGGCGAAATGCTCGACCGCACCGCCGAAAAATACCCTGACAACGAAGCCCTGGTGTGCCTGCACCAGGATATTCGCTGGACCTACAAAGAGTTTGTTGAAAAAGTCGACGAAGCGGCCCGGGCCTTCATGGCAATCGGCGTCAAACGCGGTGACCGTGTAGGCATCTGGTCCCCGAACCGCTACGAGTGGACGGTCACCCAGTTCGCCACCGCCAAGGTCGGCGCCATCCTGGTGAACATCAACCCGGCTTACGGTGTGCACGAACTCCAATACGCGCTCAACCTGGCCGGCATCACCACCCTGGTAACCGCGGACAGCTTCAAAGCCTCCAACTATCGGGAAATGATCTACGAGCTGGCCCCGGAGCTGAAGCGCTGCGCCCCCGGCAAGCTCAAGGCCGACCACGTGCCCGAGTTGCGTGCGGTAATCAACGTGCATGAGGACAAACACGACGGTATGTGGACCTGGAAGGAATTCGTCGGCTTCGCCAGCGATACGTCCCAGGCCGATCTGGAGAAACGTCAGGGCGAACTGCAGTTCGATGACCCCATCAACATCCAGTTCACCTCCGGCACCACCGGCAACCCGAAAGGCGCTACCCTAACCCACCACAACATCCTGAATAACGGGTACTTTGTGGGCGAGAGCCAGCTCCTGACCGAGAAAGACCGCCTGGTGATCCCGGTGCCCCTGTACCACTGCTTCGGCATGGTGATGGGCAACCTCGGCTGCATCACCCATGGTGCTGCCATGATCTACCCGGGTGAAGGCTTCGAACCCAAATCCGTGCTTCAGGCCGTGCACCAGGAAAAGGCCACCGCCCTGTACGGCGTGCCCACCATGTTCATCGCCGAACTGGCCGAGCCGGAGTTTGAAACCTACGATCTCTCCAGCCTGCGCACCGGCATCATGGCCGGTTCCATCTGCCCGGCCGAGGTGATGAAGAAGGTCAACGGCAAGATGAATATGAAAGAGGTTCAGATTGCCTACGGTATGACCGAGACCAGCCCGGTATCCACCCAGACCAGCTCCCTCGACCCGTTCGAGAAGCAGGTAACCACCGTGGGCCGCACCCAGCCACACCTGGAAACCAAGATCGTCGACCCGGCCAGCGGCAACGTGGTCCCGCGCGGCGAAATCGGCGAACTGTGCACCCGCGGCTACAGCGTGATGCTGAAGTACTGGAACAACGAAGAGAAAACCCGCGAAGCCATCGATAGCGCCGGCTGGATGCACACCGGCGACCTGGCGACCATGGACGAGGACGGCTACATCCAGATCGTCGGCCGCATCAAGGACATGGTCATCCGCGGCGGCGAGAACATCTACCCGAAAGAAATTGAAGAGTTCCTCTACACCCACCCCGCCATCGAGGAAGTGCAGGTAACCGGCATTCCCGATGACAAATACGGCGAAGAGCTGATTGCCTGGGTGAAGCTGGCCCCGGATGCGGCGCCGGTTACTGCAGAAGACCTGCAGGCGTTCTGCAAAGGCAAGATCGCACACTTCAAGATCCCGAAAAACTACAAGTTCGTGGATGAGTTCCCGATGACCGTCACCGGGAAGATCCAGAAGTTCAAGATGCGGGAGATTTCGATTGAGGAGATGGGGTTGAAGCAGTAACGCCCCTCTTCAATCTGGCTCCTGCCTCAGACCCCAGCCATGTGCTGGGGTTTGTGCTTTGTGTACTCTGCGTATACGCTTTTGGATAAATTGGCATCATGAAGCGCGCTTTGAACAAGTAAGGCTCGTCCAGTTATGGCAAAATTATTGGAATTTCAAACCGAACGACTACGTTTGCGCCAATGGCGCGACAGTGATCTCGAGCCATTCGCCGCTCTAAACGCCGACCCAAAGGTTATGGAGTTCTTCCCCAAGCCGCTGAGTGGGCATGCAAGCAACGAGATGGCGGAGACAGTTCGTTCACTCATCAGGAAGTAGAAAAGCCTAACCATTAGCCCCAGTTTGTACTGGACTTGCCCTGGAGCACGCCATGTCAGAAATCGCCAACACCCCCAAGCCCCCCTATTACGCCGTCATCTTCAGCAGCCACCGCACAGACGGCGACAACGGCTACGGCGAAATGGCTGAGCGAATGGTTGAATTGGCAGCCCAGCAACCGGGTTTCCTGGGTATTGAATCGGCCAGAGAGAATCTGGGCATTACGGTGTCTTACTGGGACAGCCTGGAGGCCATCCGCAACTGGAAGCAGAACGCGGAGCATCAGGAGGCCCAGCGGCTTGGCCATCAGCAATGGTATTCGAGCTTTCGGGTGCGGATTGCGAAGGTGGAGCGGGAGTACGGGATTTAAGCCGACCGTACCGTAGGAGCGGCTTTTTGATAGAATGCCAGATACGACACCGTTGGATATACGCCCCGGAGGTTGAACGATGGACAGAAAGCGAGCTCTTGAATTGCTCACTCGCAGTAAGCCTGAGCTGGAGGCCCGTTTTGGCGTAACCCAGTTGGCGCTGTTTGGCTCCACTGCCCGCGATACAGCAACCAGCAGCAGCGATATTGATGTGCTGGTGGCGTTCGATGGCCCGGCAACCTCCAAGCGCTATTTTGGCGTGCAATTCTATCTGGAAGATTTACTCGGCTGCCCCGTCGACCTGGTTACCGAAAAAGCCTTACGCCCCGAACTGCGTCCTTATGTTGAAAGGGAGCAAGTACGTGTCTGATACCTTCCAGCGCGAATGGCGTTTCTATCTGAACGATATGATCGAGTTTGCCGGAAAGGTACTGACATACACCGAGGGGCTCGGTCAAGCCGGATTCGTGGCAAACGAACTGGCCTATGACGCCACACTTCGAAATTTGGAACTGATCGGAGAAGCTGCGACACACATTCCTGACGAAGTACGGAATGCCCACCCGGAAATTCCATGGCGAATGGTTATAGCGACCAGAAATCGTCTGATTCACGTTATCTTGGCATAGACGACGACACTCTCTGGAGCATCATCCAGGACGACGTTCCCGATTTACTTCCCTTGCTTGAAGCATTACGAACTGACGCGGCAAAGCCCGGGGCAGGTTGATTTTCAGCGTCACCACTCCCCAACCACAAATCCCATCTACCGAGTTACTCCGTGCCCGGCTTCGCCCAGGCAGGTTTCCGCTTCTCCAGAAACGGGGAAAACCCGGACAGATTTATTTTCTGCTAACAGTGCGCAGCATACGGATGCCCCCAGCCGTAATGCCCAGACGAACACAAATTAGTGAAGTTGGTCGCCAAGTTTGAGCGTGAGAATGACGGTTATCCTGTCATCCGGTGGGAAGCCCTGATGCTGGCGCTTGCTGTGTCTCAATGGCGCAACCTGGCCGGGAAATTTGGCATTCCTGCTGCCCAACAAACATACATGGAGACCGCCTTTGATCATGCCGACATGGATCTGGCGCTCAAGTTTGGCAAACCGGTCAAAGGAACGTCGCGCTGGTAATCCCCCTCATACCCCACTCTCAATCGCCACGCTGGACCGCATCACGGCCTTGTCTCGGCCCGGTGGCGCGCCAAACAGCTTGTGATAATCGCGGCTGAACTGGGACGGGCTTTCATAGCCGACCTGGTAGCCCACACTGGCCACCTCCTGATCGCTTAACAGCAGCCTCCGGGCTTCCTGCAGGCGCACCAGCTTCTGAAACTGCACGGGCGTTAACCGGGTGATGCTTTTGAAATGCCGGTGGAAGGTCGCCGGGCTCATACTCGCCATCGCCGCCAGTTCAGCCACCCGGAAAGGTTGTTGGTAGTTCGCCTGCATCCAGGCGGTTACCCGGCCAATGCGGGCGGTGTCGCTGTCCTTCAGGCCGATTTGCTGCAGGGGCGGCCTCTACAATCCGGGAGTTGACCGGCACATTCACGGACGCCAGCAGGCATTCGCCCAGTCGATAATGAAAAGCCGACTCTCCGACCGCCGTCACCTTGGCCCCCTGCAATACGATGCAGAACGAGGTCTGGTAAAGGGCCCGGATGGTGCCGCTGGGTTCCAGGGCGCGGGTCCGGCGCAAACCGTAGATCGCATTCTCGGGACTATGGGTCAGCCATTGCTGCTCGACAAGATCACGGAGCCGGCTCAGGGATGGGGTGTCCGGTAGCATTGGAATGATGTTGGGCTGACCGGCCAGCTGCAGCAGGAACAAGCCGATGAGCTGTTGAAGATGGCCCTGGAGGCGGGCATCAACTTTATCGATACCGCCAACGTTTATGGGGGTGGCACCAGTGAGTGCATCGTGGGCCAGTCCCTGAAAAATCTGGACGTCCGCCGCGAAGATGTCGTTCTGGCCACCAAGGTGCTCGGCCCGATGAGCGAGGGCCCCAACGCTCGCGGCGCCTCCCGTGGCCACATCATGAGCGAGTGCAAGGCCAGCCTGCAGAGACTGCAAACCGATTACATCGACCTATTGACGGCCCTGGATGAGGTCAGCCGCCTACCGCCGGAGTATCCTGGCTGGATGCTGGAGCGACAGGGGGAGTACCGGGCGCATATGAAGGCCTGATATCGGGCGGCGTGTTCGGCGGCTTATTCGTGGCAGCCCACAGGATTCACGGGCCCTCTGGCTGTGGTTGGGGCGAAGTGTGTTCGCTTCCGGAAAAGCCCCGTTAAAAGGGGGGCCCAGAAATGGGGTGATCCGGGACGAGGAAACCGATGAGTAGTACGTGTTGGTCTAAAGTGGTGCTGGTATTTTAAGGCTCTACCTCCTCGATAAATGGCGACACCCGACAGTGAGTGCTTGTCAGCAAGCTGACGCCGTGCTTCACTTTCCGGATTCGTACCCACTCCCCAACCGGAGAGATTCCCTGATTCGCAATATGGAACAATCAATAGCGGAGTCTGAAGCCTTTATACAACGCTTTCGCCAGGGCGGTTAATATCGCAAGGGAGCCAACGCTATGGAGCGCCACGACACAGATCCTGCGCTCGGGCCGGCATTGAGGCAGTTTGATGTAGCGCTGGGAGATTTCGCCCGCGCCCGTCGCACCGACCCCAAGGCCTCCAGCCTTGGGCTGCTAGAGCGCACCCGAATGCTGATGACGCTGCCGGGCGGCTTTGACGCCCTGTACCGGCGGGTTCGCTCGCTGGAATCCGCCGGCATCTTCGGCTCCAGCGACTGGGCTCAGCCGGCAATTCTCCAGCCGGCACTGGCCAAGCACTCCCTGCGCGAGGCCGGTGCTGTTACAACCATCGTAGAGGCCATCAGTGAGCTACGAATGCTTGCCGTCACCCGGGGCGATTACTTCCACCCCGGCATTTCCGCAGAACAGGCACGATACTTCCTGACCCAGGTTATGGCGTTGAACCTGGATCTGCTGTCTGGCCAACTCACGGAAGCCGACCGGGAACGCCCGAAACAGCTCGGGATGATTGTCCAGGAACTCTACCGGTATCTGATTTCCCACCTCGGCTATGAGAGCCTGCTGGACAGCCTGGTGGCGGAAGTCTGGCGCCTCCTGGACCAGGGGCCGGTGCAGGTCGACAGCATCTGCGAGATGATCGGCCAGATCGCCAAGTGCCTCTATGACCCGAAGATAGAAACCAACAGAAACGTCGCCGCAACCCGCCTGGTCAACGCCCTGTTTGCGCCCACACCGGGCAGTGCTGAAGACCCCGGCCTGCAGGTTTATGAGCAGCGCCTGAGGGAGATGGACGACCTAACCCTCGCCTCCGAAGCCACCTGCTTTGCCCGCAGCATGCACGACACCGGTCTGGCTTCCCCTTACCACGCGGTTATGCTGAGGTTCCTGCGCAACAGTGACCAGGACGATCTGATACCCAACACGCTGGGGCTGACCATGACCGGCCTGGACGATCTCTATTGCTACACTGAACTGGTCCATGCCCTGATTGACGAAGCCATATACCCGGAAACCTGCCAGGCTGTATATGGCCTTACCATGATGCTGGAACGGGGCTCACTGTTTACGCCCTCTGTGGCCCAGGCCCTGTGGCGGCAGATCCAACTCAAACTGTCGGCGGAGACCGCCAATACCCTTCGAGAGGCCTTTGGCGATGCCCAACCGCCCCGGGTATTCCTGCTGGCCGGTGTCATCAACCTTCTGGGGCAGCCGCTGGGTGTGGGCCAGGGCAACAACCCTACCTGCCAGTCGGCTATTGGCCTGTCGGTGTGGGCGGCCAATGAGGCCGATTACCTGCTACAGGTACTGACCTGGGCGGCCCGGGACAACGAAGTGCTGAGCCGCTTCGAGGGCGAGAACGTCTCTTCCAGGGACCTGGGGCCCGGGCTGGTCAAGGAAACACCGGTCGATGTAGACCCGGTATCGCTGATCCTCATCCCCCACCTGGACCGCCTCTATGGGGAAATGTGGCGCCGTTGTGAAAACCGCGACGACGATGCCCACCGCTGGATCAACCCGGAATTCTATGGCTGGTGGGTCAGCCACGGGTTCCGTGTGGTGGCTGATGTTCATACTGGCGAGGTGCACGACTACGAGGGCTTCATCCGGCATTTCTATGCCAGCTACCACCCTTTCTACAACGGCCACCTGCCCGTGATCCACGCCCAGCCGGCCGGTATTGCCGTTACGGACAGCGCCGCACGCTTTGTAGGCCGCCACGCCATCAACATCCTGAGGGTCGGGCTCAGCCCCCGCAATGAGATGCGGGTCTACTTTTTCAACCCCAACAACGACAGTGGTCAGGACTGGGGCCAGGGAATTACCTGCTCCACCCGGGGCCACGGCGAGTTCCGCGGCGAGGCCTCCCTGCCCATTGCCGAATTCACGTCCCGGCTCTACGCATTCCATTACGACACGCTGGAGCTGGGTGACCTTTCGGCAGTACCGGATGAGGAAGTCGCCCGAATCATGGAGCTTGGTTATACCAGTTGGGCTGCGTCACCTGAGACATCGCCGGACTGAGCCCCCAGGGAAAGCCCGCCATCACCGGTGACAGAACCTTACCGAAGCCGAGGCTGTGGCACCCGGTGCATGGCCTTGATATGCGCTGATTCAATTGACCACCTTAGCTATTTTCTTCAGAGTTTCTTTGCTATCGCCAAACGTACATATCGCATCACAGTGTTTACGCAAGTCAGAGAATAAAATGTAATGAATTTCGATATTATTGCCCTTAATCGCTGGCCGACTTAGCTGCAACTCTAACTCCTTTTCTCTGTTGTCAGGGATGATAAGGAACAGGGAGGAGGGGTCTTCCGGAAATGAGAAATACAGGTCTGTAAGGCGAAGTATCCCGGAATATATTGATGTACTTTTCTCAACCTCAAAAGCGCAAACAATTTTGTTTGTGCCTTTCTCAAACCAAATCACGTCAATTAGCGCAATAGTGTTATTTGTGTCTCTATCAACACCGATATCAGGAAACCCTGGCAGACTTATAAATGAAAAATTAGTGCCATCGTGACATCTTGACCGATCATTTGAAGCGCTAATTACATCATATCCTAACGAGTGGCCGATTTTCAGAAGATGGTATTGCATTTCTGTATGCAGATCTTCCTCTTCTTTTTCATTTGTAACTTCTTTGTGTCGTTTTTTAAGGAGCTTTTCTATTTTCACCTTCTCATCATCAGAAAGAGCACCTTCATCTCCAACCATGAGCTTTTTAACACCAATGTCAAACAACAAGCCAGAAAATGCCCCAAGATCCTTAGAAAGTATACTTCTGTGCTGGCTGTTTTTTCCTATAATTATCTCCCGCATACGAAGGTATTCCTGCCACGAACCAAGCTTAATATTTTCCTTGAACAAGTGGTTAAACCCATTAACTATTGCAGTATTGAATGGGGGAATAATCTCAGGATGAAGGAAATACAGAATATTAACTACTGCAGGTCCCAGCCCCTTTATTTTTCTCTGATCGAGGCGGATTATTTCCTTTAATATTTTATCTTCTCTTGTAGCATTATAGCAATTCTCAAGAAACTGACCAAATGCCATCTTGTTTTCTTCATTCTCATAAATATCTGGAATCCGAAGCTTTGGCTTCCAGTAGAATGCATGTGACGCTCCAATAAATACCTGCTTTTGTTCAGTGATACAGTTTAAGACAAACTCCAGGGACGAGCCTTTATAATCGTTCCCGAATTCTTTAGCCTTGATCTCCAGTATTACTTTATGAACCCCTCGACGAATAGAACGAAAGGCTTTCAGACGCTCATCATTATTGATAAACCAAGTGTTGAATACTGACTCTTTATCGCATTTATACTTTTCAAGCAATTCCTGTAACTCTATATTCATTTTATATCTCAAATGATTTTTTAAACATAAATAGACCGTAGAAAACCCGATTCCGAGCCGTTCCCACCGCCCGATTCCTCAATTTTTTGCTATCGCTCACCTTCCAAGGTATGCCACACCCGCAATATTATAACTGTCCTGGTGTGAACCGAATAACGGACAATATACCTGCCAAGGACTATGTCACGAACTGATTCTAATTCCGGCGCCATCTGAACCGGAACGCCCATTTCAGGGAAGCCTGGCAGCAGCTCCATGTTGCCAGTCAATTCGGTGGCTATTCGAGTCGCAGCTGAAGGATTGTAAATAGCGATGAATTCCCCTAGCAACCTGCTCGTTCCCCGAACCCCAGCTCTTAAGCCAGCCAGTATGTACCGATCCGCTGTTCAAGGCGGCTATGGGGATCAGGCAATCGCCGTCCTCAGCCCGGTTGCGACAGTGGTTTGATGAAGAGGCCAATGCTGGACGGCGCCCCGGTGCGGTCTCCCTGGGCAAGGAAGGCTGGTGCCTGGGCTGTGAACTGCGCCCCGGCGGCCGGTTCTCATTCTCGCGGTCCCGCACCACCCCCATGAAACGCGGGTTGATAGCTTTGCAGCATCTGCACATAACCCGCCCGCTCAAGCACGCCCGGGTCCTCCAGATTTCCCCGGCTCATGCGGCCGCGGATGGCATCCAGGGACTCGATCCCGCGCGCGGCGAGCAGCGCCACCAGGCCATCAAGCAGGGTGCGCATGTGCCAGGCGCCGTGGCGCAGCAGCGACGCGGTCGTCATCACCGTGTCCGCGCCGGCCAGCAGGTACTTGAAAACATCATCCGCCGAGTCAACCCCGGTGCTGGCGGCCAGCGATGCCGGAAGGTGCCCGTGGAGCACGGCAATCCACAGCAGCGGCAGCCTCATCTCGGACGGCGTGCTGAGCTCGACGTCCGGCGACGGGCGCAGGGACACAAGGTCGATGTCGGGCTGGTAGAAGCGGTTGAACAGCACCAGCGCATCCGCGCCGGCTTCGGCAAGCGCCAGCGCCATGGCCCCGAACGCACTGAAGTAGGGGCCGATCTTGACCGCCACGGGGACGGTGACCGCCGCCTTCACGGCCGTCAGAATGTCGAGATAATGCTGTTCGGCCTCGCGCCCCGTCGTGGTAAGGGCGGTAGGGATGAGATAGATATTGAGTTCGATGGCATCGGCACCGGCGTCCTGAAGGTCGCGTGCATACCCGGTCCAACCGGACAGGGAAGCACCGTTCAGGCTGGCGATCACCGGGATGTCGAGCGCCGCCTTGGCACGGCGCACGAGCTCGAGATAGCGCCCCGGCCCGAACCCCTTGCCGGCATACGCCGGGAAGAAGGAGAGCGCCTCGGCGAACCCTTCCGCTGTTGTCTCAGTGTGGCGTTCGAATGCCTCTCGCTCGGCAACGATCTGCTCTTCGAAGATCGACGGCAGCACCACGGCGCCGGCGCCGGCATCCTCAAGGCGGCGCAACTGGCCGAGGTCGGCGTTCAGCGGCGACGCCGAAGCGATCAGCGGGTTGCGCAGACGCAGGCCCATGTAGTCCGTCGTCAGGTCCATAGGTCGTTCTCCGGTTTCGCATCGCCGCCGCTCATGCCCGAGGGATGGAAACACTCACAGCCAAGGCTCGCCAGTTCCTCGTATTGCCGGTATTTCTCGGTCACTACCTGCTGTGCGGCCTCCAGCAGCGCTTCGGCCGCAGCCGGATCCGTGTGCGCAAGCACCCGGTAGCGCAGTTCGTTGTAGGCGTAATCCTTGAACGGGATGGTCGGTCGCGGCGAATCGAGCCGGAACGGCCGCGCACCAATGCTGAGCATCGCCGGATTGAACCGGAACAGCGGCCAGTAACCGCTGGCGGTGGCCAGGTCCTGCTGGCGCATGCCGTGGCGGAGATCGAAACCGTGGGCGATGCAGTGGCTATAGGCGATGATCAGCGACGGGCCCGACCAGGCCTCGGCCTCGCGGAACGCGAGCAGCGTGTGCTGAGGGTTGGCACCCATCGCCACCTGGGCGACATATACGTTGCCGTAGGCGATCGCCTGCAAGGCCAGATCCTTGCGCGCGACGCGCTTGCCGGCGGCGGCGAACTTGGCCACGGCGCCGAGCGGGGTCGCCTTGGAGGCCTGGCCGCCGGTGTTGGAGTACACCTCGGTGTCGAGCACCAGCAGGTTGACGTCGCGGCCGCTCGCCAGCACCTGGTCGAGTCCGCCGTAGCCGATGTCGTAGGCCCAGCCGTCGCCGCCGACGATCCAGATGCTGCGCCGTACCAGGTAGTCGGCGACCGAGAGCAGTTCGCCTGCGGCGTCTTCGTCCACGACCGCGAGCTTCCGCTTCAGCGCCTCGACACGCTCGCGCTGGGCGCGCAGCTCGGATTCGTGTACCTGTGGCGCGTCGAGAATTAATCCGGCGAGCTCCTCGCCCACCACCGGCGCCAGCTCGCGCAGCCGGCTCCGCGCCAGCTCAAGGTGCTGGTCGGCGGCCAGTCGAAAACCCAGCCCGAACTCGGCATTGTCCTCGAACAGGGAATTCGACCAGGCTGGCCCACGGCCATCGGCGTCGCGCGTCCAGGGCGTGACCGGCAGGTTGCCGCCGTAGATTGATGAACAGCCGGTGGCGTTGGCGATCTGCAGCCGGTCACCGAACAGTTGCGACAGCAGCTTGAGGTAAGGCGTTTCGCCGCAGCCTGCGCAGGCGCCGGAGAACTCGAATAGCGGCTGCAGGAACTGCACGCCGCGCACATTGGCGAAGTCGACCCGCGCGCGGTCGTTGGCCGGCAGTGCCTCGAAAAAGGCCGTGTTGGCACGCGAGCGTTCAAGAATCGGCGCCTTCGGCCCGAGGTTGATGGCCTTCACACCGGGATCGAGCGGACTGTGCGCCGGGCAGACCTCGACGCAGATACCGCAGCCGGTGCAATCCTCCACATAGACCGCCAGTGAGAAGCGCACATCCGGATAGCCGCGGGCGTTGACCGGCGCCGATGTGAACCCCTGCGGCGCGCCGTCGAGGGCGTCGGCGCCATAGTACTTGGAGCGGATCACGCTGTGGGGACAGGCGAAGCCGCACTGGCCGCATTGCACACACAGGTCCGCCTCCCAGACCGCCACGCTGTCGGAGATGTTGCGCTTCTCGAATGCCGCGGTACCCGGCGGGAAGGTGCCGTCGGCGGGCAGCTGACCGACGCGCAGCCCATCGCCGAGACCAAGCATCATTGGCGCGGTAACCTCACGCACGAACGCCGGCGCCTGCGCCGGCACGATCAGCGGCCGGTCGAAGGTGCTGGTCGCCGCGCCCGGCACGTCCACCTCGAACAGATGCGCCAGCGCCTGGTCGACGGCGGCAAAATTCCTGCGCACCACATCGCCGCCCTTGGCGCCATAGCTCTTTTTGATTGAGTTCTTGATGCTCTGGATCGCCTCGTCACGGGGCAGCACCCCCGAGATCGCAAAGAAGCAGGTCTGCAGCACGGTGTTAATGCGCCCGCCCAAACCGGAGTCGCCCGCAACTTTCGAGGCGTCGATCACAAAAAAGCGCAGCCGTTTCTCCAGGATCTGCGTCTGCAGCAAGCGCGGCAGCCGGTCCCAGACCGCCTCCGGCCCATGCGGGGTATTGAGCAGGAACACGCCGCCCTCGGCCGCCAGCCGCAGCACGTCAATGCGGTCGAGGAACCCCGCCTGGTGGCATGCGATGAACTGGGCGGATTCGATCAGGTAGGGGGCGCGGATCGGCTGACTGCCAAAGCGCAGGTGGGAGATGGTTTGCGCGCCGGATTTGTGCGAATCGTAGACGAAGTAACCCTGGGCATAGCGCCCCGGATCCTCGGCGAGGATTTTCACACTGTTCTTGTTGGCACCGACGGTGCCGTCGGCGCCGAGGCCGAAGAACAGCGCCCGCACTGTGTCGTCGCCCTCGAGCGAGAACGCCGGGTCGACTGCCAGGCTGGTGTGCGAGACGTCGTCCTCGATGCCGACCGTGAAGCCGTTCTTCGGTGTGGCCTGGCTGAGCTCGTCGAACACCGCCTTGGCCTGGGCCGGGTTGAAGTTCTTCGAGCCCAGCCCGTAGCGCCCGCCGATCACGCGCGGCAGGGCCGCGCGCTTTCCGTCCACCACTGCCTGGGCCAGGGTCGTGACCACATCGAGATAGAGCGGCTCGCCCGGCGCACCCGGCTCCTTGGTCCGGTCCAGCACCGCGACGGCACGGCACGACTGCGGCAGAGCGGCGAGGAAGTGCCCGGCCGCAAACGGGCGGTACAGCCGCACCTGCAGCACGCCGACGCGCTCCCCGGCCTGGCGCAGGAAGGCAACGGTAGCGCGCACCGTCTCCACCGCAGAGCCCATCAGGACCACGACCCGCTCGGCGTCGGGCGCACCGTCATACTCAAACAGCCGGTAGGCGCGGCCGGTGAGTGCGGCGAACCGGTCCATGCTGGCCTGCACGATTTCCGGCACCCGCGCATAGTAAGGATTGCAGGCCTCGCGCGCCTGGAAGAAGGTGTCGGGATTGTGGGCGGTGCCGCGCACCACCGGGCGTTCCGGAGTCAGCGCGCGAGCCCGGTGGGCAAGCACCAGGTCCTGGCGGATCATGGCCCGGAGGTGGGCATCGGACAGCAGGGTCAGCTTGTTGACCTCATGCGAGGTGCGGAAGCCGTCGAAGAAATGCAGGAACGGCACCCGTGCCTCCAGGGTCGCCGCGTGGGCGATCAGCGCCAGGTCGTGGGCTTCCTGCACCGACGCCGACGCCAGCAGCGCAAAACCGGTGCTGCGAGCGGCCATGACATCGGAATGATCACCGAAGATCGACAACGCCGAGGTGGCGAGCGCACGCGCGGCGACATGGAACACCGTCGGCGTCAGCTCGCCGGCGATCTTGAACATGTTCGGCAACATCAGCAGCAGGCCCTGGGAGGCGGTGAAGGTGGTGGTCAAGGCACCCGACTGCAGCGCACCGTGCACCGTACCCGCCGCTCCCCCTTCACTCTGCATTTCATGCACCACCGGGATACCACCCCAGAGATTGGTCAGCCCCTGCGCCGACCATTCGTCGGCCAGCTCCGCCATGGGCGAGGCCGGCGTGATCGGGTAGATAGCACACACCTCGTTGACGCGGTAGGCGACATGGGCGACCGCGGTGTTGCCGTCGAGAGTGTCGGTATCGGGCATATCGGACTCGTGCGGCATCACGTTCCCCCCGTCGGGGTCGGCTCGGGAATCAGCTCGATGGCATGGCATGGACAGGTTTCGACGCAGACTGCGCAGCCGGTGCAGCGGTCATAGAGGAAGCGGTAACGCCGGCCGGGCCCGAGTTTTTCGATCGCCTGCTCCGGGCAGGCGGCGTAGCACTGGTCACACTCGAAACAGTTGCCGCAAGACAGGCAGCGCTGGGCTTCGTAAATCGCCTCGGCTTCGCTCAGGCCGGCCTGCACCTCAGTAAAGCCGGTCGCACGGGCCTCCGGCGGCAGTGTTCGCTGCACCGAGCGGTCGGCATCAGTGTAGATCGGCAGGTGCAGTTGATCGAAGGAGACGACGGGGTGCTTCTCGGCAGGCTGGTAGGTGGTGCCGCACAGCCAGGCATCGATGTGCCGCGCCGCCTGCCTGCCATGCCCGACCGCCGCCGTTACGGTGCGCTCGCCCGGCACCAGGTCGCCGCCGGCGAAGATCCCGGGCCGACCGGTCATCATGTTCGGGGCGACCATGACCGTGCCGTCGGGCTGGAATTCGATGCCTGGAATCCGGCGCAGGAAACCGCTGTCGGCCTGCTGCCCCAGGGCCAACACCACGGCATCTGCCTGCAGGGTCTCGAAACGGCCCGTCGGCTGCGGCCGACCGGCCGCATCCAGCGCCATGACCTCGACGGTGAGCGACGGCCCCGCGACCTCCTTGATACTGGTCAGCCATTGGATCCTGACCCCTTCCTCGAGAGCCTCGTCGGCCTCGAAGGCGTGGGCCGGCATGTGCGCGCGGTCGCGGTGGTAGATGATCAGCGCCTCTTCCGCGCCGAGGCGCCTGGCAGTGCGTGCGGCATCCATGGCGGTATTGCCGCCGCCGTAGATCACCACCCGCCGGCCAAGCTGTGGCCGCTCGCCACCGCCGACCTCGTGCAGCAGACTCACCGCGTCGAGCACCCGGGCGGCATCGCGTACCGGGATGTCCGCATGTTTGGCAACATGCGCCCCGATGGCGACAAATACCGCATCGAAGCCCCCGGTTTCCTGCTCGGCCAGCAGGTCCTCGACCTTGTGATCGAGGACGATCCTGACGCCCATGGCCTCGATCCGCTGCACTTCCTGCAGCAGGTCCGCGCGCGGCAGCCGGTACGCGGGAATGCCGAAATGTAACATGCCACCAGGCAGCGGACCGGCCTCCCGGATCTCAACCGCATGGCCGCGGCGCGCGAGCTGATACGCAGCCGACAGGCCGCTTGGACCGGCGCCGACGATCAGCACCCGCTTGCCGCTCGGCGCGGCATCGACCGGCAACGCCCAGCCTTCCTGCGCGGCCAGGTCACCAAGGAAACGCTCGACCGCGTGGATCGAGATGGCACTATCGAGCGCGCGGCGGTTGCAGGCGGTTTCGCAGGGATGATAACAGACCCGTCCATGCACGCCTGGCAGCGGGTTGTCCCGCACCAGCGTCTCCCATGCCTCGCGGTAGCGGCCCGCCTGCGCATGGGCCAGCCAGGCCTGAATGTTCTCCCCTGCCGGACAGGCCTGGTTGCACGGGGGCAGAAGATCCACGTAGACCGGCCGCCGCGTGCGCGTCGGTCCGGTACCCGGCTCCGCTGCCAGGTCGATGATCGGCGTCAGATCGGAGGATCGCGTGGTCATCGCAACAACCTTGCTGTGCATGTTGCGCCCTCCTCAGCTAGTGGAGCTGGCTGTCTTGCGGCGTCATCAGGTAAGCCGTAGCCATGAGCAGCAGAAACGCGGTCGGTATACAGCCGCTTTTCACTCAGTGCGCAATCATAAAAACGGCGCTCTCCCACTCTGTATCCCCTTGCTCTGCCTATCTTTTGTTAGCATGCCCAATACTGCCCAGTCAAGTCATATCCAGGCGCAGGCCGCAACCGCAGACCCGATCAACCGGCTCCCCTGTCAGTGTCAGTGTTCGACTACGGGTTTGTGGCTTCATTCTCGACAGATTTAAACGGCTCACCATCCTCGTTCTGAAGCTGATAATCGTACGCCGCCTGGAGTCCGGTTTCGTCCTCAGCTTCCTCCTCGGGCTCATGCTCAATGTAGCGCGGATAGAGTGGCGACAGCATTGCCACCAGAATGCCAGTCACGGAGAACATGGCGAACGCATCGGGGTAACCGAATTCATTCACCAGCATGCCAACCAGGGGCGAGCCGGCCGCCTGCCCGAGCGATACAGCCATAAATGGCAGCACCGGGCCCATAGACAGCCTGCCCGGCAACAGGCGGATGCCGGTCATCAGATAGAGCCCCGTCAGACTCATATAAGCCAGGCCGAAGACCAGAGCGGAGAATGCCGAGATCACCAGATTACCAGGGCTGGCGGCGAGCAATGCCAGGCTCGCGGACAGCATCGTCAGCATGAGTGCCTGCGTGATAGGCGGGTTGTTGCGATCAGCCAGGTCGGCCACCACGGCACCCCCGAGACCGGCGATGCCAACGGCCAGCCACAGCCAGCCGGTTGCGCCGGGCGGCAGGGCACCGAGGCTGACAACCAGATCGGGCGCGAAAATCCAGTACGCCGCGGAGACGAAGCCCATCCCGAAGGCAAACAGCGAGAGCCGGAACAGGCGCGACCACTGCAAGGCGCTGATCGGAGGCGGGGGCGCTGCGTTCGAAGGCGTGACACGCGAAACTGAAGGGATGAAAAACCACGTAGCAAACACCCCGATCACCGCCAGGATGGCAAAGGATACATACGCATAACGCCAGGCCCCGGCCAGAAACAGAATCGCCGGTACGGCAATGGCGACGCCAATGCTGGTACCCGCGTTCATGACCGCGCTAACGCGCCCATGCAGGGACCGTTTCACCAGGGCCTGCATGGCGGCCGTGAGGGCCGGCATCATCAGGCCGGTGCAGATGCCACTGGCAAACACACCGATGCCGAGGGACAGAGCACCAGAGGCCTGGCTGATCAGCGCCAGACCGACAGCACCAAAAACGCCGGAAAGCACTGCCGTGTTGCGGGCACCGAGACGATCTGCGGCAAACGGCGCAACCATCGTGGCGAGCACGAAACTGATCAGCGGCAGTGCGCCGATGAAGCCAATCACGTCCGGCGCCAGTTCGAGTTCGGCACGGATCGGGGGCACAAACAAGCCGAAAGCAAAGCGTGCGAGCCCGTAACTGATCGCGATCAGTGCCGCTCCCAAGAGTGCAAACACCGTGCTTGAGGGAAACTTCATGCCACCTCCGAAAAACATCCACGCCCGTTAACGCTCTTCATTCGTGTCAGCGTAGACTGCAACGAGCCCGCCAGCCAAACCTCAGCGATTGGCCAGCCCTGCCCTTTTGCCCGGGCTGTTGTACGAAATCGCCATACAGCAGGTGCACAAAAAGCTGATCACCTTGAAAACACTGGCCCTGTCCCCAATTAGGGGGTAGTTTGATGCCTCCGCCCGCGGGCCCGGCATCTTCCCCTATTTCATGCAACCACCATCGGGACAGAGCACTATGGCAACCCTTCACAAACCGCTTCAACCGCGGACCTTCTGGCAGTTGACATCGCTGATGGCACTGGTGTTGTTTCTCAGTGGCTGTGGCATCAATAACATCCCCACTTACGATGAGAAAGTTACCGCCGCCTGGTCCCAGGTGGAAAACCAGTACCAGCGCCGCGCCGATCTGATTCCCAACCTGGTGGAAACCGTCAAGGGCTTCGCGGCCCAGGAGCAGGAAACCCTGACCGCGGTGATTGAGGCGCGCTCCAGGGCGACGTCGATTCAGGTGGACGAGAGCATTCTCAACAATCCCCAGAAGCTGCGGCAGTTCCAGCAGGCCCAGGGTGAACTGAGCAGCGCCCTGAGCCGGCTGATGGCTGTATCTGAACGTTACCCGGACCTGAAGTCGAATCAGAACTTCCTGGCCTTGCAGTCCCAGCTTGAAGGTACGGAGAATCGTATTGCCGTCGCACGCCGGGATTTCATCCAGGCGGTGGAGCGCTACAACACCGAACTGCGTACCTTTCCGGGCAAGATCTGGCACAGCCTCCTGTATAGCGATCTGGAGCCCCGCGCCAACTTCGAAGCCACCACGGAAAATGCGGATGAAGCGCCCGCGGTGGAATTCTGATGGCTGCCCAGCTCCGAAACAGTATGCTATTGGCGTTACTGCTGTTGCTACCGGCTGCTATCTGGGCCCAGTCAACGCCGGAATTTCCCGAACTGACCGGCCGGGTGGTAGACCAGGCGGAGATGCTTTCCCCTGAGGTAGAAGCCCGCCTGAGCCAGATGCTTCAGGCCCACGAGCAGGCCAGCACTGAACAGGTAGTGGTGGTCACCTTGCCGGACCTACAGGGCTTTCCGATTGAGGATTTCGGCTACCAGCTGGGCAGGCAGTGGGGTATCGGTCAGGAGGGCGAGGATAACGGCGCCCTGCTGATCGTGGCGAAGGAAGAACGCCAAATCCGCATTGAGGTGGGCTATGGCCTCGAAGGCCGGCTCACCGACGCTGACTCCTCCGTCATCATCAATCGCGTGATCACCCCGGCATTCCGTCAGGGGGATTTCCAGGCCGGTATCGTCAACGGTGCCGCCGCCATGATTCAGGTCCTCGGCGGCGAGCCCATGGCGGTCCCCCAGGGTCAGCAGTCCCTTGCAGTCCAGGAAAAGCCCAGGGCCGGCCTGGTAGCGCTGCTCTTCATCATCATGATGGCGGTGGTGTTCTTTATTGGCAGTCGCGGCGGCCGTGGCGGGCGCGGCGGCGCTGCCCTGTTAGGCGCGGCTTTGCTGGGCGGCGCCATGGGTGGCCGTGGCGGCCATGGCGGCGGCTTCGGTGGTGGCGGTTTTGGCGGCGGTGGCGGCGGCTTCGGTGGTGGCGGTGCCTCCGGTGGCTGGTAGCTCCGCACTGATAACCGAGCGCGCTGAATCCCCTCACCTGAAAATGAGAATTAAAGAATCATGACATTATTAAGCAAAAGCGATCAGGAAGCCGTTACTGCTGCCATCAATGAGGTGGAACGGGAAACCGATGCCGAACTGGTCACCGTGCTGACGGCCCAGTCCGATAACTACAGCTATATTCCCCTGCTCTGGGCCGGCATCCTGGCGTTGCTGGTGCCGGGTACTGGCAATTACTTCGGCGGCTGGTTCGGTGCCGACATGCTGATGCTGGTGCAGTGGGGTACGTTCATCCTGCTCAGCCTGCTGTTCCGGATGCCCGGTATCAACACCCGTCTGATTCCCCGGCAGGTGCGTTACTGGCGGGCCTCCAACCTGGCGCGGCGGCAGTTCCTGGAGCAGAGCCTGCACCATACCGAAGGCGCCACCGGCATGCTGATCTTCGTCTCGGAGGCGGAACGCTATGTGGAGATCCTGGTGGATCAGGGCATTGCCGACGTTCTGGACAACTCGGTATGGCAAGACATCGTGGCGGACTTCACCGCCAGGGTGCGCCAGGGCGAGACCCGGCAGGGATTCCTTGACTGCATTGCTGCCTGTGGCAAGCTCCTGAAAGAGCACCTGCCGGCCACCCATGAGCGCAACGAACTTCCCAATCACCTGGTCATCCTGCCCTAACGACAACGGCGGTCACCCTATGCCACTCCGGGCTGCGGGGAGTGGTGTGCCAGGCTTCTACCTCACGGCGCCAGTTTTCGCTTCAACGCCCTGGAAACCGACAACGGCAGGCTCGGCAACGAGCGCAGCATCCACGGCAGTATCCTGCGTTTCACGCCGCTCAGTGACTCCGGAATCATGGCTTCGATCAGATGCGGCCCCGGCATGCTCCGGGCGTATTCCAGGGCTTTTGCCATGTCTTCCGCCGTATCCACCCGCACCGCATGCACGCCCATGCCCTGCGCCATTTCGGCAAAGTTGAGTACGGGGCCTCGCAGGTCCAGCTGGGATTTGGCCTTAATGCCGACGTCTTCTGCCCCTACCCGCTCCAGTTCAATGTTCAGCACTGAGTAAGACGCATTGTTGAAGATGATGGAGGTTACGTTCAGCTGTTCCCGGGCCATGGTCCACAGGGCCTGGATGGTATACATGGCGGTGCCATCGCCGATCAGGGCGATGACCGGCCGGTCCGGGCAGGCTACGGCCGCACCTACGGCATTGGGCAGACCCTGGCCGATGGCACCGCCGGTGAGGGTGATCATGTCATGGCGGGGTGCGCCAGCAGTCATTGCCGAGAGCATCAGGCTGGAGGTGATGCCCTCATCCACGATGATGGCGTTGTCGGGCATCAGGTGGCCTACCGCCTTACAGACTTTTTCTGCCGTGAGTTTTCCTCTCGGCCGGTCCGGTCTTTTGGCGGCTTGTAGCCGCGGTTCGGCCTGGCTGGCGCCGAGGACGCCGTTGAGTTTGTTCAGGCTTGCGGTGATGTCCTGATCCGGGGCCGCCAGGGTGTGCACCTGGCAGGTATCGGGCACCAGGTAACTTTGTTTGCCGGGGTAGGCGAAGAAGGAGACGGGGGCCTTGGCATCCACCAGGATGAGGTGTTCAATATCCGTCAGTTGCACCGTAGCCAGCTCAGCTAGGTAAGCAAGGCGCTCAATGTAGGGCAGGCCGGCACCCCGTTCCATCCGGGTAGGGAAGGTTTCGGCCAGCAGGGTAACGCCATTGTGTGCGGCCAACTTTGCTGCCGCCAGCATGCCTGGTTCCCGCAAAGCATGGCCGCCCATCAGCAGGGCCGTTTTCCTGCCGGAGCGGATGGCCGAGGCAATGACCTCTACCGTGGCATCGTCTGCCGGCTCCGGTGTGGGCGGCACCAGGGGTGCGCTGGGCACACCGCCCTCGCCCCAGGAAACATCGGCCGGCAATATCAGGGTGGCCACCTGCCCGGGCGCGGTGCGTGCGGCGGCAATGGCCGCAGCGGCGTCCTGGCAGAGGGTTTCCGTGCTCTTGGCGGTGCGCACAAAGCCGGGGGAGACGTTGCGGGCAACGGTCTCGATATCGGACTGCAGTTGGGCGTCGTATTTCACGTGGTAGGTGGCGTGGTCGCCAACAATGTTGACCACCGGCACCTTGCCCTTGCGGGCGTTGTGGAGATTGGCCAGCCCGTTGCCAAGCCCACAACCCAAGTGCAGCAGTGTGGCGGCGGGCTTGTCCGCCATGCGGGCGTATCCGTCTGCCGCGCCGGTGGCGACGCCTTCAAACAGGGCGAGTACGGCACGCATCCTGGGCTCATCGTCCAGAGCCGCCACAAAATGCATTTCACTGGTGCCGGGGTTGCTGAAGCAGACTTCCACACCGGCATCCACCAGGGTTCTCATCAGGGCTTGTGCGCCGTTTGTCATTGTTATTCTCCAAGCTTTAGGAATTCAATTATTAAGGGTCTGGCCGATTGTGCCATTGGGGTCAGCTTCGGGTTCAGGGGCTTGAGCCTCCGGTCACAATGGAACGCACCGCTGCCCGGGCCGTCATGATGCAGCCGGGCAGAAAAGTGCCTTCCAGCGAGCGTTTACCATTGGCGCCACCGCCGCCAAAGCCTGCCGCTTCTCCTACACAGTACAGGCCCTCGACGGGCGCTCCCTGAGCATTGAGGACGCGGCTTTGCAGATCGGTCTGAAGCCCGCCCAGGCTCTTGCGGGTGATCAGTTGCATGCGGATAGCAATGTAGGGCCCGGCACCGGGCTTTTGCAACGGGGCCGGTTTACAGGTGCGCAGGCGGTCCGGCTTCCATTCCCGGGCGTGCTGGATCATCCGGATCTGTGGGTCGTTATGGAGACTGGTGCCAGCGGTGAAGTTGGCATCGAAGGCATCCGCGGTGGCCTGGAGCGTGGCCGGATTGATGTCATGGGAACAGGTCAGCGCGTTCATCTTGCCGGCCAGGTCGGACAGGTTATCCGCCACCAGGAAATCACGGCTTTCACGCTGCATCTGGCGCACCAGTGCGTGGTTGCCCAGCAGCAGTTCTTTCACGAACAAGGGGAATTGCTTGTCCCGTATCCGGGCATTGTGCTCGGCGCCGGAGATGGCGAATTCCCTGGCGGCAATGCGCCAGTTGAGCAGGTGCCAGGTCCAGGGTTTTTCCTGTTCCGCCACTCGCTGACATAACCAGTGGGTATCAAATCCGGTCACCAGGTGTTCCGGGCCGATCCGCTCACCCCGATGGTTCAGCCACAGGGCGGATTTGCAGGGGATGGTGGAAAGCCCATGGCCGGGAAAGTGGGGGTAAGGATGCGCAAAGCCCGCAGCGTAATTCCACATCTCCCCGGCGTGGGTAATCCTGCCACCGAGGGTGTCGGCCACCCAGTGGTGCATGCGGCCATCCGCAAAGGGGTGGGCACCGTTCAGCATGCTGGTAGGTTGGGGACGATTCTTGGGCCAGTTGGCGCGGCATTCCCTGTGGCTGCCGTTGATGCCGCCGGTGGCCAGTACCACAGCGGATGCGGCCAGGCGGACTTCCTCACCGGTGGCCTCGTTGATGGCCTGGGCGCCGCTCACTCTGCCGGCCTCAAGCTCCAGTTCGGTGATGCGATGCTGGTGCAACAGGGTGAGTTTGCCGCCAGTGTTTTCTCGGTGCAGGGCCGCCAGCAGGCAGCGGACCAGTTCCCGGGCAGTGCCCCAGATCACATGGTAACGGGGCAAACGGTTGCCATCACCGAAGCGGCCACGCTCCACCCAGTTCACGGCCGGCAGGAATTTGATGCCTTCATTGCCCAGCCAGTCATAAACCTCTGAGCGGGAATGCTCCACGTAGTAGCGTGCCCATTGCAGGGGCCATTCATCATCCGGCGCCAGCTCACCAAAGCTGAGCCAGTCACCCAGAGCAATCTCCGGCGTATCTGCAATCTTCATGCGTTTCTGCAGGGGCGTGCCCACCAGCATCATGCCGCCAAAGGCCCACAGTGCCAGGCCACCCATTCGTTCGGCCGTATCCCGGTCCGCCAGGGTCACTGATTTCCCGGCTCGCAGAGCTTCGAGGGCCGTGACAAGTCCGGCCAGCCCTCCGCCGACCACCAGAATGTCTGAGGAAATTACCTTGGCCATAGTGCGCATCCGATTCGGTAGCAATGAGTTGTCAGCTTTAAAGATATACCGGTACCATGGCTTTAAAATTGACATTAGAGGCCAGCAAAATTGACTTTAGAGGCCACAGTTTCCATTGGCTGGGTGAATACCGTTATCGCGGCGGCGCAAAGGCTGTCTGTGGATGAAGGTACGTTGCTGACAACCGCCGGTATTCCGGAGGCGGCCGGTACCCGGGAACGCTGGCCCATTGATGACATCACCCGGCTCTGGCACGCGGCGGAGCGTTGCACCGGAGATCCCGGTTTTGGTTTGAAAGTCGGGGCGGAGTTCACCCCGATGAGCATCAGTGGTGTGGGCTTTGCACTCCAGTCTGCCGCTACTCTGCGCGAAGCCATTGTGATGGGGCAGCGCTTCCAGCGGCTGATCTCCGACGGCGGGCGTTTCCAGATCCTGGCAGGCCATTCCGCCACCTGGCTGGTTTACCATCCCCGGCAGGGGAAGCTGGCTTTCAGTCCGCATCAGATTGAAGCGGTGCTGGCCGCGGTGGTCGGCTTCGCCAGCTGGGTAACCGGTACCCGCATGCAGCCTTCACGGGTCCAGTTCAGCCAGCCCCGGCTCGGGCCCCTGGCGGGATACCAGGCCGCGTTTAACTGCCCGGTGGAATTCGAGCAGGCGTTCAGCGGTGTGCTGGTCGACAATGCCGTTCTGGACCAGCCTCTGCCCCAGGCCGATCCGGAACTCGCGCAGGTGCACGAACGCTACACCACCGCCCGACTTACCGCGCTTTCCATTAACAGCGCTTCTGTGCCGGAGATACGGAGATGGCTGATGGCCCGTCTGGGCCCGAGCCTTCCTCGTCGGGCCGAAGCAGCCGAGGCGTTAGGTATCAGCGAACGGACTCTGGCGCGGCGGCTGCAGGAACAGGAGCAGACGTTCGATGCCCTGCTGGACGAAGTGCGCCGTGAAAAGGCACTGCAGGCCGTGGCAGATCCCAGCGCCTCTCTACCCAAAGTTGCCGAAGCCCTGGGCTTTGCCGAAGTCAGTACCTTTTACCGCGCCTTCAAGCGCTGGACCGGACTGCCCCCGGTGCGCTGGCGCAAAGCCATGCTTCGGTGACAATCCGCGTATTTTGCCGATATGGGCGGCAACTGAAGCGACGGGTAGCGGCTAATGCGCCGTTACCAGGGCAGCTCTTCACCATTGCTGTGCCAGAAGGAGCCGGTGTTCTCCAGGCTCAGGCCTTCAATCCTGGCTGCCAGACCCTTGGCTGATTCCTCGGGTGTGATCAGCCCGCCGGAAGGGATCTGCGAGACCAAGGCCTCGGCCACCCGCAACGGCGCATAGGCGTTGATTTCCATCTGGGTCCGGATGGAATCGAAGTCGATGCTGCCCAGCTTCTCATCCTGTAGCAGGCCGGCGTTGTTGATCAGCAGATCAATGGTTTGCCCGGCCAGCTCGTTCTTCAGTTTCGAGATACCGCTGTCAGTGGTGACATCGATGTTGTCGATGACTTTCGCCGCGACGCCAGAAAGCTCGTCTGACGTTTGCCTGCAAACGCCAATAACATTCCAGCCCTCGCGCGCATAATGGCGCGCCAGCTCAAGGCCAATGCCACGATTGGCCCCTGTAATGACCGCGGCTTTGTTATCTGTCATAAAAATCCTCCTCATCACGAGATAGCAATCTAGCCCATTATTGATTACACGCTTGGGGCGTTGAAACTATGCTATTTTGAAGGGCAAGGCTGAGCCCGCAGTAAGCATGAAGTGGGCCCGCACTCCCCGCAATAAATTTCCAGGATGGTAAATTAAAGAGGCTCAATGCTCTGCTTCAGCTACGGCTCCAACATGTCAAAACGGAGACTCCGGGCCCGGATTCCGTCGGCCCGGTTTGTAGCTGTAGCAGAGTTACCGGCCCACCGGCTTTGCTTCCATAAATCGGCCGGGGATGGCTCTGCCAAATGCGATGCAGAGGAAACCGGCAATCCGGACGATCGGGTGATCGGTGTGGTTTACGAGATTGCCGATGCAGAAAAGCCTGACCTTGATCGACATGAGGCTTTGGGGTTTGGCTACGATGAAAAGCAGGTGGAGCTATTTACGGGGAGCGGAAGACTCTACGCCTGGATGTATTACGCCACGCGCATCAATAAGGCATTAAAGCCCTTCCACTGGTACAAAGACCACGTCCTCACCGGCGCCAGGGAAAACGAACTGCCGGCTGAGTACATCTCGCAGATCGAAGCCGTCGATTCCATTGACGACCCAAAACCCGAACGGCATGGGCGCGAGCTGTCGATTTACAGCAACGTATGAGTTGCTATTCACCACACTTCCGGTTTGCTATCGACAATTAGCAACTTTTGTGTTGCAAACATAGGAAAAAGAAGCGAATATGTTGCTATCACTCAAAAAGGCAACTGATACGTTTCCGTATGACTTCACTACTGGACCAAATCAAGCAACGTCGATTGAACCTGGGACTTAAACAGCACGACATGATGATGCGTGTCGGTATGTCGCGCCAGCAATACCAGCGTCTGGAGTCCAAGGGTAACCCAAGGCTCGATACGCTTGAGTTGATTGCCATGGGCCTAAAAAGCGAACTCATGTTGGTTCCCCAGGAAAAGCTGGAGGCAGTCAGGGCCGTCCTCGAGGATAAGAGCATCGACCACTCTCCTCACAACAGCCGCTCACCTGAAACAGAACGCTCCCTCTCAGACGATCCCTGGCGAGGCTTGCTGGAGGACGATCAATGAGCAATGCAGCAGACGGCGACGTGAAGGTGCTCGAGCTGACTCTTCACGGACGACTGGTGGGCTATCTGGCTGGTTTCAGCACTGGCCGTAACGTCCTGAGTTTTGCGGAGGAATTCAAAAAAGACAGGGATCGCCCCACCTTCAGCCTGATCACCCATCCCCGCTTCCCGAATTCCGAAAAGCTGCTCGCAGAGCCATGGGCCCGTAACCAAAGGCTTCATCCCTCGCAGTCCAACCTCCTTCCGGAAGGATCGCTCAGGGAACTGATTGCGCAAAGCCTGAAAGTTCATGTTGATAACGAGTTTTACCTTTTTTCCTATCTCGGGGAGGATCTGCCAGGTGCGTTGATCGCCACTCCCATGGACCCGGAGGACATTCCAGACAGCGTTTTATCGACCCACGGAAAAGCGAAGGCCGTGAAGTTCGAAAAACCCAGATTCGAAAACAGGTTCTCGCTGGCGGGCGTCCAGATGAAATTTTCCATGAAGGAAAAGGAAGGTCGCTACAAACTGACAAAGAGTAACGAACTGGGCGACTGGATTATCAAAACACCTTCGACCAAGCACAGCCACGTTCCCCTTAACGAATACACGGCAATGAGCCTGGCATCCCTGGCCGGAATCGATATACCGGACATAAAGCTGGTGGATCTTGATAAACTCGACAACCTTCCGCCCATTAATCTGCCGGAGGAAAAGCAGGCATTTGCGATCAGGCGGTTTGACCGGGATGGAAACAGGCGCGTGCATATGGAGGACTTCGCCCAGATCCTCGTGAAGTACCCCCACGAAAAATACAACTCGGCGAACTATGAGCAGATCGGTAGGGTGGTTTACGACTACTCCGGCGATGGCCTTGCAGACGCCCAACAATTTGCCCGTAGACTGTTGGTGAATATCCTGCTCGCCAATGGCGATGCCCATCTGAAAAACTGGAGCCTGATCTACCCTGATCAGGTCACGCCCCGACTTTCACCGGCCTATGACATCGTCACAACCCGCGTTTACATCGAGAATGAGAGTGAGTTTGCGCTCAATCTGGGGAAAAACAAACGTTGGTACTCTGCGACCATGGAGCATTTCCGAAACTGGGCAGAAAAATCCGGGATACCCTGGCGGGTTATCAAGCCCCATCTGGACGACACTTTGGAAAAAGCCCGGACCTTGTGGCCGAATGCCCTTCAAGAGTTACCAATGGCGGCTGCTCAAAAAAACATACTGATTGCTCACTGGCAGGCACTGGAGAATGATTTCAGAATAGAAACTCGTTAACGCGCCTTTCGGTGGCAACCCGGGGGCATTCAACCCCCCAACCTGTCCCGCAACGCATAATACCAGGCCCATTGCCGTCAGTTTACCAGGGCAGCTCTTCACCGTTGCTGTGCCAGAAGGACCCGGTATTCTCCAGGCTAAGCCCCTCGATTCTTGCCGCCATGCCCTTGGCTGATTCTTCCGGCGTAATCAGGCCGGCGTTGTTGATCAGCAGATCAATTGTTTGACCGGCCAGCCTTCACAGGCGTAATGGCGGGCAAGTTCAAGGCTGATGCCACGGTTGGCACCGGTAATTACAGCGGTCTTTTTATCCGTCACACTCAGTTCCTGATCTTTCTGAAACGCCTGTACACTTTGCCCTTAATTGGCTCGGGACACCAAACCATGCACCTTCCCTTCTGGCTGACCACCGCCCTGCTTTTCCCGGTGTTGCTCTACCAGGGCAAACAGGCGCGGCGCAACACACCGCGGCTCCCGGAAGCCGGGGGCTCGCCTTCAGGCCAATACGGTAAAGGCACACCCGGTAAGCGGATCCTGGTCATCGGCGAATCCATGGCCGGCGATCCGTGCGCGGGCGTAATTATCAGCGATCCGCTGGTACAGGTTCCGGTCCGGCACGCAATTCAGACTGGTACATAGCAGCAGTCTGGCGGCGTCTCCGGCAGGCTAAAGCCTGCCACCCGGTGATGCTCCGGATTGATCCTGATGGTTATTCACACCCCAAGGCGATCCCGCATTTCGTAATACCATGCGCCGATAGCGGTAATCGGTACCCGGAACAGGCGGCCACCCGGGAACGGATAGTGCGGCAGGCTGGCGAAGGCGTCAAAGCGTTCAGCCTGACCCTGAATCGCCAGTGCGAGGGCTTTGCCTGCCACATGGGTGAAGGTAACGCCGTGGCCAGAGCAGCCCTGGGAATAGAATACATTGTTCTGCAGGCGACCCAATTGGGGAAGGCGCGAGAGGGTGAGAAGAAAGTTGCCGGTCCAGGCATAGTCGATTCTGACTCCTGCCAGCTCAGGAAACGTCTTCCGCATATTGGGGCGAATCAGCCGTTCGATGTTGGCCGGGTCGCGGGCACCATAGGTCACACCGCCGCCATAGATCAGGCGCTTGTCGCCTGAGAGTCGGAAGTAGTCCAGCAGGTAGTTGCAGTCTTCCACGCAGTTATCTTCTGGCAACAGTCGTTTGGCGGTGGCTTCGTCCAGAGGCTCGGTCGCGATGATCTGCGAACCGCAGGGCATGGATTTGGCGCCCAGTTCTGGCACCAACCCGCCCAGGTAGGCATTGCCGGCGAGAACCACGAACTCTGCCCTCACCTCTCCTTCCCTGGTTTTCACCGTGGCCGGCCGGCCGGGAACAATCTGGGTGACTTCCGAATGCTCGTGAATCACACCACCCCGGGATTCCAGCGCGGCCGCTTCGCCCAGGGCCAGATTCAGGGGATGGATATGCCCGCCGGTATGATCGATGGCCCCACCCACATACCGCTCGGTACCGACGCGGGCACGGATGGCTTCCTCGTCCAGCAGTTCCAGCTTGTCATAGCCAAACCGGCGCCACAGGGCCTGTTGTGCTTCCAGGTGTTTGAGTTGCCGCGTGTTCAGGGCGGCGAAAATGCCACCCTCTTTCAGATCGCACTTTATGCCGTAATCCCGCAGCCGCTGCCGGATAATCTGGCTGCCTTCAAACGCCATGGCCGCCAACAGGCGCAGATGGTCCGGCGTGGTCTGGCGCTCGACGCTGTCCAGATCCCGGCTATAGCTGTTAACGATCTGGCCTCCGTTACGGCCAGAGGCTCCCCAGCCCACGCTCGCCGCTTCCAGCACCACCACCCGGAAACCCGCCTCCGCCAGGAAAAGCGCGGAGGACAAACCGGTATAACCGGCACCCACCACGCACACATCCGCTTCACACGGGCCTCGAAGGGCGGGGCGTATGGGTGCCGGATTGGCAGAGGCGACATAATAGGAAGGAACCGGAGGATACTGGGTCATAAGTTGGCGCCAAACAGGGTGACGGACTGATCAGGGGTTGATCAGGGGTTAACCGGAGAGCTGTAAGGAGGCGGCCGAAAACAGCCGCCGCCGACGCAAGTCTATGCCAGGACCAGACGTTCGGGAAGACACGTTCTTCTACCTATCATCTGAAGCCGTGATCGCCCGGGGAAGTGCTGTTATGATTGGCCAATTCCCCTGCCTGCGAGACGGCCATGAATCATCCCGAACGTTCCACCACACCCACCAACCAGGCCGGATGGCAGGCCCTGGCAGATCAACTCACGATTGAAAGCCGCGCCTATGTACACGGCTCTTACCAGTGGGCAAGCGATGGCGAAACCTTTGCCTGCATCAGCCCGGTAGATGGGCGCGAACTGACTCAAGTCGCCAGTTGCGGCCAGGCCGATGCCGAGCTTGCCGTTGCTGGCGCCAGAAAGGCCTTCGAAAGCGGCGTCTGGAGCCGCCTGGCACCCACCAGGCGCAAGGCCATTCTGCTTCGGTTTGCGGACCTGATCGACGCACACGCGGATGAACTGGCCCTGCTGGAAACACTGGACATGGGCAAACCCATCGGCCACGCCCGAACCGTGGATGTGCCGGCTACCGTGCGCGCGATCCGCTGGACCGCCGAGGCTATCGACAAAGTTTATGGAGAACTGGCAGCCACGCCCCACGACCAGATCGGTATGATTTCCCGGGAGCCCATGGGGGTGGTGGCCGCCATCGTGCCCTGGAACTTTCCGATGATCATGGCCTCCTGGAAGATTGCCCCGGCCCTGGCCACCGGTAACTCGGTCATCCTCAAGCCCTCCGAGAAATCCCCGCTCACCGCTATTGGTCTGGCGGCCCTGGCGGAGGAAGCGGGTATTCCCGCCGGCGTGTTCAACGTGCTGCCCGGCTATGGCCACACCGTGGGCAAGGCCCTGGCCCTGCATATGGACGTAGATTGCCTGGTGTTCACCGGCTCCACCAACGTGGCCAGGCAGCTGATGATCTATGCCGGCCAGTCCAACATGAAACGGGTGTGGCTGGAGGCCGGCGGCAAAAGCCCGAACATCGTCTTTGCAGACGCGCCGGACCTGAAGAAAGCCGCCGCCGAAGCCGCCAGCGCCATAGCCTTCAACCAGGGCGAAGTGTGCACCGCCGGCAGCAGGCTGCTGGTTGAAGAAAGCATCCGCGCCGGGTTCATTGGCCTGATCCGGGAGGCCCTGAAAACCTGGCGCCCCGGCCATCCCCTGGATCCGGCGACGACCTGCGGTGCCATCGTTGACCAGGCCCAGCTGGATCGCATCATTGAGTACATCGGTATCGGCCAGTCCGAAGGGGCAACCCTGGTGGAAGGCGGCAAACGGGTGATGGAAGAGACCGGTGGCCTGTTCGTTCAGCCTGCGGTATTTGATGGGGTGAAAAACGGCATGCGCATCGCCTCGGAGGAAATCTTCGGGCCGGTGCTGTCGGTGATCGGGTTCAGGACCGCGGAAGAAGCCATCAACATTGCCAACGACTCCATCTACGGCCTGGCGGCAGCGGTGTGGACGTCCAACATCAACACCGCGCACAAGGTGGCCAAGGCGCTTCGGGCCGGCAGCGTCTGGATCAACCATTACGACGGCGGCGACATGACCGCGCCCTTTGGTGGCTTCAAACAGTCCGGCAACGGCCGGGACAAGTCCCTGCACGCCTTCGACAAATACACTGAAATCAAGGCCACCTGGCTGGTGATTGACTAGCGGGGACTTACACAGTGTGCAAATACCACAGGTATTCAAGATCCGAGATGGTCATCTCGAATTCGTTCAGTTCGTGCTCTTTGCAGGCCACAAAGACATCCAGGAACTGGCTGCCAAGATAGTCGGCCATCACCGCTGACTGTCCCAGCTCCCGCAAGGCATCCCGCAGGTTGTTTACCAGCGTCGCTTCGTGCTGCTCGTGGGCGTTACCCACCGTGACCGGCGGCGGCTCAATCTGGTTGGAGATGCCATAATGGATGCCCGCCAGCACCGCTGCCATCAACAGGTAGGGGTTGGCGTCGGCACCGGCTACGCGGTGTTCAATGCGCAGGGCGCCGGGATCACCACCCGGCAGTCTCACTGACGCGGTGCGGTTGTCCACCCCCCAGGTAGCCGCACTGGGCACGTAATACTCCGGGCTGAAGCGGCGGTAGGAGTTGATGTTGGGACAGAACAGCGCCATGGCATCGTTCATGGTGGCCACCAGCCCGCCAACGGCCCACCGCAGCATGTCGTTGGGTTGCTCGGCATCGCCGGCGAATAGGTTGCACCCTTCCCTGTCCACCAGGCTTACGTGCAGGTGCATGCCACTGCCCGCCTGGCTGTGATAGGGCTTTGCCATGAACGTGGTGTCCATTTCGTGATCATAGGCCATGTTCTTGATCAGGCGCTTGAGCAGAGTGGCGTGGTCGCAGGCACGCACGGCGTCGTCCACGTAATGCAGGTTTACCTCAAACTGGCCGGGGGCGGATTCCGCCACCAGTGCATCCGCAGGCAATTCCTGCTCGTGGGCCGCATCCAGCACATCTGCCAGGAATTCTGCGTATTCATCGAGATCATCAATGGAATAGGCCTGGGTACCCGCCGGGCGTTTGCCGGAGATGGGCGACTTCGGCGGCTGGGGACGGCCCGCCAGGTTCTCCTGATCAATCAGGTAGAACTCCAGCTCAAAGGCGGCAACCGGTGTCAGCCCCAGTTCCCCGAAGCGTTTGACGATATTCTTCAGCACTACCCGCGGATCGGCAAAAAACGGCGTTTCGCGGTCCAGCTCGAACATGGTCAGCAAAAGCTGGGCTGTCGGCCGTTTCTGCCAGGGCTCCATGGTGAGAGTGCCCCCAATGGGCAGACACACGCGGTCCGCTTCGCCGATATCCAGGCCCAGGCCGGTTTCTTCCACGGTGGTGCCCTGGATGTTCAGTGCAAAGATCGAGGCCGGCATGGCTACGCCCCGCTGAAACACCTTAGCCAGCGCAGACGGATCCACCCGCTTGCCACGAACAATGCCATTCATATCCGGAATCAGCAGGTCAACAAACTGCAGCTCGGGATGCGCCTGAAGGAACGCCTCAGCGCTCGCAAAACCAGAACCCATAGGAAAAACCTTCCACAAACTCTAACAGGCCTGTGGCGAGGGGCCGGCACAGGGGGGGGGGCTTAACGCTCCTTTATCCGGTTTTTCGGAGCACTTTGCAAGATAGGCATATACCGTATCAGGCGGTGATGTTCACGGTCGTTCCAGGGAGCCCCCTCATGAAAGCAGCGACTAGTGTCCCTTAACAAAAATTCGCATAGATAATTCTCCGATCCTGTATAATCTCACAAGTAGAGACAGGAGAAAAAACCATGGCGCGAATAGCTAGACCCCTTGAAGTGAGCGACTCTGAACGAAAGGAGCTGGAGTCATGGTTGAGGCGACAACGCATGCCTGCCGCTGAACAGTTGCGAGCCCGTATCATTCTGCTGAGTACCGAAGGTCTTCCGGGCAGAGTGGTCGGTGAGCGCGTTGGCGTAACCTCCGAAACTGTGAATAAGTGGCGAAATCGTTTCAAAACACACAGGGTTGCGGGTCTGACTGATGCGCCCAGGACTGGCCGACCTCGAACTATAAATGATCAAAAAGTTACTGATTTAATTAATAAAACACTCAAAGAAAAACCAAAAAATGCCACTCACTGGTCAACGAGCTTGATGGCCAAAGAGACTGGATTAAGTGCGATGTCGGTGAGTCGAATTTGGCGAGCTTTTGGCTTGAAGCCGCATCGCCACGATACATTCAAGCTGTCTACCGACCCGCATTTTGTTGCCAAGGTTCACGATATCGTTGGTTTGTAAATGAATCCACCAACGAAGGCGATGGTGCTGTGTGTTGATGAGAAGAGCCAGATACAAGCCATCAATCGAACACAGCCTGCGCTACCTCTGTCATTTGGACACACAGAAACCAGAACACATGATTACGTCCGGCACGGCACCACGACGTTGTTCGCTGCACTTGATATAGCAACCGGAGAAGTGGTCGGCAGGCTACATCGCCGACACCGTGCAACGGAATTTCTGGCCTTCTTAAAAGAGATTGATCGCGCCGTTCCGCCGAATATGGACGTTCATCTCGTCATGGACAACTACGGCACACACAAAACAGCAAAGGTGCGTGCCTGGTTTGCCGCTAGACCTCGCTACCACGTGCATTTCACGCCGACTTCAGCGTCCTGGATTAATCAGGTCGAGCGGTTCTTCGGGTTGATTTCAGAGCCCTGGATCAAGCGAAATTCACATCGCAGTACACGAGAGCTTGAGAGCTCGATCAAAGACTATCTGAAGACTTACAACGAAGACCCGAAGCCCTTTGAATGGCATAAATCTG
The DNA here is from genome assembly GCF_056857895.1 of Marinobacter sp. B-21. Taxonomy (NCBI): domain Bacteria; kingdom Pseudomonadati; phylum Pseudomonadota; class Gammaproteobacteria; order Pseudomonadales; family Marinobacteraceae; genus Marinobacter; species Marinobacter sp. B-21. Next base: position 177,071 of record NZ_JBSXNZ010000081.1, read on the forward strand.
CCGACCAGATTATTGAGTCAATCGCCAGATTATCAGACAAGCTCAATAAGCAAGCGGACTTTTGTTAAGGGACACTAGTGCGCATGCCTTTTGCTCAAATACATATTCGCGTCGGCCTTGCTGAGTAATTCCCTGGCCGTTATTCCGTCCTCCGGGTAAAGAGCCTTACCGATGCTGCATGAGATATGAAAAGTCTGTCCTTCAAGATTCATGGGCAGCGCCGTCAGTTCATGGACCTTGGCAACAGCCGCCTCGACCGAGTCACGGCCATGAACATCAGTCAACAGCACCGTGAATTCGTCGCCACCCATACGCGCAACTGTATCCGTCTCCCTCGTACAATCTTCCAGACGGCGGGCGATTTCCACAAGCAGCTGGTCCCCGGCCTCATGGCCACCGGTGTCGTTGATGAGCTTGAAATCATCTACATCGAGGTACAGCAAGGCCAGCCGGCCTTCGTTCCTGTTGGCCGACCGCAGGGCGGTTTCCAGGCGGTCGTAGAATAGCGAGCGGTTGGTCAAACCAGTCAACGCGTCGTGGTGAGCCATGAACCGCAGACGTTCTTCCGCCCGTTTACGCTCAACCACCGTCGCAAGCTGCGTCGCCACGAACTGCAGCAACCCCTGATCCGCTTCGCGATAGCGCGTGCCTGGTGACGGACTTTCAATGACCAATACACCAAGAACAGCGTCCCGGGATATCAGGGGCACACCTAACCAATTGGCACCTTCAGGTTGTGTCAGGTCATTGAGCCCCACCCCCTGCCGAGCGGGATCACGGGAAGCCAGCAGAGCCTGCCCCGCGTTGATGACATCGGCAATGGCAGTCCCTGATTCCACAGGCTTCTTAATCCAGCTACCGGATCGTCCAGCGATCCAGTCCGGAACGCTGAGCAGGCTCCCGGCAGCGTCGTAAAACCCGAGGCACAGATCAGATTCCGGGAAAAGCTCGCCGATCACCTCGCGCACACCGTCGCACAGCGCACGGAGCGTTTCTGCCGCGTGGGCCGCTTCGGAAATTCGATACAACGCGTTCCGGGTCTGGTCTGCCTGCCGCAGTGCGGTAACATTTCGCGCCACAGCAATCCTCAGGCGATCTTGCTCAGACCAGCGTGCGGACCAAAGGATTTGAACAACGCTGCCATCTTTGTGCAGGTAACGATTCTCGAAATCCGTGTGGGACTGGCCACTCATCACATTGCCGATAGCTACAAGAGTGCGATCCAGGTCGTCAGGGTGGATGTAATTCAGAATCCGGGTGTCGATCATCTCGTTGGCGGAATAACCAAGCAGCTGCTCGCAGGCATCACTGACAAACACGATATGTCCGAATTCATCGACCACGAAGACCGTATCCAACAACAGATTGATCAGCTTTGGATAGAGAGCTTTGAAATCGATACTCACAAACCGTCTCCCTTCACTCCCAGCCGGTCAAGATAGACGTGAAGCTCCGCTTCGCTCATATCCACATACTCCAGCACCCGCCCATAAAGCATGGCGGTTGGCACATTGCGGCCGTTCAGTTCCCGCTGGGTTTCATGCAGTACATGCAGAATGATGCGCTCTGTTCGGGTGAGGCCGTCGCGGGCATCCGGAATGACTTCCAGGAGGGTTTGGAGAGAGTCTGAACCATTCATTGCGTGCTCGGCATGGATATTGGACTGATACATAGTAGCAGTCTGGCTGCGGCGACCCCAGCGGGACACCGCAGCATTTCATGCCGGATCAGATCTGCTTGTAAACAACCTCGGACAGCCGGCTGCGGTTGCCATCAGTGTCCAGGGTGCGGATGGCGAAGTACCAGGTGCCTTCGGTGAGTTCGTCCACCAGCAGCTCATCGGTGGAAGCATCACCGATCGCAAGGCTCTGGTCCAGGCTTTCGGCGCTGGTACCGTAGACAACTTCAAAGCCGGCAATTTCACCCATGGCCAGGCTGTCACCGTTTTCGCGGGTCAGCGGTGCCGTCCAGCTCAGCAGGGCTGCGTTGGCCGGAATGGTTTCTTCCGGCGTCGTTTCCGTAGCCGGCGGCTCGCTGGTTCCGGTATCGGCAACCGAATCACCGGTGCTGCCGTCTACAGTGGTATCCGGTTCGGTTGTGCCGGCGACATGCTCTTCAGTGTTATCCGTTGTGGTTTCCGTACTGGTATCAGCCGCCGTATCCCCACCATCTGCAGCCGTCTGGTCCGTGCCTGCAGAACTGTCGTTTGTTGTGTCGGTGGTGGTGTCACCACTGTCAGCAACACTGTCGGCAACACTGGTATCGCTGCCGTCATAGACTTCAGCAATGGTTTTGAAACGCTGTACGTTGCGGTACTCAACCACCACCAGTTTCTGGCTGATGACGCTTGATTCCACGGTTGCCTGGAGCTCGGAGGCCTGTAATGCTGCGGCAGAAACGAGGTCAGCGAGCGCTACATTGGTACCATCCCCCATCACACTGATCTGGCCCGTGACACTGACCTGAGAAGTGAGATTGTTCAGTACATCAGAAATCGAGTTCCACTGGGCATTATCGTTTACCAAAGCCAGGAAGGCGGCGTTAGCGATAGCTACCTGGAGGGCGTCAGCGGTAACACCGGTCATTTCGTCAAGCTGGGTCACATCCGGCGGGGTGAGACGGAGGGCGCCGGCCGGGAGACCAAACCAGGCTTCCACCGTTGTGTAGGCACTAGAAAGCGCATTCGGTGAAAGCCCGTTGGCACTGCGTTCCGCCAGGGTTACGGCCAGGTGCGTCAACGGAGTCAGGTTGACGGTTTCCATGCTTAGACCACCGGCTCCACGAAGGCTGAAGTTGCTGTCCAGAGCCATTGGCTGGCCGAAAGCAATGGGTGCCGAACCGGCCTGATCACACTGGGGAACAACGTCGCAGACCATACGGGTGCTGCCATCGGACTGGAGCTCTACCAGGGCCCAGCCTTCCGCTTTGCCACCAAGCTGCCACTCGTAACTGCCGTCTTCAGCCGTCCGCACAGGCGTGGCCGCCTGACGTTGTGGAGCATAATTGCCCTCTTTATCCGCTACCAAACGATTTGCAACCACAAGGCCTTGCTGGATAACCCCCTTCATGGCCGCGCCGGTGATCTGGACCGTCGGCTCACTTGTGTTCCGGGTTTGTGCCGCTGTGCTGCTGTCATCGGTAGAAATGTCCAGACCGCAGCCCGAAAGCAGAGCCACAGCCGGTAAGATCAGCAGTCCGTGCTTCGATAATTTTTTGCCGCAATATGACATCTTCTTGCACCAATTTGTTGACGATTCCAAGGAATCATACAGCGACACTTTTCGACTGGATGAGGCCTGGTTCCGGGTTTATCCGGCGAAATTCGTCAGAAAATTGGCGTTTACGGAGGGATACACGTTGTGATCGAACGTTACACCCTCAGAGACTGTATATTTAGCTTTACTATTTTGTTTTATATCATTTTTTATGGGAACAAAATGATGGCACTCAGGAAGGCTGACGGCGACTGTGCCGGTGGCTGCTTACAATTTTAAACAGAGATCTTCCGGCCCTTATTGGAAACAATTGGGAACATAGGCATCAGCTCACAGAGCCTCCGGAAACGCCGATACGAGGTAATCAACCAGCGCACGGACTTTGGGCGTCACGAACTTGCGGGTGGGGTAAACGGCGTACACGCCGAGCTCGGTGGAACGATATTCTGGCATCAGCTCCACCAGTCGCCCGGCTTCAAGGTCCTTCTGTACGAGAAAGCCCGGTTGAAGCACCACGCCCTGCCCAGCCACCGCAGCTGCGCAGCATGTCTCGCCATTATTGGCCTGCATCCACGGCCGGACCCGCACACTGGTCGCCCCCTCCGGTCCTTCGAACGGCCAGTCGTTGCCGGTTGTAAAGTTGCTGTAGCCGATGATCCGGTGGCTGGCGAGATCCGCAGGCGCTTCGGGCGTGCCCTGGGCCGACAGATAACCGGGGGAGGCACAGGCGATCAGGCGGGTGGACGTTATCCGTCGGCTGACCAGCGTGGAGTTTTGCAGTGTTGCAATACGGATGGCCAGATCAAAGCCTTCTTCGACAATGTCCACCAGCCGGTCAGACAGATCGATAGAGAGCGCCACATCCGGATAACGGGCGTGAAACTCGCCCCACAAAGGTGCCAGATGGCTGATTCCGAAACTGACCGGTGCGTTAATCCTTAACAAACCCCGGGCGACATCGCTCCGGGACGTAATTTCCGCCTCGGCTTCCTCAACGCCCGCGAGCAGTTCCCGGCAGCGAACATAGAAAACTTCCCCCTCTCCCGTCAGTGACAGTCTCCGGGTCGTCCGGTGCAACAGTCTTATCCCGAGCCGGGATTCCAGCTCACCGAGATAGCGGGACACCGCCGCCCTGGACATGCCCAGGGCATCCGAAGCGGCAACGAAGCTGCCCGCCTCCACCACCGCGCAGAAGGTCTGCATCTCCAGCAATCGATCCATTGTTTCATTTTCCGGAACAGTTAGTTTATATAAATCATGTTTATCCCGTTATTTGATATTTGTAAAGTAGCAACATGCTCAAACACACCCAAGGAGATTCATCATGAACAACGCATTCCTGAACACGTTGCTGTCTACCCAGGCCGGCTGGGGTGCTTTTGCCCTGCGCATTCCGGTCGGGATTATTTTCGCCGCCCACGGCGCCCAGAAACTGTTTGGCTGGTTCGGCGGCTATGGCCTGGAAGGTACCGGGCAGTGGATGGATTCCATCGGCCTGAGCCCGGGCTACCTGATGGCCCTGTTGGCCGGTGGTGCGGAATTCCTTGGCGGTCTGGCACTGATCATCGGCTTTCTGGTTCGCCCCGCCAGCGCGGTACTGGCTTTCGCCATGCTGATTGCCATTTTCAGCGTTCATATCGGCAACGGGCTGTTCATGAGCAACAATGGTTACGAGTTTGGTCTGGCATTGCTGGCAGTATCCGTGTCACTGTTTTTCAGTGGTGCCGGACGGGCATCTGTTGACCGCCTTATCGCAGCCCAATAACCACGCTCAGCAAGGAAGAATCAACCATGAGCCTGTTTGTCTCCCACGGCGCACCCACCTTCGCATTGGAGCCGGGCCTGGCTGGCCCGGCACTGACCGACCTGGGTAGACGCCTGCCAAAACCCGAAGCCGTGCTGGTCGTTTCACCGCACTGGATGACCACCGGAATCCGGGTGGGCTTCTCGGAAAAACCGGCAACCATCCACGATTTCAGCGGATTCCCGCCTGAGCTGTACCGGATGGAATATCCGGTATCAGGCCACCCGGCTTTGGCTGGCAAAGCCCTGGCGCTTCTGGAGGCGGCCGGCTGGAAACCTGTGGCTGACGCCAGCCGGGGGCTGGATCACGGTGCCTGGGTCCCCCTGATGCACCTGTTCCCGGAGGCTTCAGTCCCGGTCTTTCAGGTTTCCATGCCAATGGATCTTGATTCCGAGTCAGCGTGGCAGCTGGGCGAGGCACTGCAGCCCCTGGAGCATGACGGGGTACTGATTGTCGGATCCGGCAGCCTGACCCATAACCTGCACGAAGTTCGCTGGCGGGATCGGAAGGCGTCAGACTACGCCCGGGAATTTACGGACTGGGTGCGGGCAAACATCCGGGAAGGCAATCAGCAACAGCTGATTGAAACCTTGAAACTGGCTCCCCACGCCCGGCGTGCCCACCCCACAGAAGAGCATTTCCTGCCTCTGCTGGTGGCGGCCGGTGCAGCTGGCATCGGAAGTTCGGGCGGCCTGATTGATGGCGGTATCGAACATGGCGTTCTGGCCATGGACGCCTTCGTGTTTAACAGAGAGGCCACCTGGATCGGTGGCCTCTCTGGGTTCCCGAACTGAGGTTCGCTTACCCCAGATTCTTTCTCACAAACTTCTGGATCTCACCAACGATACCGCTGCGGAACGCCAGTACCGTGAGCACGAAGATGCCACCGAGAATCGGATCTACCCAATCCCGAAGCGGACCCTGGGAGAGCTGGTACTCGATATTAACCACAAAGGTTGCGCCCACAACAGGTCCAAGAAGGGTGCCCATGCCCCCCACGAGGGTCATCAGGATGACTTCGCCCGACATATGCCAGTGCGCATCGTTCAGGGAGGCCAGTTGGAAAACCACTGACTTCAGGGAACCGGCAAGTCCTGCCAGGGCCGCCGAGATGACAAAGGCAAGCACCTTGTAGCGATTCACGTTGTAGCCCAATGATATGGCCCGGGGTTCATTCTGCTTGATCGCCTTTAACACCTGGCCGTAAGGGCTGCTTACAATCCGCTGGACCAGGAGATAACAACCGAGGAAAACCGCCAACACGAAATAATACATGTTGTAGTTGTCCGAGAGGTCGACGAAACCAAACAGATTGCCCCTGGGAATACCATGCATCCCGTCTTCACCGCCGGTGAATTCCGACTGGACGAGGAAGAAGAACACCAACTGCGACAGCGCCAGGGTAACCATCGCAAAGTAGATGCCCTGCCGTCGGATGGACAGCAGTGCGAACGCCAACCCCAGCAATGTGGCAGCAGCGGTGCCTGCAATAATGCCCATTTCAGTGGTCAGGCCGGAAACGTTGCTCAGCAGATAGCCGGTTGTATAACCGCCTGTCGCAAGAAAAGCCGCGTGGCCGAAGGACAGCAGGCCGGTAAAACCGAACAGCAGGTTAAATGCCACCGCAAACAGGGCAAAACACAGGATCTTCATCAGGAACACCGGATACATGGCGAACGGTGCTGCGAGCAAAAGCAGCAGCAGGACACCGTTCAGTACCATTTTTTTCCGGTTGTCCGCGCTTTGCTGTTCCAGAATGGCTTTTTGGATCTCGGTCTGATTGACAGGCTGAGTCATGGTTACGCCTCCTTACCAAACAAGCCACTGGGGCGGAACATCAGAACGATCACCATGACCAGGAAGATCACCGCGGATGAAGCAGGCGGATAAAAGGTTTTGGTAAGGCCTTCAATCACCCCCATGAGAATACCGGTGATAATCGCGCCACCGATGGAGCCCATGCCACCGATAACCACCACGGCAAAGACGGTTATCAGGATGTGAGACCCCATCACCGGCGTAACGGAATAGATTGGCGCAGCCAGGACACCCGCAAACGCCGCGAGCATAACGCCAAAGCCGTAGGTAAGGCTGATCAGTAAGGGCACGTTGATGCCGAACCCCTGCATCAATTGAGAGTCTTCCGTTCCGGCACGCAGATAGGCACCAAGCTTGGTTTTTTCGATCATGAACCAGGTGCCAAAGCAGACCAGCAACGCGATCACGATAACCCAGAGCCGGTAATAAGGAAGGAACATGAATCCGAGTTTCATTCCGCCCTGGAATATATCAGGCATGGAATACCGGAGCCCGGATACCCCGTAGATGTTCGTAAGCACACCCTGTAACAGCAAAGCCACGCCAAAGGTGAGCAAAAGGCTGTAGATATGGTCCTGGCCGGCGATCCTCCGGAGCAGGAAATATTCGATCAGTACGCCGACCGCTCCGACCAGAAGTGGCGCGACGAAAAGCGCAACCCAGTAATTGACGCCGAGAGCGTCAAAGAGGATGACGGTGGACATGGCGCCCAGCATGTACATTGCCCCATGGGCAAAGTTAATTATCTTGAGCAGGCCAAAGATAACTGCCAAGCCGAGGCTCAAGAGCGCATAAAACGCGCCATTAATGACCCCGATCAGAAGCTGACCAGCCAGCACGGCAAGGGGGACACCGAAAATCATGGACATGTTGCTCACTCCAAAAGCAGCGCAAACGTGATACCGGGAACCATCGTTGCGAGTTCCCGGGGCTGCCCCACCGGAAGGCGAGGGAACCCCGAAGATTACGCTCTTCTCTTTATTTGCTGGTTACCAGCGGGCACTTGCTCTCGGAGAGCGGGCGATAGGCTTCGTCAGCCGGGATAGTGCGGAGAATCTTGTACAGATCCCACTCCCCTTTGGACTCAGCCGGTGTTTTGACTTCTGCCAGGTACATGTCGTGCACCATACGGCCATCGACACGAATCTTGCCGTTCTTGGCAAACATGTCGTTGATCGGTGTATCCATCATTTTCTGGCGTACAGTCTGGGCATCGTCGGAACCGGTGGCTTCAACGGCTTTCAGGTACTGCATGGTGCTGGAGTAGATACCGGCGTGAACCATGGTCGGACGTACTCCGGTTTCTTTCTCGAAACGATCGGACCAGGCGCGGGTCTCATCGTTCATATCCCAGTACCAGCCCGTGGTCAGCTGAATGCCCTGGGCTGCATCCACGCCCAGTGCGTGCACATCTGTCAGGAACAGCAGCAGAGCGGCAAGGGTCTGTCCTGACTGGGTTACACCAAACTCACTGGCGGTGTTGATGGCATTGGTGGTATCCGCACCCGCATTGGCCAACGCCACGACATCCGCACCCGAAGCCTGTGCCTGAAGGATGAAAGAGGAGAAATCAGGCGTAGGGAACGGATGCCGCAGGGTACCGATGACTTCGCCACCGTTGGCCTCAACAACGCGGGTTACGTCCGCTTCAAGGGCATGACCAAACGCGTAATCCGCGGTCAGGATGTACCAGGTTTTACCGCCTTCTTTTACCACTGCACTGGCAGTGCCATTAGCCAGCGGATAAGTGTCGTACACATAGTGGATATGGTTTGGCGTGCAATGCTCGTTGGTGATGCTGGAGGCCGCAGAGCCGGAAATGATACCCAGCTTGTCATTCTCTTCAAGGATATCGCTTACCGCGATGGAGACTGAGGAAGCCACAAGGCCGGCGACCAGATCGACTTTGTCATTTTCGACCCAGCGGCGGACTGTGCTGGAGGCCACATCCGCGCTGTTGCGGTCATCTGCGCTCACAACTTCGATAGTGGCGCCGCTCACTTTTCCGCCGAAATCGGCGACGGCCATTTCCAGGGCCTTCATGCCGTTGGGGCCAGCGAGATCCCGGTAGGTACCGGACATGTCCGCCAGGTAGCCGATTTTAACGGTGTTGTCAGAAATGGCCGCCTGGGCGCCACCCACCATCATGGCGGTTGCAACGGCTGATGTCAGAAGCTTTTTCATCATTGTCATTGTTGTATCTCCGCGACTGTCGTGCGTTGGTTGTTCGGGTTGTTGCTTTTTTTGGTTGTTGCTCTCTTCTATCCGGTGTTACACACCCAAATAGTCGTTCAGCAGCGACTGCTTGGCTTCAAGCTCGCCGGCGCTTACCTCTTCCACGATCTGGCCATGCTCCACAACGTAGTGGCGATCAGCCAGCGGCGCGGCGAAATGGAAATTCTGCTCCACCAGCACAATGGTCAGGCCTTTGTTCTTGAGCTTGATCAGCACTTCGCCAAGCTTTTCAACAATGACCGGTGCCAGCCCCTCGGTGATTTCGTCGAGCAGCAGCATATTGGCGCCGGTCCGAAGGATGCGGGCCATGGCCAGCATTTGCTGTTCACCGCCAGACAGTTTCGTGCCCTGGCTGAAGCGGCGCTCATAGAGGTTGGGAAACATGCTGTAAATTTCTTCCAGGCCCATGCCGCCGCTGCGCACTACCGGCGGCAGGGTCAGGTTCTCCTGGACGTTGAGTGCGGAAAAAATGCCCCGGTGTTCGGGGCAATACCCGACACCCAACCTTGCAATATGGTGCGGCGCACAAGACATGGTCTCTTCGCCGTTGATCATGATGGAGCCGGTGCGGCGGCCAACCATGTTCATGATGGCCTTGAGCGTTGTGCTGCGGCCGGCGCCGTTGCGCCCGAGCAGGGTGACCAGCTCGCCGCGGTGAACCACAAGATCGATGCCGTGCAGGATATGCGACTCACCGTAAAAAGCGTGCAGACCGGAAACCCGCAGCTGTTCGTATTCTTTGTCGGCACGGTTGCTCATTCTGATGTCTCCCGCTCCGCCGAGGCTTTATCGTTCGCGGTGCCCATGTAGACTTCACGCACTCGGGGATCGGCAGACACTTCGCTGTACTCTCCCTCGGTAAGGACGGCCCCCTGGGCCAGCACCGTGATGCGGTCGCACAGTTTGCTGACCACCCCGAGATTGTGTTCCACCATCAGCACCGTGCGGCCCCTGGCTGCCTTGCGAACCAGTTCAACCACACTGTCTACGTCTTCGCCGCCCATGCCCTGGGTAGGCTCGTCAAGAAGCAGCAATTCGGGCTCCATGGCCAAGGTGGTGGCCAGCTCCAGCGCCCGCTTGCGGCCATAGGCCAGTTCCACCGTTGTGGTGTTGGCGAACTCCACAAGCCCGACGGAATCGAGCAATTCCATGCAGCGCTGGTTCAGTTTGTTCAGTGAAGCGCCGGACTTCCAGAAGCTGTAGGAGTTGTTTTCCGCGGTTTGCAGGGCAACCCGGATATTCTCCAGTGCCGTCATGTGAGGAAACACCGCGGAAATCTGGAATGAGCGGACGATCCCCTTACGGGCAATGGCAGCCGATTTCATGGCTGTGATGTCCTGCCCCTTGAACAGGATCTGACCCCGGGTCGGAATCAGGAACTTGGTGAGCAGATTGAAGACCGTGGTCTTGCCGGCGCCGTTGGGGCCAATCAGGGCGTGAATATGGCCTTTCTGAATCTTCAGATTCACGTCGTCGACCGCAACAAAGCCCTTGAATTCCTTGACAAGGTTACGGGTCTCCAGCACGTACTGTTCACTCATGAGCCAATTTACCTTTGTTATTGTTGTACATGTTATCTATATCACAGATTAGATTGACGTATACGTAAACGTCAACACTTAATTCTGATTTTTCAGTTCAACCTCGCTACGCAAAAAGTCGCATATGAGGGTCACCAACTGGTCCTGCTGCTCGAGATGGGGCGAGTGACCGGCATCTTCCAGGAAAACCTCCCTGGCGCTGGAACCGATGCCAGCCACGATGTCAGTCACCTGTTCGGGCACGCCGTATTCGTCACACTCTCCCTGAATGATCATAGCCGGGCATTCGATAGCCGCCAGCCAGTGACCGAAATCCATCGCCGCATGGAACCCCTCATCACGCCAGACGGTCTGCCAGGCGTTAAACAGATCATCGGTCCGATGGCCGTGATACCGCTCCAGGCGTTCACGAATATCGGTTTCCCGGTAACGACTGGCCATTTCCTCTAAACCCGCGAGCGTCAGGTGGTCGGCGTAGGTGTGCGCCGCCATGGTGACAAGCGCCTTTACGCGTCTGCCCAAAGCGCCGGCGGCTACCAGGGAAATCGAGCCACCATCACTATGCCCCACCAGCACGGCTTCCGGAATTTCAAGCCTGTCCAGCAACCGGGGTAGCCAGCGATGGCCGGCGACTTCGAGGTAGTCGTAGGGGCGCGGCAGCACTTCCCGGGTTGACTGCCCGTAACCCTGCCGGTTGTAGATCAGCGCATCCCACCCTGTCGCCCTAGCAAGCTTCTCCGGAAACTTCCGCCACAGGGCAATACTGCCGAGGGATTCGTGCAGAAACACCAGAACCGGCCCTTTTTGTTGCTGGTGCTGGATCCGCCTGACTTCCAGCTCAACGCCCTCGCCCACCGGCACCATCATGTCTCTTATCTGCATGGCGCTACCGGTTCGGAGGAATCGAATAGGTCAGGGTGGAGTGGGCCACCGGATCCTCTGCGCCTTCGGAGTAGACAAACACTTCACCCACCCCCATGGTACGGCCGACCTTCAGCATTGTCGCCCTGGCCCAGATCGGCTGGTGTGCCACAGGTTTGCGCAGGAAGTTGATATTCAGGTTGGTGGTAACCGCCAGCGGCACCAGGCCAATCCTGCTCAACAGCGCCGCGTAAAGGGTGACGTCCGCCAGCCCCATCATGGCCGGCCCGGAGACGGTCCCCCCCGGCCTGAGATGCTCCTCATCCACTTCCAGCTTCATTTCCGCCCAGCCGTCCCCCAGCTTTTGCAGGGTGCCGAAGGCGGCCCCCTGCGGAAACTGCTCGTCAAGGAAGGCCTGCAGCTCTTCAAACGTGATGATCATGCGCCGGCTTCTTCCTGGGCTTTATTACGAAGGACGAAGCGCTGAATCTTGCCGCTCGGCGTCTTCGGCAGCTCATCAACGAACTCGATTTCCCGGGGGAAGGCGTGGGTGGACAACCGGCGGCGCACCAACTCCTGAAGTTCGTCTTTCAGGGCCTGCTCATCCGCCGGTTCCTGATCGCTCTTGATCACCACATAGGCCTTGATGATGGAGCCGCGCTTTTCATCCGGCTTCCCGACTACGCCGGACTCCGCCACGGCGGCATGCTCCAGCAACGTGCTCTCCACATCCGCGGGGCCGACGCGGTAGCCGGCGGTGGTGATGATGTCGTCGTCCCGACCGCTGAAGGAGAAGCACCCATCGCCGTGGCAGACCACCATGTCACCGGTGAGATAGTAGCCTTCCACGAACGGGTCTTTTTCACCCCAGGTGTAACCGTCAAAGTGGAACAGGGGCGAAGCTTTCACGTCCACGGCCAGTTGACCAACCTCGCCCGCGCCCACTTCCTCGTTCTTCTCGTTCAGGGCGACGACTTTATGGCCCGGGGAGGCATAACCCATTGAACCCTCGCGAACGGGATGCTCAAGGCCATGGAAGTTACAGCAGGTCATACCGGTTTCGGTCTGGCCGTAGTGATCCTTGACCGGGCAGAAGTGACGATTGCGGATCCAGTTCACCACTTCCGGATTGAGGGGCTCACCGGCACTGCTGGCGATTCGCAGACCCAGGTTCTCACCTTCTGGCAGCACATGATCGTTGGCCTTGAGCAGACGATAGGCCGTAGGCGCCGCGGCCAGGTTGGTGATCTTGTACTTCCGGATCATGTCGTAGGTGGATTCCGGCGTGAAGCCCCCCGGGTTGAAATGGGTAGCGTGCCCCATCAACAGGGGGCCCACCACGGCGTAATAAAGGCCGTAGGCCCAGCCGGGATCGGCCACATTCCAGAACCTGTCGTCGTCACGCAGATCGATGGCATACTTCATATAGACATAAAACGCCAGCAGCGCTTTGGCCGGGACGGCAACGCCCTTGGACTTGCCCACCGTTCCAGACGTAAACATCTGCAGGAACGGGTCGTCGCCTTTAACCATGACCGGCTCAAACTCACTGGACTGCGCCGCCAGGGTTTCCTCGAAATCGGGGACTTCAGCGTCAATCTCACCGGCGTTCACTGCGAGTACCGGCGGACACACCTTGACGTCATTCAGCTTGGGGTAGTTTTCCGGGTTGGTCACCACCAGCCTGGTGCCGGCCCGCTCAAAACGGTATTCAATAGCCCCGGACCCAAAGGCAGTGAACAGGGGTTGATAGACAGCACCGGCGCGCAGGGTGCCCGCGATGACGATCAGCAGCTCCGGTGTACGCGGCAGGAGTGCAGCCACCCGGTCACCCTTGCCAATGCCTTGGGATGCCAGGTAATTGGCAAATCGGGCGGACTGCTCTTTCAGCTCGGCAAAGGTCAGAACACCGTCACCGCCATCCTCTTTTTCGTAGTAAAGGGCGACCCGGCTGGGGTCGCCCGCCCACTTGTCGCAGATTTCGTGGCATACGTTGAGCCCGCTATCCAGACGTCCATCCAGGATGTCCGCTTCCAGGGCAGCAGGATCGAAGTTGTTGTAAACGTCAGTGTATTCCGGAAGGCTCATTCTCAACTCCTGTTGTTTTTATCATCGAAAGCACGGGTCAAGGTTTAGCACAGGCTTCACTTTACGTAAAGGTAAACTTTAGACCAAGTAGGAAGAAAATCGGGGCGCTTTATGAGGAGATAAACCGGCGCAGCCGGCAGGCCGCGCCCAGTGAGGAGATCAGGATTTCGGGGTGATATCTCCGGAGTGGCGGCTGGAAAGAATATGGTGCAGGGCCCCACACTCCACCATAGGATCATCGCAGTTCACAACGATGTCTGAGCGGGCAATGACATAGCCCTTGCCAGTGATGCTGTTCTTGATCACCTGGTATTCGCCCTCTTCCTCAACCGAGGTAAATTCGCCGATAAAACCGGTCTCCCTCAGGGATATGGTTTCCAGCTTGTCGCCCGGCTTTATGCTGCCTTCGTAATTCATCAGCGCCAGCCGCGCCGAGGTGCCGGTGCCGGTCGTGCTCCGGCATATCACGCCCGGATGCACGTAGGTAGCGGAACGGGAACGGTAATAACCTTCAGCTAGATGCTCCACAGGCCCCATGAAGTGCAGGAACGGCAGCGGGCCGACATCGCCAAGGGTGTAATGGGAAAAGCCACGCTCGGCCTGAATGGCCTCGACGATGGCGTGGGCGGTTTCCGCCAGCTTGCGTTCCTCATCCAGGGTCAGATCAAAACCCAGGCTGGCGGCATCGACCAGCGCGTAGAACCCGCCGCTGTAGGCCACGCTGTAGGTAATCCCACCCAGCGAAGGCACATCAATGGTGGCCTGGTAGGTATGGATATAACTGGGCAGGCCTTCACAGGTGATCGTTTCCACCAGGCCGTCATGCACGGTCGCCTCGATCTGAACCAGGCCGGCGGGCGACTCCAGGACGAAATTCTGTTTCCCTTCCTGTTTCGGCACAATGCCCGATTCGAGCACGGCGGTGGCGGTGCAAATGGTGTTTGAGCCGGAGTAGATCGGGTAGCCCATCACCTCCATGATGATGTAGCCGGCCGCCGCCCTCGGGTCCGTCGGCGGCACCAGCAGATCCACTGACATTTCCGGCACGCCATAGGGCTCTTCCAGCAGCAGCCGGCGCAGGCCATCGGCATCGTCGCGCAGGTATTCCATCTGCGCCCGAACAGTATCGCCGGGCAGCCGATCAATACCACCGGTCACGATACGGCTGACATCACCGCCGGCATGGGTATCCATCAGTTCAATGGTCAGTTCCGGCTTCATCAGGCGCTCTCCAGTGACCAGCGTTTGCCGTGTTCTTCCCACTGTGAGTCGGGAACAATCACGATCTTGCCGAGATAAGTGCTACCCCGGTTCACGAAGTACTGCTCTGCCCGGTGCAGATCAGAGAGCCGGAAAGCGCCGTGCAGAACCGGTTTCAGGTGGCCGTTGCGAATCCAGGCCATCAGCTGTTCCGCTTCCTCCCGGGTACCATGGGACACGCCGAGAATCTGCACCTGATAGAGGTAGATACGGGTCCACAGGATTTCGCTGATGTTGCCGCCGCTGGCGCCGGCAATGCTCAGGCGCGGGTAGGTGCTGCGGGCATTCATATCGAAAATCATGGTATCGATGAACGCATCGGTCATTTCACCGCCAACCAGATCCATCACCGCATCAATGGGTTTGCCGCCGGTTTGCGCTTTCACTCGCTCCACGAACGTAGCCATATCGGAGCGATCCAGCACCGCCTCGGCACCCAGTTCCAGCAACGGTCCGGCCTTGTCCTGTTTGCTCAGGGCGTACGGAATTGCTCCCATAATCCGGCACAGCTGGATCAGTGCGGTGCCCACACCACCACTGGCGCCGGTTACCAGTACCCGTTCGCCGGCCCTGATGTTGGCCGACGTGAGCATGTGCATGGCAGTCTGATAGGAACACATACCCATGGACGCGACTTCGGCATCCGCCATTTCGGGGTTGGGTATGTGATGAAACTGGTCCGCAGGCAGTGCAGCGTATTCCGCGTACCCGCCATCGGCGCCGTGGCCGTAGTAATCGGGCGTGAGATTGATATCCCGACGATCATTGGCGTAGATGTTGAAGTCCAGCAGACCCCGTTCGCCGACCCGGGCCTCATCAACACCTTCGCCAACGGCCACAATACGCCCGGCAATATCCGCACCCTGTATCCGTGGAAAAACCAGCGTGGGTTTGCCGCCCATCTGGAACGAGGTCATTTCACCCTTTTTGGTGGGATACAGCCCTTCCCGGGCCTTCCGGTCGGTATTGTTCTTAGCCGTTGCCGTCACCTGAACAAGCACCTGGCCGGGCCCGGGGGTGGGAACGGGGACATCCTGATACTCGAGTTTGTCGATATCACCGTGACCGGTAAGAACCATGGCTTTCATGGTAGTCGGGATCATGGGCGGGCGATCCTCCCTGTCTGCTGAATTTCGGGTATCCAGAGAGGATAGGTGAGTTTCCGGGGTGTGTCAGTGCGTGTTGCGGGTATCCATTATTCCCGCTATCGCGCAATAACCTTGTAGACCGGGCGCAGCTTGGGAATCTGCTTGAGGACCACCTGGATAACCGTCATCAATGGCACCGCCAGAAGCACGCCCACTGGCCCCCATAGCCAGCCCCAGAAGAAGATCGAGACGAAGATAATCACCGGATTGATGGCCATGCGGAAGCCATGGATCCAGGGCTCGATAAACAGACCCACAAGGGTTGTCAGCCCCAGGAAACCCAGGGGCGCGATCGCCATCATCCAGAGTTCATCCAGGCTGACGGCTGATACGATTGTCAGCATCGAAATCGAGAGAATATTGCCCAGATAGGGAATAAACCGGGCCAACCCTGCCACCAGCCCCCAGACCGCCGGATCCGGCAAGCCGGCGCCCCAGGATATAAGACCAGTGATAGTGCCAACGGCCAGATTGCTCAATCCCAGAACGCCCAGGTAGCGGGCAATCTGATGCTGCGAATCATGAGTGATCCGTAAAACCGTTTTGCGCTGATCAATGGGGAGCTGACGAACAAAGTTTCTGGTCAGGCGGTTACCGCTGACCAGAAGGAAATAGGTCAGTGCCAGTGCCAGCGCGAGGCCCGCGATGCCGTTCCGGACTTTGGCCATCAGTTGGCTGCGCCAGGAGTCCGTTTGCAGAACAACCGCCGTTGGCTGTTGTTGTTCTGTCTCGGAAAGCTCCTCCACGGATTTCTCAACCTGCTTCGCTGATTCCGTCACCCTGGCAATCTGGCGACTTATCTCGCTCTCGCCTACCAGCAGCCTGGAGATACCCTGCGGCACCTCTTCCATCCACTTCAGCGCCGGGGTCGCGACAGCAACGGCAATACCGACAATCCCGGCCAGTACCAGCAAGACCAGAACCAGCGAGCTGACCACCCGCGGAATCCGCCATTTGACGTAGGCCTTCTTCACCAGTGGCGACAACAACAGGCTCGTCATTAACGCGAGAATGATGGGCATAACAATCTCATGGGCCAGGTACAGGGTGTACAGAGTACCCAGGCCGAACAGCCCGTAGATTGGCGTGGCAAGATCCGATGAAATCAGCGGGCGCCTGCTTTCGCCCGCCGAGTCGGTGTTTGTGGAATGGTCGTCCATGATGAACCCTGCAGACCTTGAGAAAAATCCGGCCCGGAAAAAGCCGGGCCGGCATTCAAAACGGTCAGTCTACCCTCACCAGTGCCAGGGTGCACCCGGGAGAGGCTACGTGGGGTTCACTTACATGGGGGCTCAGAGCCGAATCAGGCCGCCATCTTCGGCAAAAAGGACGTATCTACCCAATAGCGCTTCGGGTTGGTCGGGTTGATGTACACGGGTATGGATTCGCTCTGGATATGCTCCGACGGGTCAAACCAGAGGTTGTCACTCCTGAATACATGAATATCGGAAGTGACCGGATTCTGCCACTGACAAACGATCTGATAGGGGCTTTTGCCGTTCATCTCTATCATCTTGTTCTTTTCGACACCCTGAAAGATGCCCTGAACCCGCTGTCCGGTTTCGCGAAGCTTTGCCGCGCCACCATTTCTGACAGCCGGTACAACAAACATGCCGGCCCCAATCAGGAAGAAAACGCCACCCAAGAAGCCTACGATCAGGGTTGCACCCCAAAGCGAAAAGAATCCGTCAATCCTTGCAGACTCAGGCTCGTCGGGCGTAAACAGCACACGAACCGTCTCACCGGGACTGTAACTTGGAGGATTACTGCCACTTGAAGAACGGAACTCTGTGAGCCTGCCCTGCTCGTCTTCAAAGCGGACGATGGGATAATAGGCATTTGAATCACCGGACCGCGAGCGGATCAGGTCTGTCACAACACCGGGCTTGGCTGTTGCGGTATCAAGAAAGGTTGAGGTGCTCTGGAAAGAAAAGAAGGCGCCGACAAGCATGCCGGTACCCACGAGTGCAAAGATCACACGCAGCGTGTTGAAGGTTTTCATATCAGTTCCTTTGATGGTTTCTTCCTTGCCCGAAAACGGCCTGTTTTCGGGAGTCAAAATTATACTTGAATCGGCGGGGCTTGAAAGTCACGAAGTGAGACCTGGCTCCACCACTGGGCACAAACTGTCTCTATCCCGAATTATTCATAAAAAAAGGCGAACCTTGCTCAACCCATTGATATAATGGGAGTTACGCCAATAACGCTTCGGAAGAAGCTAAACAAGGTTCGCCCATGTCTGATTCTATCCCAACTCAACTGCGCTTTCCTCCCTTTGCCGGCTTTACCGTACGAGCTGATTTTGAGGGCGGGGCATTGTCATCCGACTTTGGGCCCCTGCTGCTGCGAGGTGTCGACCAACAGATTGGCCTGATCCATCGGTTGAGCCAGGCCATCAACGACCGCCGCCATGCCTCCTATATCGACCACTCGCTTTGTGATCTATTGACTCAGCGGATCTTCCAGATCGCCTGTGGCTACGCCGATGCCAACGACGCCAACACCCTGCGCCGTGACCCGATGTTCAAGCTCGGCGCCGAGCGCAAGCCGCTTGAGACTGAGCAGGATCTGGCCAGCGCTCCGACCTTCTCGCGCCTGGAAAATGCCGCTAACAATCGCGACCTTTACCGCCTGGCCCAGGCCTTTGTGGAACAGTTTGTCGCCAGCTACGCCAAACCTCCAAAGATGATCGTGCTCGACATGGATCATTCCGAAGACCAGACCCATGGACAACAGGAGCTGGCGTTTTACAATCATCATTACCAGAGTCACTGCTACCTGCCGCTGTTTCTGTTCGAGGGCCTGTCGGGCAAGTTCATCACCGCCGCCCTGCGCCCCGGCAAACGCCCGAAGGGGGCAGAGAACGCGATGATCCTCAAGCGGGTGCTCAAGCGGCTGCGCCAGCACTGGCCCCAGACCCGCATCCTGCTGCGTGGTGACGCTCATTTTGCCAACGTGGAATTGATGCAGTTGGCGCTCGACGATCCGTACACTGATTTTCTGTTCGGCCTGGTCGGCAACAGCCGCCTGAAAAAACTGGCCGAGCCACATCTGCAATCCACCCGGCGGTTGCACGATACCTGCTGCCACAACGCCCGCCTCGCCGAACAGGAGCCGCCGCAACGCTCGCGCACCTTCCACGAGATCGACTATCAGGCCCGCTCCTGGCCGCAGGCCTTTCGCACCGTCCTGAAAGCCGAAGTCATGGGACTCGGCGATAACCCCCGCTTTGTTGTCACCTCCCTGGAGGAGCCGGCCCCGGAGATGCTGTACGCCGAGCTGTATTGCGCCCGGGGCCAGGACGAGAATTTCATCAAGATGATGAAAAACGATCTGGCCAGCGACCGCACCTCGGATTGCCGCTTTACGGCTAACCACATGCGCCTGTTTTTCTCCTGCGCCGCCTATGTGCTGCATCACGCCTTGCGCGCCGAACTGTTGCAAGGCACTGAACTGTCCCGGGCCCAGCCCTCGACGGTCATCATCAAACTGTTCAAACTGGCTGTGCGGGTCGTGCAGTACAAAGACCGCATCAAGCTCCACCTGCCAAGTAGCTGCCCGGTCAAGGCCCTCCTGCACACGGTCACCGAACGGTTATATCGCCTGCCTCGGCCCAAGTTAAACACCAGCTGAGCCGATGTCGGCGCTCACCGCTATCCCGGTCTCAGGAGGCTTTCGCGCGCCTGGGCGCCGGAAATGTTCAAATAGTAATCGATTGGAGCGGGTGATTTGTCTGCTCGGAGGCGAACTCCGGCCAGTTAATAAGAACAGATCTCATGTTCGGGTTAGATGGACGTTTCGGCTGCAGGATTGGGTGGCAATTTGGAGCGTTTATGAAACATCCGGGTTAAATATGGAACGCCCAAACGTCCGTATGGAAAGGGCGTATTCCGGCGAATCTATGACTCAATGACAGAGCGTTATTCGACAGGGCTCTATATCAGCACCAACAAGACCGCCGATCAGAACAAAAACGAGGAGAATCAACGCGGTTACACTATTCCTTGGCAGCATGAAGAACTTCTGTATTGGCTGGAAAAGCTCCGGAACTGGCAGGAAAAATATAACGCTATCAATCAACTAACCAAAGGCACTGAACTCAGACCCATACACACAGGCGGCAAAAAAAATCTAAAAAGGCATTGCGGGAAATGGGTGAGTTCGCTTTTTTGTTCCGTATAAGGGGGTCACATTTTCCTGCAGATGTTATCAGGATAACAAACCCATGGTATCGGCTACTCGCCAAACTGGAAGATGATGTATTCGCATCGGGTCAGACTCTCGCTAACGGCGAGCGCCTTCGGTTTACAAAGGATTATGACAAGGTACGTCAGGAGAAAAACAGAACGGCAACAGAATTTCCTCTCCATAGTTTGCGGGTATCACTAATTACCAGTTACACGATGGATACAGAACTGCCTTTACCAGTGATCTCAAAACTTTTGGCAGGACATACGCGTCTTCTGATGACGATTTACTATAACAAGATTACTCCATCTGTTATGGCTACGAAAATGCGGGAAGCTCATCTGTCTCTGAACGACAAGGAAGAAGAATCCCTAAAAAACTTTCTTGTTGACGCCGAGATGAGTCAAATTAAACTACGGGTTGCCTACCAGCCTGATATCTACAATTCAATTGAGGCAGCTATCAGTAATCGCAATCCCATCGGATGGGAAGAACGCTCGACAGGCGTGTGTTTGGTTGGGGGCAATTCAGTCCGCACTGACGAAAATCTCGCTGTTGGTGGCTGCTGGAATGGCGGGCCAATCCTCAAAGACGCTCAAGCAGCAACGCAACGGGTCTACGGTCCCGTGCCGCACGGGCCTGAAAATTGCCCTCGCTGCCGATGGCATGCCACTGATGCAACCTATCTTCCATCACTCAACTCAACATTTAACCAGATTAGCTACAAAGCCCATCAAGCGGCTGAGTTAGCCACTGAAATAGAGTTCCAGTTGGAAACTCTCAAAGATGAATTATTCATGGCCGAGGAAGCGGGTGAAGTGTTTTTAAAGCATAACGAGCTTCAAGTCCTTGAACGTCGTTATGAGAAGCAGCGGGTTGAGGCAGATGAGTATGCCAAGGACTATATTGCGATCTTTAACCTCATCAACCGGGTCATTGAAATAGAAAATCAACGGGACGGCGCGGATGAAGGACAGAAATTTATCGCTGTTGGCTCATCAGATGATCTAAGCGTCAGCATGAAGTTCATCGAAACAGACTCAGAATTACTTCATCTATCCTTACTGTGTGACGATGCTGAGTTTTACCCAGATCTGCACGATGACCTTCGCAAAACGCCTGCTATTGCCAAGCGCACCAATGCGCTGAGTCGGATGATGGCCCGCTCAGGCTACCGGCCTCTGTTTCTTGAAATGGACGAACACACCCAGCTGCTCGCGGGCAATGCAATCATGCGAAAAATGGCCCAGATTGCTGACCCTAATGACAAGCTGGAGGGCTATCGGGTCGCCGCAAATTACATTGAGGCGGAAGAGTACCTAACCGATGCCGGTTTGCTGAAATCCGGATTTGATGCAGTGAAAAATATTACACCGATCTCGCTGTCATCGGGCTCCATGAAGCGAATTCCATCAGTGGAGATTTTCGAATGACCATTGATATCGATGCCGTTCTGGAAGCACTCAAGGATGGCAAAACGGAAAGAACTAAAGCTTCGCTGGATAAGCTCAATCAGGCGATCGCGAATTATTACAAATCAGGTGCCAGAGACTTTTCTATCACCAAAATTGGTCGTGTGTCCCAAGAAAGCGGTGGTATTGGCTATGAATCTATCCGGGCCACCGCGAACAAGCACTACCGTGACCTGATCGAAGCCTGGGCTTCCAAGGCTCGAACAACAACCAAAAAACCCCCAAAAAGCACAGGCAAGCAAAACGGCCGAGATTATCAACTATTGGAACGTATTGACGATACAGCTGTGCGTGCCCTTTTCGGCCAGATCATTCGTGAGCGGGATCGCTACAAAAGCGAAGCCAACATGCTCAAAAATCATACAAAAATAATCATTGATAAACGACCCACGGCTTTCACTGAGCCCCAATCCAAAGCTAGGGTGGAGCTGCTGCCATCGCTGAAGGGGATATGCTCTGACAACGAGATCAAAGCCCTGCGGACGGTCTGCACCGAAGAGTGGCTGGAGAGACTGGAATTTCAGGCAAATGCTCTGGGTCAGGTGAAGGATGAGTACGGTATGGAAATCTTACCTCGCGGCTTCCTGACGGGGCTCAAAAAGATATTGGGGGAAGTTGATGAGTAATGGGCAGGCGAAGGGGCAAGAGAACCTGGAAGCTGTTAAGCAGTGGATCGCTGAGCGCGACGCCCAACAGGACTATGGCGAGTACGAGCGACGCGGCATTGTGAATCGTTCGGCGCTCTTTGCGGAGCTGAATATCTCCCGATCCACCTTTGGTTCAAATGGAGAGATCAGGAAGCTCATTGAGGATGCCGACGCACGCTGGTACGGGGAAAAAGAGACCGACACGAAAGCTCACAAAGCGGCCCGTGAGCGTTCGGAGAAGAAGGCTGCGGTGACCAACGCGGAAGTCAGCAAGCTGATGGACCAGATCGTTAAACTCAAGGCGGAGAACGCTCAACTGAAACGTGAAAACGAGAAGTATGCGGCAATGAAAGAGGTACTTCTGGAAACGGGTTACCAACCGCGATGATTAAGGTTCAGATCGCGAAAATACGTAAGTCGGGAGTCCGCACCGCTTGGGAGGTGGCCGAAGACGGCTCGGTGATCAGACATAAGCATACGCTGTGCCTTACCTTCCCTAAGAAAGTGATGGAGGCTGCCGAAGTCGGAACCGTTTGGAATGTGGACGGCATCACCAAATCCCACAGTTTCAAAGCGGGGAACTTCGAGATCACCGAGCGCTACATGAAGGTGAAGAAATCGCAGTTCCTGCGCCCCTCCGGTGAACTCTTGGCCCGCTGGATCGGCGCGAACATCGAGGGCGTCGGAGAGGTGAAGGCCAAACGCTTGATACGCCACTTTCCTGATCTTGACCAGAGAGTGCGTCAGAAGGACGTGAAAGCCCTCTCAAGCGTGGCAGGGGTTTCAGAGGAATCTGCACGAGCAATTATCGAAAAGTGGCCGTCAGAGAGCTTCTACGCAGCCCTGGAGTGGCTGCAAAACTCTAAGCTCCCCCTCTCGCTCGCTCAGAGCTTGGCAAGAGTCTATGACGATCCCGTCCGAACAATCTCCGAAGATCCTTTGATCCTCACGGCCTTTGGCGTGTCATTTAAAGACACGCTGAATATTATCAAACGCACCAAGCTGGACGTGCGAGAGAGTCGTGTGCTGAGCGCTGTTGCTGAGCAAGTAGCTGCCCGATTCTGTTTCGAGACAGGCTCTACGGTCGTCCCTGAGGAAGATATCGTTTCCGGTTCGGCAGCCATCTGCAAAACGATCGACCTCAACCCAGAGGGCATTACAGATGCTGCGTTGAAGCATGGCGCACTTCTGAAAGTCGGGAATGGCTATCAGAGCCTTGGGGCTGCAATACAGGAGCGAACCGTAGGTCGCCTTCTGACCAAATGCAATGAGCGGCCAAAAGGTTCTGGCTCGTTGCTGGCAGCCTGGGAGAAAGACCTTACCGATGACCGAATTGAAGAAGCCCTGAATTCGTTTGAGGATTCGCTGTCATTTCGCATGACTGCTGAGCAACGCACGGCCGTTATAGGCGCTGTGAAATCGCCTGTATCCATAGTCTCAGGTGGCGCTGGCACGGGTAAAACCACCATCCTGTTAGCGATACTCGCGGTCTACGACCAACTGTCTTCAGGTCTTGCAAAGTATCAAGTAGCACTATCAGGTCGGGCTGCTCAACGCATGGCTGAGAGCACTGGCCGAAAGGCACAAACAATTGCCAGGTTCATCTCTGATCACCTGGGAGATGGAAAACCCGATGCTGGAGAGCATGTTCTACTAATAATTGATGAAGCCTCGATGGTGGATCTGGTCTCGGCGTATAAGATCGTAGGAATTCTCCCCTACGCCGCGCGTATCATTCTGCTTGGTGATGTCTCCCAGCTGCCTCCAGTTGGTGGTGGGCTAATCTTCCATGCGGCGATGGACAGCGGGCTTCCCGTCTTCGAGCTGACGGAGGTGAAGCGGCAAGGTAAACAGAGTGGTATTCACCAGTTGGCGACTGCCGTGCGAAAAGGAGAGATGGACAGGACATTACTGAACAGTGCATGTGGCGATACACGCTATCTTCCCGAGTTTAGTCACGAATCCCTGCTAAAAGAGTACCTTAAAACCAACAATCCAGCCGACTGTGTTGTACTGACGCCAATCCGCAAGGGACCTCTTGGTGTTACCGAAGTCAACAAGCTCATCCAAGCTCAGTATGACGAATTCCAACCCCAAGAACTCTGCTACAACGACCCTGGAGCGGAATGGATACCTTGGATAACGAGCAGCGGGACAAAGATCAGACTAGGTGACCGCATCATGGTTATCCGGAACGACTATGAAGCCGATATTCGCAATGGTGACCTGGGCGAGATTACGGACGTTTATACAGCCCCTCAAGAAGGCGTTTACGGTGTCATGAACATAGACGGGAAGCTCGTCGAGATCACCGACGAAACCATCACCAACATTGAGCTTGGGTATGCCATAACGATCCATAAGTCACAGGGATCGCAGTGGCCCAAGTGCATTCTGCTACTCCCAAAATATGCATCACGCATGACGGACCAATCCCTCATCTATACTGCTATCACTCGACCTTCAAAGGAGCTTGTGCTGATAGGGGACTCAGCGTTAATTCACAGCGCCATAAAGAAAGGAAACTCAGCCTCAAAGCGACTCACCAATATCGGCTGTTTACTCGGGTGAAAAAGCGATTCGGGGTTGGCCAAAGCAGCGCAACACCCTTCATCGCCGGTCGCGGCCATTAGGACCTCTCCCTGAACCGCCGCGAAACTCTTTCAAAACATCGCTGGTCCTTAAATACCTCGGGTGAATCGCCGCTTAGGGTGAGAGGGAAGAGCCCTATAAGTATCTGAGATAAAAGTATATATTTCGATCAACCCAAAACGAAGAACTCCGAAACGTAAGTTCATGGCTAAAGTGTAAACACTTTGAGGTGAGGGCTGTGTGGACAACCTTTTGGGCGGTATAAATTATAGTTATGCACAGGTTTATCCACCGATTCAGTGGATAGAAGTCTTGGCGTTTCTTCGCATCATATTTTGGCCACTTTTTGCTTACATAGGTAAGCAATGCGTATTCCGGCGAACGTGAACACCGTTTCCGGGAATGTGAACGCTGATTCCGGCATCGTGAACACCGATCCCGGAAAATCCGGAAAAGTGTTCATCTTCGACCAGAATGGCTGTTCACGTTAAACCAGAACTGGTGTTCACGTTCGTCCGGAATGGGTGTTCATGATGGGCCGGAATATGCAAGCAAAAATGGCCGCCTCCCAAGCTGGCTGCTTCCTGTTTGAACTCAGGAGAAAAAGAACGTCGCTTTCTGGTTATCAGACACCTCGTTTATGGTGGCGATATTACCACCTACGTTGGTGTTTGGAATCATTGAACGTAAGCGCCCATAAATCGGCACCTGTTCCATAAACCCAGGATTTGTCACATTGATTCCTTTCTTTAAATCGAGGAGGAATCCTATGGTCAATTCTGACCTGCACGCATCATGGCAACAGACGCTCTCAAACTGGCAAGA